>NZ_LHVI01000023.1:0-381379 GCF_001269755.1 Pseudomonas sp. Q12-87 | reverse complement strand
GGCGCCGAGCAGCCTTGGTTCAGGCGCGTGTCAGCCTCAAGCAAAGTTGGTCCAACGAACCGTTGCTCAAAACGGCGTTTGAGCACCAGATAAAGGCCATGCAACGACTGGAAATCTTGCTCGAGAAAACAATCCAGACGCAGTTGGAAGCAGCTGGCTTGAGCGCTCAGCTCAAGCGTTGCATGAAAGTCGAAGGTATCGGCCTATTGAGCGGTGCCCGTTTGCTCACGTCGTTTCAGCGTGGGGATTTCAGAAATGCCGATGCCTTCATCGCTTTTCTGGGCCTAGACCTGCGTATATCGGATTCAGGGAAAAAGAAGGGACGCCGCTGCTTGTCTAAGCGAGGTGACCCAGAGGCACGTCGATTGATGCATAACGCCGCGATGTCGGCGAGGCGCACAGCGGCATGGAAGGGTTTTTATGAGGCACTGAGGGCCCGGGGACTCAGCACAACCGAAGCATTAGTTGCACTGGCCCGCAAGCTTGCTCGAGTGGTATTCGCCCTGCTGAAGAACCAGAGCGAATACTTACCGAAAGGCATTTAAGGGGTAGCCCCGCACCATAGAATCTCCCACACTGTTTCGATGTGATTGAATGTAAGTGGTACACCACATATCCCCTGTGGGCGAACTTGCTCGCGATGGGGCCGGCAAGACCACCCATAATCACCGCCGGGCGAACGTATCCCCCCGAACCCCTGACACCTTGCGGCAATGCACCAGGGCGTCGCGAATCATGAAGTTCACCAGGGTCGGCGAAACGCCCAATTCCTTGGCGATGTCTTTCTGCGGCACACCGTGCAAACGGTACATCTCGAAGGCATAACGCGTGCGGCTGGGCAGTTGGGTCAGTGCGTCAGCGATGTGTTCCAGTGTGGAAAAATTGATGTGGGAAGTTTCCGGCGAAGCCCCCTGGATGACCACGTTTAGCCCTTCCTCTTCCGGTCCCGAATATTTCTGCTCCAGCGCTTGCTTGCGGTAGTGATCGATCGCCAGGTTGCGCACGATCTGGAACAGATAACTGAGCTGGGCCTTGAACGAAGAGGTGATCTGCGGCGCCGATTGCAGTCGGAAAAACGCGTCCTGCACCACGT
This sequence comes from Pseudomonas sp. Q12-87, assembly GCF_001269755.1. Taxonomy (NCBI): domain Bacteria; kingdom Pseudomonadati; phylum Pseudomonadota; class Gammaproteobacteria; order Pseudomonadales; family Pseudomonadaceae; genus Pseudomonas; species Pseudomonas sp. Q12-87. The sequence continues at coordinate 380,286 of NZ_LHVI01000023.1, read as the reverse complement.
CTTCGGCCCGGGACCGACAGCCGGTGATGCGCGCGGCGATCTTAACCAGGATCAATCGGTTGTCGACGAACGCCTGGAGTAACGGTGAGTCGCACCTGCTTGTGGATACTTGTTCCGTCATGGAATTCACCTTGCTGCAAAAAGTTAGCAGGACGGCCGGATGCCGGCCCCGTCCTGCACATCGAGCGCCAAATTAGGCTGAATGATAATGATTGTCAATTGAGAGGGAGAATTATTGATGCGGGAAAGTCCAGCGTCAGTCCCGCGACCCTTTGTCGCGGCGGATAGCGGCTGAGCGGTCCGGTGCGCCGGGACGCCGACTAATTATCTGACGGCGTTATCCGTTTCCATGGGTGACCACTTGTAAGCCGAATTCAGGCAGGAAACCCCATGACCGACGCGTTCGAACTCCCCAGCACCTTGGCCCATGCCCTCCAACGCCGCGCCGCGTTGACGCCGGACCGGGTGGCCTTGCGCTTCCTTGCCGACACCCCGGAGCAGAGTGCGGTGCTGAGTTATCGCGACCTGGATTTGCGCGCACGGACCATCGCCGCCGCCTTGCAGGTTGACGCAGCCCTTGGGGATCGCGTCGTGTTGCTGTTCCCCAGTGGCCCGGATTACGTCGCGGCGTTTTTTGGCTGCCTGTACGCCGGGGTGATTGCCGTGCCAGCTTATCCACCGGAGTCCGCCCGTCGGCATCACCAGGAACGCCTGTTATCGATCATCGCCGACGCCGAACCGCGCCTGTTGCTTACCAGCAGCCCATTGCGCGACCCGTTGCAAGCCATCGAATCGGCACCGCCGGTGATGTGTGTCGATGTGCTCGACCCGGCTATCGCCACGCAATGGGTCATGCCGACGCTGCGGGACGACGACATCGCTTTCCTGCAATACACCTCCGGTTCCACTGCTTTGCCCAAGGGCGTACAGGTCAGCCACGGCAATCTGGTGGCCAACGAATCATTGATTCGCCACGGCTTCGGCATCGACCTGAACCCCGACGATGTCATCGTCAGTTGGCTGCCGCTCTACCACGACATGGGCCTGATCGGCGGCCTGTTGCAGCCGGTGTTCAGCGGCGTTCCCTGCGTGTTGATGTCACCTGCGTATTTTCTGGCCCGTCCATTGCGTTGGCTGGAAGCGATCAGCGAGTACGGTGGGACCATCAGCGGCGGTCCGGATTTCGCTTATCGGTTGTGCAGCGAGCGGGTCAGCGATTCGGCCCTCGCGGCGCTCGACCTGAGCGGTTGGCGCGTGGCTTATTCGGGTTCCGAGCCGATCCGCCTCGACACCCTGGAGGGTTTCGCCGAGAAATTCGCCCCATGCGGCTTCACCCCGGACAATTTCATGGCCTCCTATGGCCTGGCCGAGGCGACGCTGTTTGTCGCCGGCACGCCGCGCCGACAAGGCATTGCTGCGTTGCGGGTGGATGACGCGGCGTTGGCGCAAAACCGCGTCGAACCGGGGCAGGGCGGTGCGGTGATGAGCTGCGGTGTCAGCCAGCCCGGGCATGGGGTGTTGATCGTCGAACCGGGCACGTTGCAACCGTTGGCGGACAATCAGGTCGGTGAGGTCTGGGCCACCGGCCCGAGCATCGCCCATGGCTACTGGCGCAATCCCGAGGCCAGCGCCAAGACCTTTGTCCAGCACGAAGGCCGTACCTGGCTGCGCACTGGCGACTTGGGTTTCCTGCGCGACGGCGAGCTGTTCATCACCGGTCGCTTGAAAGACTTGCTGATCGTGCGCGGGCAGAACCTGTATCCCCAGGACATCGAGCAAGCCATCGAGCGTGAAGTGGAGGTGGTGCGCAAGGGCCGGGTCGCGGCGTTCGCGGTCGATGAGAACGGTGCGGAAGGTATCGGCATCGCAGCGGAAATCAGCCGCAGCGTGCAGAAAATCCTGCCGCCCGACGCCTTGATCAACGCCATCCGCCAAGCCGTGGCCGAAGCCTGCCAGCAAGCGCCGAGCGTGGTGGTGCTGCTCAATCCCGGTGCGTTGCCCAAGACCTCCAGCGGTAAGTTGCAGCGCACGGCCTGCCGCTCCCGCTGGGCCGAAGGCAGCCTCGACAGTTATGCACTGTTCCCGTCGGCTGCGGATGCTGTCAGCCCTGCAACGAGCCCGGCATCGGCCCTGCAAACCCTGATCGGCCAAGTCTGGTGCGAGCATTTGCCGGTGGCGCAGGTCCAGGCCGACGATCATTTTTTCCTGCTGGGCGGCAACTCCATCGCCGCCACCCAGGTGGTCGCACGTCTGCGCGACCAATTGGGCCAGGCGATCAATCTGCGCCTGCTGTTCGAAGCCCCGACCCTGGCCGCTTTCACCGCAGCGGTGGCGAGCCAGCCACTGGACGGCGGCCCAACGTTGATCGAAGCCTTGCCGCGCAATCAAGCACTGCCGCAGTCGTTGGCCCAGAACCGTTTGTGGATCACCTGGCAGCTCGATCCGGCGAGCCACGCCTACAACATTCCGGGCGCCCTGCACTTGCGCGGCGAGCTGGACGAGAGCGCACTGCGCGCCAGCTTCCAGCAGTTGATCGAGCGCCACGAATCCCTGCGCACGCGGTTTTTGGAGCGTGATGGCGTGGCGCTGCAACGGGTCGATCCGGCCGGTGAGTTCGACCTGCAAGTACTGGACCTCGGCGACTTGCCTGCCGACCAACGCCAGGCCCGGGCGCGGCAGGTTCGAGACGAGGAAGCGGCTACGCCGTTTGACCTGGAAAAGGGCCCGCTGCTGCGGGTCACCTTGCTGCGCCTCGAAGAGGACGAGCATCAACTGCTGGTGACGATTCACCACATCATCGCCGACGGTTGGTCGATGAACGTCCTGATCGAAGAATTCTCGCGGCTGTACGCCGCCGCCAGCCAGGGGCAAGTCGCCGAACTGGCGCCGCTGCCGTTGCAGTACGCCGACTACGGCAACTGGCAACGCCAATGGCTGGAGCAAGGGGAGGCTGAACGCCAGCTGGACTACTGGAAACAGCAATTGGGCGACGAGCAACCCATCTTGGCCCTCAACACGGACCATCCGCGCAGTGCTCAACATTGTCGCAGCGCGGCGCGGCATAGTTTGCGGCTGGACAAAGTCCTGAGTGATGCCCTGCGTCGCGTAGCCCAGGCCCATGACGCCACGCCCTTCATGCTGTTGCTGGCGGCCTTCCAGGCCTTGTTGCAGCGCTACACCGGGCAGTCCGACCTGCGCATCGGCGTACCCAACGCCAACCGTCCGCGCCTGGAAACCCAGGGCCTGATCGGCTTCTTTATCAACACCCAAGTGCTGCGCGGGTTGGTCGAAACACGCCAACCCTTCGCCGCGCTGCTGGCCCAGGCCCGCGAAGCCACGCTCGGCGCCCAGGCCCACCAGGACTTGCCGTTCGAACAATTGCTCGAAGCCTTCCCGCAGGCTCGGGAGCACGGCCTGTTCCAAGTGATGTTCAATCACCAGCAACGTGACCTGAGTGCCTTGCGGCGCCTGCCGGGCCTGTTGGCCGATGAGCTGCCGTGGCACAGCCGCGAAGCCAAGTTCGACCTGCAACTGCACAGCGAGGAAGATCGCAACGGTCGCCTGACGCTGTCGTTCGATTACGCCGACGAGCTGTTCGAAGCGGCGACCATCGCCCGGCTGGCGGAGCATTACTGCAACCTGCTGCGGGCCGTTTGTGCCGACCCGCAACTCGCCGTCGGTGATGTGCCACTGTTGACTGCCGATGAATACACCGCCCAGCAGCAGTGGAGCGCGGCGCCCTGCGACCCGGCCGCACAATGGCTGCCGGATTTGTTGAATGAACAAGCCCGATGCACGCCGCAACGTACCGCGCTGCTGTGGGACGGTGGGCGCATGGACTTCGCCGAGCTGCACACCCAGGCCAATCGCCTGGCCCATTATCTGCGGGATAAGGGCGTCGGCCCCGACGTGTGCGTGGCGATTGCCGCCGAGCGCTCGCCGCAGCTGCTTATTGGCGTGCTGGCAATCATCAAGGCTGGCGGCGCCTACGTACCGCTGGATGCGGACTATCCGGCCGAACGCCTGGCGTACATGCTTCAGGACAGCGGCGTCGATCTGTTGCTGACCCAAACCGGGCTGCTCGAACGCTTGCCGGCCTGCGCGGGCGTCAGCGTCATCGCCATGGACGCCCTGCATCTGGAGCAATGGCCGAGCAACCCGCCGGGCTTGCACCTGCATGGCGAGCACCTGGCCTACGTGATCTACACCTCCGGTTCCACCGGCCAGCCCAAGGGCGTCGGCAACACCCACGCCGCCTTGGCCGAACGCCTGCAATGGATGCAGGCCACCTACCGGCTGGATGAAACCGATGTGCTGATGCAAAAGGCGCCCATCAGTTTCGACGTATCGGTATGGGAGTGCTTCTGGCCGCTGATCACCGGTAGCCAGTTGCTGCTCGCCGGCCCGGGCGAGCACCGTGATCCGCACCGCATCGCCCAGTTGGTCGAACAGTTTGGCGTGACCACGCTGCACTTTGTGCCGCCGCTGCTCAGCCTGTTTATCGACGAGCCCCTGAGCGCCCGCTGCATCAGCCTGCGCCGAGTGTTTTCCGGCGGCGAGGCGTTGCCGGCCGAGTTGCGCAACCGCGTGCTGGCGCAACTGCCAGCGGCGCAACTGCACAACCGCTATGGCCCGACCGAAACCGCGATCAACGTCACCCATTGGCATTGCACCGAGGCCGACGGCGAGCGCTCGCCAATCGGCCGTCCCCTGGGCAACGTGCTGTGCCGTGTGCTCGACAGCGACCTCAACCCTGTCCCGACCGGCGTGTCGGGCGAATTGTGCATCGGCGGCTTGGGCCTGGCCCGGGGTTACCTCGGGCGTCCGGGCCTGAGCGCCGAGCGTTTTGTTGCAGACCCGCTCGGGCCGACCGGTGCGCGGTTGTACCGCACCGGCGACCGGGCGCGTTGGAGCGCCGACGGCGTGCTCCAATACCTCGGTCGTCTCGACCAACAGGTCAAGCTGCGTGGCTTCCGGGTCGAACCCCAGGAAATCGAAGCGCGCCTGCTGGCCCAGGCTGGCGTCGCCCAAGTGGCGGTGTTGGTGCGCGACACCGCGGCCGGTCCACAGTTGATCGGCTACTACACCGCCCCGGACGTGGCTGACGATCAGGACACGCTGAACGCCCGCCTCAAAACCGCCCTGGCCGCCGAGCTGCCGGATTACATGGTGCCCGCGCAAATGCTGCGCCTGGACGTCATGCCCTTGGGCCCAAGCGGCAAGCTCGACCGCGCGGCCTTGCCCGAGCCGCAATGGCTGGTGCGCGAGCACGTCGAGCCGGCCAGCGCCCTTGAGCAACAGATCGCGGCCATCTGGCGCGACGTGTTGGGGCTGGTGCGCATCGGCCTGCGTGACGATTTTTTTGCCCTGGGTGGCCATTCGCTGCTGGCGACCCAGATCATTTCCCGCACTCGCCAGGCCTGTAACGTCGAGCTGCCGTTGCGGGTGCTGTTCGATGCCAGCGAGTTGGGCGCCTTTGCCGAACAAGTGCGGTTGATCCAGGCCAGCGGCCAGATCAACCGCCAGCCGCCCATCGATAAAGTCGATCGCAGCCAACCGGTGCCGCTGTCGTATTCCCAACAGCGTATGTGGTTCCTCTGGCAGATGGAACCGGACAGCCCGGCCTACAACGTTGGGGGCATGGCGCGCTTGCGCGGGGTGCTGGATGTCGGGCGTTTCGAGGCGGCTTTGCAGGCGTTGATCCTGCGTCACGAAACCCTGCGCACCACCTTCCCGAGCATTGATGGCGTGGCCTGGCAGCAGGTACACGCCGAAACGGGCCTGCGCATGGACTGGAAGGACTTCTCGGCATTGACTGCCGATGCCCGCGAGCAGCGGGTGCAGCAGCTGGCGGACAGCGAGGCCCACAAGCCCTTCGACTTGGAAACCGGGCCGCTGCTGCGGGCCTGCCTGGTCAAGACCAGCGAGCAGGAACATTACCTGGTGCTGACCCTGCACCACATCGTCACCGAAGGCTGGGCGATGGACATTTTCGCTCGAGAACTGAGCGCGCTGTACGAAGCCTTTATCGACGACCGCGAATCGCCTCTGGAACCGTTGCCGGTGCAATACCTGGATTACAGCGTCTGGCAGCGTCAATGGCTGGAGTCTGGCGAGCGCCAACGGCAATTGGATTACTGGACCGCACAGCTGGGCCATGAATATCCGCTGTTGGAACTGCCGGGCGACCGTCCGCGTCCGCCGGTGCAAAGCCATCGCGGCGAGCTGTTCCGCTTCGACCTCAGCGACGACTTGGCCGCCCGGGTTCGTGCCTTCAACGCCGAGCACGGCTTGACCCTGTTCATGACCATGACCGCCGCCCTGGCCGTGCTGCTCTATCGCTACAGCGGCCAGGGTGACCTGCGCATCGGCGCGCCAGTGGCCAACCGCATCCGCCCGGAAAGCGAAGGGCTGATCGGCGCCTTCCTCAATACCCAGGTGCTGCGTTGCCAGCTCGATGGGCACATGTCAGTCAGTGAACTGTTCGAGCAGGTTCGCCACACGGTCATCGAAGGCCAATCCCATCAGGACCTGCCGTTCGATCATCTGGTGGAAGCCCTGCAACCGCCGCGCAGCGCTGCCTACAACCCGCTGTTCCAAGTGATGTGCAACGTGCAGCGCTGGGAATTCCAGCAAAGCCGCACGCTGGCGGGCATGAGCGTCGAGTACTTGGTCAACGATGCCCGGGCCACCAAGTTCGACCTGAACCTTGAGGTCACCGACCTGGACCAGCGCCTGGGTTGCTGCCTGACCTACAGCACCGATCTATTCGATGAGCCGCGTATCGCGCGCATGGCCGCGCATTGGCGCAATCTGTTGGAAGCGCTGCTGGTCGATCCGGCGCGACGCTTGAGCGAGCTGCCGTTGATGGGAACCGATGAGCAGCAGCGGATGCTCGACAGCCTGGGCGTTGAGCCCGGTGAGCATCGCCTGGATCAATGCCTCCATGAGCTGTTCGACGAACAGGCCCGCATGCATCCCGACGCGCCGGCCTTGACCTTCGCCGGGCAGACCCTGACTTACAGCGAACTCGACCGCCGCGCCAATCGCCTGGCCTGGAGGCTGCGCGAGCGCGGTGTCGGGCCGCAGGTGCGGGTCGGCCTGGCCCTGGAGCGCTCGCTGGAAATGGTCATCGGCCTGCTGGCTATCCTCAAGGCCGGTGGCGCCTACGTGCCGCTGGACCCGGAATATCCGCTGGACCGCCTGCACTACATGATCGAGGACAGCGGCGTCGCCTTGCTGCTCAGTGATCGGGCGATGCTCACAGCCTTGGGCTCCTTACCGAACGGCGTCGGCCATGGGTGCCTCGAAGAGGATTCGACGGCTCTGGTGCAATACCCCGAACACGCGCCGCCGCTGATCAACCTGCCGCAACACCAGGCCTATCTGATCTACACCTCCGGCTCCACCGGCAAGCCCAAGGGCGTGGTGGTGTCCCATGGCGAAATCGCCATGCACTGCCAAGCGGTGATCAAGCGCTTCGGCATGCGTGCGGACGATTGCGAACTGCATTTCTACTCCATCAACTTCGACGCCGCCACCGAGCGCCTGCTGGTGCCGTTGCTCAGCGGTGCCCACGTGGTGCTGCGGGCCCAGGGACAGTGGGACGCCGAGGAAATCTGCGGGCTGATTCGCCAGCACCGCATCAACATCCTCGGCTTCACCCCCAGCTACGGCAGCCAATTGGCGCAATGGCTGGCGACCCGGGGGCAGACCCTGCCGGTGCGCATGTGCATCACCGGTGGCGAAGCCCTGACCGGCGAGCACCTGCAACGCATCCGTGGCGCGTTCAAGCCGAGCCTGTTCTTCAACGCCTATGGCCCGACCGAAACCGTGGTCATGCCGCTGGCGAGCCTGGCGCCGGAGCATCTGGAGGAGGGCGCGGCGAGTGTGCCGATCGGCAGCGTGATCGGCGCCCGGGTGGCCTACATTCTCGACGCCGACCTGGCCCTGGTGCCGCAAGGTGCGACGGGTGAGCTGTACGTTGGCGGCGCCGGTCTGGCCCAGGGTTATCACCAACGGCCGGGCATGACCGCCGAGCGGTTTGTCGCCGATCCGTTTGCTGCCGACGGCGGGCGGCTCTATCGCACCGGCGACCTGGTGCGCCAGCGAGCCGATGGTTTGGTGGAGTACCTGGGACGGATCGACCATCAAGTGAAAATCCGTGGGTTCCGCATCGAACTGGGGGAAATCGAAACCCGCCTGCTGGAACATCCCGCGGTGCGCGAGGCGGTGGTGCTGGCCCTCGACATGCCGGGAGGCAAGCAGCTGGCCGGTTACCTGGTGACCGATGTCGCCGAACAGGACGCCGCACAGCAGGCGGCCCTGCGCGACGCGTTGAAACACCATCTCAAGGTCCAACTGCCGGACTACATGGTGCCCACGCACCTGATCCTGTTGGCGAGCATGTCACTGACTGCGAACGGCAAGCTCGATCGTCGGGCTTTGCCGATGCCGGACCCGGAGCTCAACCGCCAGCGCTACGTGGCGCCAAGCAATGCTCTGGAGCAAACCCTGGCGGCGATCTGGTGCGACGTGCTGAACGTGGGCGAGGTGGGACTTGAGGACAACTTCTTCGAGCTGGGCGGTGATTCGATCCTGTCCATCCAAGTGGTCAGCCGCGCTCGGCAGCAAGGCATTCATTTCACCCCTCGGGACTTGTTCCAGCACCAGACCGTGCAGGCGCTGGCCGCCATCGCCACCCACAGTGAGCAGGTGATTGCCGAGCAAGGCCTGTTGATGGGGAAGTCCGGGCTGACGCCGATCCAGCATTGGTTTTTCGACAGTGCGATTGCCAACCGTCAGCATTGGAACCAGGCGTTGCTGCTGGAGCCGGCTACACGCCTGGAGCCGCAGCTTGTGGAGCAGGCGTTGCGCAGTGTCTTCGAACAGCACGATGCCTTGCGCCTGGGCTTCGACGAATCTGCCGGGCACTGGCACGCGGAGCACCGGCCGCTATCCGATGCGTCGCTGTTGCGGCACGTGTCGGTGCAAGCCGAAGAAGAGTGTGAAAGCTTGTTTGCCGGGACGCAGCGCAGTCTGGACCTGACAACCGGACCTTTGTTGCGCGCGGTCCTGGCGCAGTTGCCCGATGGCCGGCAACGGCTGTTGATCGTCATTCATCACCTGGTCGTGGACGGTGTGTCGTGGCGAGTGTTGATGGACGATCTGCAAACCGTCTACCGCCAGCTGGCGGAGGGGCAAACGACCCGGTTGCCGGCCAAGACCAGCCCGTTCCGTGATTGGGCCGCACGCTTGCAGGTCTATGTCGGCAGCGAATCCCTGCGCGAAGAACTGGGTTGGTGGCAAGCGCAGTTGAGCGGTCCGCAAGTGACGTTGCCGTGCGCGGATCCTGATGGCGCGAACCTGGAGCGCCACGCAGATACGGTCAATGTGCGCCTTGACGCCGAGCGCACCCGCCAACTGCTGCAACAGGCGCCGAGTGCCTACCGCACCCAGGTCAACGACCTGTTGCTCACGGCCCTGGTCCGGGTACTGTGCCGTTCAAGCGGCCATGCGTCGGTCCTGGTCCAGCTCGAAGGCCACGGTCGCGAAGCGTTGTTCAACGACATCGACCTGACCCGCACCGTGGGCTGGTTCACCAGTGTTTATCCGGTGCGCCTGAGCCCGTCGGACGGAGATTTCGCCGCGTCCATCAAGGCCATCAAGGAGCAATTGCGCGCAGTACCTCACAAGGGCCTGGGCCATGGCGTGCTGCGCTATCTGGCTGACAAGGCGACTCGCGAGGCAATGGCCGACCTGCCGCACGCAGCGATCACCTTCAACTACCTTGGCCAACTCGATCAGACCCTCGGCCAGGACGCGCTGTTCCGGCCGCTGGACGCACCACTGGGGGCCATCCATGACCCTGACGCGCCGCTGCCCAACGAGCTGAGCATCGACAGCCAGGTCAGCGGCGGCGAGCTGGTGCTGCGTTGGACATTCAGCCGCGAACGCCACGACAGACAAACCATTGCCGCCCTGGCCGATACCTACCTCGATGAGCTGCAACGCTTGATCGAGCATTGCCTGACGGACGAGGCGGGCGGCCTGACGCCGTCGGATTTTCCCTTGGCCAAACTCACCCAGGGCCAGCTCGACAGCCTGCCGGTGCCGGCCGCACAGATCGAGGATGTCTATCCGCTGACGCCGATGCAGGAAGGCATGCTGTTGCATACCCTGCTGGAACCGGGCACCGGCCTGTATTACATGCAGGATCGCTACCGCATCAACAGCGAACTGGACCCGCAGCGTTTCGCCCAGGCCTGGCAGGCGGTCATTGCTCGCCATGAGGCCTTGCGTGCCTCGTTCTGCTGGAACGTCGGCGAAGACATGCTGCAAATCATCCACAAGCCCGGCAGCACACCGGTGCAATACCTCGATTGGTCTGACGTGCCCGAAGACGCCCAGGAAGCCAAGCTCCAGGCGATGCTCAAAGACGAGCGCGAGGCCGGTTTCGATCTGTTGAACCAGGCACCGTTCCACCTGCGGCTGATCCGGGTCGGCGCAGCGCGCTACTGGTTCATGATGAGCAACCACCACGTCCTGATCGACGCCTGGTGCCGTTCGCTGTTGATGGACGATTTCTTCGAGATCTACACCGCCCTCGGCGAACATCGCGAGGCGCACCTGGCCGTGCCACCGCGCTATCGCGACTACATCGGCTGGCTGCAACGCCAGAGCCTGGCCGAAGCCCGGCAGTGGTGGAAGCGCAACCTGCAAGGTTTCGAGCGGACCACGCCGATCCCTGGCGACCGGCCGTTCCTGCGCGAACATGCCGGTGACAGCGGCGGGATGATTGTCGGCGACTGCTACACCCGCCTCGACGAGCGTGACGGTGCGCGGCTGCGGGAGCTGGCCCAGGCCCACCAACTGACCGTGAATACCTTCGCCCAGGCAGCGTGGGCCTTGGTGCTGCGGCGGGTCAGTGGCGACCGGGACGTGCTGTTCGGCGTCACGGTCGCCGGGCGTCCGGTGCAACTGCCGCAAATGCAGCGCACGGTCGGGCTGTTCATCAACAGCGTCGCGTTGCGGGTGCAGGTGCCCGAGGACGATCAGCGCTGCAGTGTCCGTCAGTGGCTCAGTGGCTTGCTGGACAGCAACATGCAACTGCGCGAGTACGAATACCTGCCGCTGGTGAGCATCCAGGAGGTCAGCGAGCTGCCCAAGGGCCAGCCACTGTTCGACAGCTTGTTTGTGTTCGAGAACGCGCCGGTGGAAGTCTCGGTGCTGGACCGCGCCCAAAGCCTCAACGCCACTTCCGACTCGGGCCGCACCCACACCAACTTCCCGCTGACGGCAGTCTGCTATCCGGGAGATGACCTGGGGTTGCACCTTTCCTATGACCAGCGCTACTTCGACGAGTCCACTGTCGAGGGGTTGCTGGGCGAGTTCAAGCGCTTGCTGCTGGCCCTGATGGAAGGTTTCCACGGTGATATGGCCGAGTTGCCATTGATTGCCACCGAGGAGCAGGCGTTCCTGATCGACGGCTGCAACCAGAGCGAGCACGCCTATCCGCTGGAGCAGAGCTACGCCGAGCTGTTCGAGGCCCGGGTCGCGGCCCATCCGCAATGCATCGCCGTCAGTTGCCTCGGCACGCGGTACAGCTACGCCGAGCTGAATGCACGCAGCAACCGCCTCGGCCACGCCTTGATCGCCTCCGGGGTCGGGCCTGACCAACCGGTCGCGCTGCTGGCCGAGCGGGATGCGCAGCTGCTGGGCATGATCATTGGCAGCTTCAAGGCCGGTGCAGGTTACCTGCCGCTGGACCCGGGCCTGCCGAGCCAGCGCCTGAGCCGCATCATTGAGCTGAGTCGCACACCGCTGCTGGTCTGCACCCGGGCCTGTCACGCCCAGGCACTGGCCTTGCTGGAGGCGTTCGCCTGTTCCGGGCGGCCGAGGCTGCTGGTATGGGAAGACGTCCAGGCCAGCGATGTTTCGCTGGAAAACCCAGGGGTCTACAGTCGGCCGGACAACCTGGCCTATGTGATCTACACCTCCGGTTCCACCGGTTTGCCCAAAGGCGTGATGGTGGAACAGCGCGGCATGCTCAATAACCAACTGAGCAAGGTGCCCTACCTGGCGCTGGGCGAAGCTGACGTGATCGCGCAGACCGCGTCCCAGAGTTTCGATATTTCAGTCTGGCAGTTCCTCGCCGCGCCGTTGTTCGGTGGCCGGGTGGACATCGTGCCCAACGCCATCGCCCACGACCCGCAAGGACTGCTGGAACATGTGCAACACCAGGGCATCACGGTGCTGGAGAGCGTGCCGTCGCTGATCCAGGGCATGCTCGCCCAGGAACGCATTGGCCTCGACGGCTTGCGCTGGATGCTACCCACCGGCGAAGCGATGCCGCCGGAACTGGCCCATCAATGGTTGCTGCGTTACCCGGAAATCGGCCTGGTAAATGCCTACGGACCGGCGGAATGCTCCGATGACGTGGCGTTCTTCCGCGTCGATCAGGCGTCGACCCGTGGCACTTACCTGCCGATCGGCACGCCCACCGATAACAACCGCCTGTACTTGCTCGACGGCGCGCTGGAGCTGGTGCCGCTGGGGGCCGTCGGTGAGTTGTGCGTGGCCGGCATCGGGGTTGGCCGCGGTTATGTCAGCGATCCCCTGCGCACTGCCCCGGTGTTTGTGCCGAATTCGTTCGGCGCGCCTGGAGAGCGGCTCTACCGCACCGGCGATCTAGCCCGGCGGCGCCGCGATGGCGTGCTGGAATATGTCGGGCGCATCGACCATCAGGTGAAGATTCGCGGTTACCGCATCGAGTTGGGGGAAATCGAAGCGCGGCTGCATGAACAGCCCGAGGTGCGTGATGGCGCGGTGGGCGTGCAAGAGGGCGCCAATGGCAAGCATCTGGTGGGTTATCTCGTGGCCGCCGATTCGGCGCTGAGCCCGAACGAACGCCTGGAGCGCATCAAACAACGCCTGCGCAGCGAGCTGCCGGAATACATGGTGCCGCTGCACTGGCTATGGCTCGATCGCCTGCCCCTCAATGCCAACGGCAAACTCGACCGCAAGGCCTTGCCGGACCTGGAAATCGGGCAGTTGCAGAGTCAGGATTACCTGGCACCTGCCAATGAATTGGAGCAGACCCTGGTGGACATCTGGTCTTCGGTGCTGAAGGTTGAAAAAGTCGGCGTGCGAGACAACTTCTTTGAACTGGGCGGCCATTCGTTGCTGGCCACGCAAATCGCCTCGCGGGTGCAAAAGGCCCTGCAACGCAACGTGCCGCTACGGGCCATGTTCGAGTGCAGCACGGTGCAGGAACTGGCCGACTACATCGAAGGGTTGGCGGCCAGCGAAATGACCGTGGAGAAAGTGGATCGGCTGAATGACTTGATGGCGGAGCTGGAGGGGCTGTAGTCCCGCGGCGATACGTCAGTCCTGGCACCGTAAAGCCCAGGGTTGACGCCTCGCCCGGCACAGCTCAGTCTCCCCAAGGCTTTTTCACACTCAAACAAGGAGGTCATCGATGCCCTTTGCAACCATTGACGGACAACCCCTTCATTACCTTGACCAAGGCCATGGCCCGGTGGTGCTGCTGGGCAGCAGTTATTTGTGGGACCACGCGATGTGGGCGCCGCAGATCGACGCGTTGTCCCGGCAGTACCGGGTGATCGCCCCGGATCTTTGGGGCCACGGTCAAACCGGGCCAATGCCCGAGGGCATGGCTTCGCTGAACGACCTGGCTCGCCAGGCATTGCTGTTGATGGATACCCTGAATATTGATTGCTTCCACCTGGTGGGGCTCTCGGTGGGCGGAATGTGGGGCACGCGGCTGGCGTTGGCGGCGCCGAAGCGGCTCGAGTCGCTGGTGCTGATGGACACCTACGCGGGTGTGGAGCCGGAGCAGACTCGCCAGTATTACTTCTCGCTGTTCGACAAGATCGAAGCCAGCGGCAGCATTCCCGAACCCTTGCTGGACATCGTCGTGCCGATCTTTTTCCGGCCGGGTATCGATCCTCAGTCATCGCTCTACCAGCAATTTCGCGCTGCGTTGGCCGCGCTGCCGGCTGATCGCTTGCGCGACAGCATCGTGCCGCTGGGGCGGATCATTTTCGGACGGGACGATATCCTCTCGCGCCTGCCCGGACTCGATGCCAAAAACACCTTGGTGATGTGCGGTGACCAGGACAAACCGCGCCCACCGTCGGAGGCCAAGGAAATGGCTGAGCTGATCGGTTGTCGCTCTGTCCTGATCCCGGAAGCAGGGCATATCTCCAACCTGGAGAACCCGGAATTCGTGACCGCTGCATTGCTCGAATTCCTGCGCCGCTGACCCACCGCTTTCGCGAGCAAGCCCGCTCCCACAGGGGATTGCAACGACGCAGAATTGGCAAACACAGTTAAAACTGTGGGAGCGAGCCTGCTCGCGATGGGGTCTTCGGAGTCGATATCACTTCGGCCCGAGGATCTTCACCAGTTTGTCCGGCGAGGGCGCGCCTTGTTGCTGCTGCAGTTCGCCGTTGTCGTCCATATAGAAAATCGCCGGGGTGGCGGACAGTTCCAGTTCGTCCATCAATTGCTGGTTGGCGTCCAGTTTTGCCTGGATGGCCGGAGGGATGTCCTTCAGGGGTTTGAGTGCGCTGCCCTTGCCGGCTTTTTCATGGGATTCCAGGGCTTTCTCCGGGTCCTTGGCCGCCAGCAGCGCGGCTGATTTACCCGGGCTGTCTTCGCGGATGATGCCGACCATGATATGGCGCAGTTGCACCTTGCCGGCCTTGACCCATGGCCGTGCCTGCTCCCAGAACATGTTGCAGTACGGGCAGTTCGGATCGCTGAACAGATACACCGTGCGTGGTGCGTCCTTGCTGCCGTCGGGGATCCAGTTGCTGCCTTCCATCTTGGCCCAGATCGCCTTGGCCATAGGCGCATAGACCATCTTTTGCAGCGGTTCTGCGCTGAGATCCTTGCCATCGGCGTCGTACAGGTTGCCCAGCAGGACATGTTGTCCGTCCGGTGTCAGGTACAGCGTCATGCCACGGTTCTGGTATTGCGCGGCATACCCGCGCAACCCGTCCGGGGCGTCGAACGTGCCGACGATTTTCGCACCCTTGGCTTCGAGCTTCTTGATGGCCGCGGGCAACTCTTCGGCCTGTAGCAAGGGCGCCTGCGACAGGGCGGCGGCAACGGCCAGGGTCAGCAGGTGGCGGAGGCGGGGCATGGCGATTTCCTTATGGCGGGGTGGGGCGCCGTGGTCGAGCCCGGCGTTTCGAAGTTTTCCAGGGCGCGGGCCAGGCTCGCTTCGGACAACTCACCCAAGTGGCTGCCCAGCAGACGGCCGTCGGCGCTGTAGAACAGCGTCGTAGGCAAGGCCATTGAACCGACGGCCTGGCCGAGGCGACCGCTGCCATCGAACAACACGTTGGTCAGGCTCAAACCCTGGGTGGCGAGGTAGGTGCTGACGCTTTGCATGCTTTCGGCCTGGTTGACGAACAAGAAGGTCAGGTCCGGACGCTGCTGCTGGGCTTCTTCCAGCACCGGCATTTCACGGCGGCAGGGCGGGCACCAGGTGGCCCAGAGGTTGATCACCAGGGGGCCGCCCTGATAATCGGTGAGTTTCACGGTCTCGCCGTCGGCGGTGCGCAGGTTGATGTCCGGCAACCGGGTGCCTTGCTCGTAAATCGTCAGCGACAGGGTTGCTACCAGCCAGAACAGCAAACCGCTGCCGACACCGAAGCCCAGCGGACGGCGCAGGGGCGGGCGACGTCGGGCCCACGACAAAGCGCCAATCACCAGCGCGAGGATGCCCGGCCAGGCCAGGAAACCTCCGTCGCGCAGGTCAATGATCTGCCACGGGGCGTCCTGGTAATGCTGCCAGTAGGCGATGACGAAGCCGATCCGCGAAGCCAACAGCCCCAGCAGGAACAGTACGAACAGCACCGACTCGGGGTTCTCGCCACCGCGCTTGGCCACCCGCCAGCCTACGAATGTCGCCAGTGCCAGGGCGCTGATCAGCAATAAATGATTGAGGGCGATGGCAAAGGTGCCCAGGGTCAACGTCAGCATCAGCGCGCGTCCCGGGTGACGGTCCAGCGCTCCAGGAATGCCTTGGCGTCGACTTCCCCGGTGATCCGCTGGCTGCGACGTTCTTTACCGTCGGCACCGATCCACAGCAGGCTCGGCGGCCCTGGCACTTGGTAACGGCTCAGCAGTTCGCGGCTGGCGGCATTATCGGCGGTCACGTCCAGGCGCAACAGGCGCACATCCTTCAGGGCGTCCAGTACCTCGGCGCGGCCGAACACTTTTTTTTCCATGATTTTGCAGGACACGCACCAGTCGGCGTAGTAGTCCAACAGTACCCATTGACCCTGGGCCTTGGCGGCGTCCAGCTCCCGTTGCAGGAAGGCAGGTTCGCTGACGGTGATGAAAGCATCGTGGGCGCTTGCGGTCGTGCGGCCTTCGCTGCCGGCGTAGATCTTCAAAGGCTGGAAGAAGTCGTCGCCGCCGCCCGCTGCGCCAATCACCAGCAAGCTGCCCCACAGGCCGAACAACAGCGAGGCACTGCCGCAGACATAGGCGATGCGTCCGAACCCTTCGGTCTGGCGCCAGGCGCTGTAGGCGGCGATCAGCAGCAACGCACCCCACAGGCCGATCCATAGCGAACCATCGATGACTGGCCGAACCAGCAGCAACGCGGTACCCAGGAACAGGAAGCCGAACACGCCCTTGACCAGGTTCATCCATGCGCCCGGCTTGGGCAGGAAGCGGTTGCCCACCGTCACCAGCAGCAACAATGGCAGGCCCATGCCGATACCCATGGTGAACAGGATCAGGCCACCGTGCAGCGCATTGCCGCTCTGGGCGATGTACAGCAGCGCGCCGGCCAGCGGGGCGGTCATGCAGGGGCCTACCAGCAGGCCGGACAGCGCGCCGAGCACACCGGCGCCCACCAGGCTGCCGCCGCGCCGCTGGCTCCCGGCTTTTTCCAGGCGATCGCGCAGGGCGGCCGGCAATTGCAATTCGAAGAAACCGAACATCGGCAGCGCCAGCAAAACGAATATCGCCGCGAAGGTGCCCAGCAGCCAGGGTTGCTGCAACAGCGCCTGGAGATTGGCGCCCAGCAGCGCGGCGAGCACGCCCATGGCGGCGTACACCAATGCCATGCTGATCACGTAGCTGCCGGCCAAGGCCAGGCCACGCCTTGGCCCGGCGCCGCTGCCCACGACCAACCCGGCGAGGATCGGTAGCATCGGCAGGGAACACGGCGTGAACGCCAGCAGCAGCCCGAGGCCAAAGAACACCAGCAGGCTCCAGCCCAGGGCCCGTTGTTGCAGGCCGCTGGCCAGGGCCTGGTCTGGTGCCTCGCCAGGGGCTGTCGCGGCTGCACCGCCACCCAGATCCACCACTTGGGTCTGGGGTGGATAGCACAGGCCCGCATCGGCGCAGCCCTGGAAGCCGACCTTGATCTTGCCCGTGGCGCCGGCCGGAATCTTCAATTCCAGGGCCTGGCGATAGACCTGCTGGTCGCCGAAAAACTCGTCGCTATGGGCTTCCCCCTCGGGCAGCGCCGGCTTCTGTGCCTCGGCCAGGCCATCGAACTTGAGCCGCTGCTGATACAGGTAGTAGCCATCGGCGATCTGCCAGAACAGCTGGGTTTCACCGGAGTCCAGGCGTTCGGAGGTGAACACGAACGCCTTTTCCACCGGCAGGAAGTCGGGTTTGGTCTCGAAGGGGTTGGCGGCCTGGGCCAGGCTCGAAATCAGCAGCAGCCACAGCAAAAACAATCGACGCATGGGTAAAGCCTTAGAACAGAGCAAGTGGGAGGCACAATGGCGGCTGGCGATTAACCGTCGATTAACCCGGCGGCGACCGTCAGGCTGCAATGATCGCCCATGTTCGCCGGACTCGTCGCATAATGTCGGCTTAATCGGCCAGCGGCCTAATGTACCTTTTTCCACAGGGCTTACCATGCACGTACTGGTCTGCGAAGACGATGAGTTGATTGCCAGCGGGATCGTTGCCGGGCTCACCGCCCAGGGCCTGACCGTCGAGCACGTCGCCACGGCATCGGCGGCGCGGGCGATGGTCGGCGTGGCCGAGTTCGACGTCATGGTGCTGGACCTGGGGCTGCCCGACGAGGACGGCCTCAAGCTGCTCAGGCAACTGCGCCAGCAAGGCCTGGAGATTCCGGTGCTGATCCTCACCGCCCGGGATTCGGTGACCGACCGGGTCGACGGCTTGCAGGCCGGCGCCGATGACTATTTGCTCAAGCCCTTCGATCTGCGCGAGCTCGCGGCGCGCCTGCACACCTTGCTGCGGCGCGTGGCGGGGCGCAGTGTCAATCTGATTGAGCACGGTCGCCTGACCTACGACCCCAGCAGCCGCGAAACTACCTTGGACGGCCAGCCGGTGGATCTGTCCCGGCGCGAGCAGTCGTTGTTGCAGGCCTTGTTGCACAGTCGCGGCCGGGTGCTGTCCACCGAGCAACTCAAGGACAGCGTCTACGGCTTCAACGACGAACTGGAAAGCAACGCCCTCAATGTTCATATCCACCACCTGCGGCGCAAGCTGGGCAATGGCATTGTCGAGACCGTGCGTGGGCTCGGTTATCGCCTGGGGCCGGCTGAAGGTGGAGAAACTTCCAAGTGATGAGCCTGCGACTGCGCCTGAGCCTGACCCTCGGCGCTGCCTTCGCCCTGATCTGGGCCCTGGCCGCGGCGTGGATGCTCAGCGACCTGCGCAACCAGATGATGTTCTCGCTCGACCAGCGCCTGGTGGCGTCGGCGCGAATGGTCGCCGGCCTACTGGAACAGATGCCATTGCCCACCAAGGGCGAAGGCACGCATCTAAGCGCCGAGCAATTGAGTATTCCAGGGGGCATGGCCTGCCAGGTCAGCTCCTTGCGCGGCGAGATCCTCGCCCGCAGCCACTCCACCCCGGAGCAAACCCTGGAAGCCGAGAAGGTCGGCTTCCATGACCAAATGATCGATGGCGCGCCGTGGCGCAGCTTCACCCTGGCTCGGGGCGATTTGCGCATCACCACCGCTGACCGCCAGATCGAACGCGAAGCCCTGAACCTGTCGGTGCTGCTGGCGGCCTCGGTGCCGGTAGGCGTGGCGTTGCTCGGTTGCTTGTGCCTGTTGTGGCTGGGCATCGGCCAGGGCCTGGCGCCGCTCAATCGCATGCGCGATGCCCTGATGCGGCGCAATGCCGACTCCCTGGAACCCTTGCAGATCCATCCGCTGCCCAGCGAGTTGCGGCCGTTGCTGGAAACCCAGAACCAGTTGTTCCAGCGCATCGGCAAGACCATCGAGCGCGAGCGCCGGCTGACCGGCGATGCTGCCCACGAATTGCGCAGCCCGCTGACGGCCATCAAGACCCATTTGCAAGTGGCGCGCATGACCGAAGGCGCGGCCCGTGACCAATCCCTGGCCCGGGCCGAGGAGGGCGCCGACCGCTTGCATCGCACGCTTGAACAGTTATTGCTGCTGGCGAGGGTCGAGGGCAGCCTGTCCTTCGACGATGGTGTGCAGTGCAACGCCGAGCAGGTCGCGCGGCTGGCGATCCATGATGCGGCCAGCAGCGACTCCCGGCGAATCAACTTGCACATAGCGCCCGGGCTGTCCGATGCACCGGTGCAGATGCCGGCGGTGCTTTCCATCGCGGCCTTGCGCAACCTGCTGGATAACGCCCTGCGCCACACCCCGGACGATACCGAGGTGGAACTGAGCCTGGAAATGATCGGCCAGCGCGTGCGTTTCCAAGTCCGCGATCACGGCCCCGGCATCGCCGCCGACGATATCCAGCACCTGACCCAGCGCTTCTGGCGCAACGGTCAGAGCACCGGCTGCGGGCTCGGGCTGGCGATCGTCCAGGCCATCGTCCAGCGTTGTGGCTGCGGCCTGCATTTCGACAGCCGTCCCGACGGGCTGCGAGTCGAATTGACCATGCCAGTCCAGGCAACCCCTGAATAAGTGGCGAGGGAGCAAGCTCCCTCGCCATGTTGCACAGCCCGAGAGTAAATCCTTGCCTCGCTGATGCGTTTCCACAATAGGAAAGCCTGCACGTGCGCCCGACTGGATGCGCACCTGCCTGGTGTGCATTTGGGTCGCTACTTACAGTGGATTTCGGGGTCGCAAAATGTCAGTCGCCAATAGCCTTATCGAAGCACAGCCGGCACGGGGCAGCGTCGCGCTGGCTGAGACGCTCTACCAGTTCAGTGAGTCGCCATTGCTGGCCCGCCAGAATCTCCAGGAATCCAACGCCCGCAGCTATCCACGGCGCATTCCCCTGGCCCTCAAGCGCGCGCGGGGGTTGTATGTCGAAGATGTCGAAGGGCGGACTTTCATCGACTGCCTGGCCGGGGCCGGTACGTTGGCGCTGGGGCACAACCACCCGGTGGTGATCGAGGCGATCCAGCAGGTGCTGGCCGATGAGCTGCCGTTGCACACCCTGGACCTGACCACGCCGGTCAAGGATCGCTTCGTCCAGGATCTGTTCGGCCTGCTGCCGGCGCAACTGGCCGCCGAGGCCAGGATTCAGTTCTGCGGCCCCACCGGCACTGATGCGGTAGAAGCTGCGCTCAAGCTGGTGCGCACCGCCACCGGACGCAGCACCGTGTTGTCGTTCCAGGGCGGTTATCACGGCATGAGCCAGGGCGCGTTGAGCCTGATGGGCAGCCTGGGGCCGAAAAAACCCTTGGGGGCCTTGCTCAGCAATGGCGTGCAATTCATGCCATATCCCTACGACTATCGCTGCCCGTTCGGGCTGGGCGGCGCCGCAGGCGTGAAAGCCAACCTGCATTACCTGGAAAACCTGCTGAACGACCCCGAGGCCGGCGTGCAGCTGCCGGCGGCGGTGATCGTCGAGGTGGTGCAAGGCGAGGGCGGGGTCATACCCGCCGACCTTGACTGGGTGCGTGGCTTGCGCCGCATCACCGCGAAGGCTGGCGTGGCGCTGATCGTTGACGAAATCCAGAGCGGCTTCGGCCGTACCGGCAAAATGTTCGCGTTCGAGCATGCCGGAATCATTCCGGACGTGGTGGTGCTATCGAAGGCCATCGGCGGCAGCCTGCCGCTGGCGGTGGTGGTGTATCGCGATTGGCTCGACACCTGGCTGCCGGGTGCCCATGCCGGGACCTTCCGCGGCAATCAAATGGCCATGGCCGCCGGTTCCGCCGTGATGTGTTACCTGGTGGAGCACGACCTGCCGGCCCACGCAGCCGCCATGGGCGAACGCCTGAGCGAGCACCTGCATATTTTGCAGCGCGACTTCCCGCAGTTGGGCGATATTCGCGGGCGCGGGCTGATGCTCGGCGTTGAACTGGTGGACCCGGCAGGCCAGCCCGATGTCCAGGGCCATCCTCCGGTGCATCCATGGCTGGCGCCTCGGCTGCAGCGTGAGTGCCTCAAGCGGGGGCTGATCCTGGAATTGGGCGGCCGGCAGGGCAGTGTGGTGCGTTTCCTGCCGCCGTTGATCATCACAAAGGCCGAAATCGACCGGGTCGCCGAGATTTTCGGACGAGCCTTGGAGGCCGCCGTAGCCGAGGCCTAATTTTCCGCCGGCGTCATACGTTCCTTTCATAGCCTTGCTGCGCATGCGCCGCAGCGAACCTCGAGCAAAGATGGAGAGATACCCATGACTTCAGTATTCGACCGTGAGGACATCCTCTTCCAGGTCGTGGTCAACCACGAAGAGCAGTATTCGATCTGGCCGGACTACAAAGCGATCCCCGAAGGCTGGCGTACCGTCGGCAAAAGCGGCTTCAAGCAGGAATGCCTGGCCTATATAGAAGAAGTCTGGACCGACATGCGCCCCTTGAGCCTGCGCAAGAAAATGGACGAGCAGGCCGCCACCCTCTGAAACATAAGGCCGAGCCCTCCGTGGCGAGGGAGCTTGCTCCCGCTGGGCTGCGCAGCAGCCCTAAAGCCAGGCGCCGCGGTCTATCAAACAGCCTGCATCCAACCGCCAGGGGCCGCTTCGCGCCCCAGCGGGAGCAAGCTCCCGAGCCACAGGGATGTTGTGTTGTCGTTACTTTACTTGAACCGCCGCTCCACCCCTTTCTCCACCAGGATCTTCGCCGAAATCTCCTCCACGGAAAAATGCGTGGAATTGATATGCGCAATGTTCTCCCGCCGGAATAGATTTTCCACTTCGCGCACTTCGAATTCGCACTGGGCATAGCTCGAATAGCGGCTGTTGGGCTTGCGTTCGTTGCGGATTGCGGTGAGGCGGTCCGGATCGATGGTCAGCCCGAACAGCTTGTGCTGGTGGGCGCGCAGGGCGCTGGGCAGTTGCAGGCGTTCCATGTCGTCTTCGGTCAGCGGATAGTTGGCTGCGCGGATGCCAAACTGCATCGCCATGTACAGACACGTCGGCGTCTTACCACAGCGCGACACACCCACTAGGATAAGGTCGGCCTTGTCGTAATAATGCGTGCGGGCGCCGTCATCGTTGTCCAGCGCGAAGTTGACGGCCTCGATCCGCTCCATGTAGTTGGAGTTATGGCCAATGGAATGGGACTTGCCGACGGAGTAGGAGGAGTGCTCGCTGAGTTCCTGCTCCAGGGGTGCCAGGAAGGTGGAAAATATGTCGATCATGAAACCATTGGACGTTGCGAGAATCTCACGGATGTCCTGATTGACGATGGTATCGAAGATGATCGGGCGGAAACCGTCGGTTTCGGCGGCTTTATTGATCTGCTGTACCATGGCCCGCGCTTTGTCGACACTGTCGATGTACGGACGTGTCAGCTTGGCGAAGGTAATGTTTTCGAACTGTGCCAACAGGCTTTGGCCCAAGGTCTCGGCCGTGATGCCGGTGCCATCGGAAATAAAGAACGCAGATCGTTTCATTTGTGCCCTGGGCCTTAAGCTAGTGAGCTAGTGACGATTCTTGGATATGATAGGCGCGATTTGTCGGCCGCCAGTGGCCCGCATTCTCACTTATTTTCCAGGTCCAGGCCATATCGCCGGCAATCGCTCCCCTGGAGCCGTCGGTGCCTTGAGCTTTTCCAACACAGTTAGTGGAGAGATCACCTTGGTAGAGTACGTAGTTTCCCTCGATAAGCTCGGCGTCCATGATGTGGAGCATGTGGGGGGCAAGAACGCATCCCTGGGCGAGATGATCAGCAACCTCGCCGGTGCCGGTGTGTCGGTGCCAGGTGGCTTTGCCACGACCGCCCAGGCTTATCGTGATTTCCTGGAACTGAGCGGCCTGAACCAACAGATCCACGACGCGCTCGATGCCCTGGATGTCGATGACGTCAATGCCCTGGCCAAGACCGGCGCCCAGATCCGCCAATGGATCATGGAAGCCGAGTTCCCCGAGAAACTGAACGCCGAGATCCGCACCGCGTTTGCCAAGCTGTCGGAAGGCAATCCCGACGTTGCCGTCGCCGTGCGTTCCTCGGCCACCGCCGAAGACCTGCCGGACGCCTCCTTTGCCGGCCAACAGGAAACGTTCCTGAACATCCGTGGCGTGGAAAACGTCATCCGTGCTGCCAAGGAAGTCTTCGCCTCCCTTTTCAACGACCGTGCCATTTCCTACCGCGTGCACCAGGGCTTCGACCACAAGCTGGTCGCCCTGTCCGCCGGTGTGCAGCGCATGGTCCGTTCCGAAACCGGCACCGCCGGCGTGATGTTCACCCTCGACACCGAGTCGGGTTTCCGTGACGTGGTGTTCATCACCGGCGCCTACGGCCTGGGTGAAACCGTCGTGCAGGGCGCCGTGAACCCGGATGAGTTCTACGTTCACAAGGGCACCCTGGAAGCCGGCCGTCCAGCCATCCTGCGCCGAAACCTGGGCAGCAAGGCGATCAAAATGATCTACGGCGACGAGGCCAAGGCCGGTCGCTCGGTGAAAACCGTCGATGTGGACAAGGCCGAACGCGCGCGTTTCTGCCTGACCGACGCTGAAGTCAGCGAGCTGGCCAAGCAGGCGATGATCATCGAGAAGCACTACAAGTGCCCGATGGACATCGAATGGGCCAAGGACGGTGACGACGGCAAGCTGTACATCGTGCAGGCCCGTCCGGAAACCGTGAAGAGCCGCACCCAGGCCAACGTCATGGAGCGCTACCTGCTCAAGGAAACCGGCACCGTGCTGGTGGAAGGCCGCGCCATTGGCCAGCGCATCGGCGCCGGCAAGGTGCGGATCATCAAGGACGTCTCGGAAATGGACAAGGTCCAGCCCGGCGACGTACTGGTTTCCGACATGACCGATCCGGACTGGGAACCGGTGATGAAGCGCGCCAGCGCCATCGTCACCAACCGCGGCGGGCGTACCTGCCACGCGGCGATCATCGCCCGTGAACTGGGGATCCCGGCGGTCGTTGGTTGCGGTAACGCCACCCAACTGCTCAAGGACGGCCAGGGCGTGACCGTTTCCTGCGCCGAAGGCGATACCGGCTACATCTTCGAGGGCGAGCTGGGCTTCGACATCAAGAAGAACTCCGTAGACGCCATGCCGGAGCTGCCGTTCAAGATCATGATGAACGTCGGCAACCCGGACCGTGCCTTTGACTTCGCACAATTGCCGAATGCCGGCGTGGGCCTGGCCCGCCTGGAGTTCATCATCAACCGCATGATCGGCGTGCACCCCAAGGCGTTGCTGAACTACGACGGCCTGCCGTCGGAGATCAAGGACAGCGTCGACAAGCGCATCGCCGGCTACGACGATCCGGTCGGCTTCTACGTCGAGAAACTGGTGGAAGGCATCAGCACCCTGGCGGCGGCGTTCTGGCCGAAAAAAGTCATCGTGCGCCTGTCGGACTTCAAGTCCAACGAATACGCCAACCTGATCGGCGGCAAACTCTACGAGCCGGAAGAAGAAAACCCGATGTTGGGTTTCCGCGGTGCTTCGCGCTACATCAGCGAATCGTTCCGTGACTGCTTCGAGCTCGAGTGCCGCGCCCTCAAGCGCGTGCGCAACGAGATGGGCCTGACCAACGTCGAGATCATGGTGCCGTTCGTGCGCACCCTGGGCGAAGCGAGCCAGGTCGTTGACCTGCTGGCGGAAAACGGCCTGGCCCGTGGCGAGAACGGCCTGCGCGTGATCATGATGTGCGAGCTGCCTTCCAACGCGATCCTGGCGGAAGAGTTCCTCGAGTTCTTCGACGGTTTCTCCATCGGCTCCAACGACCTGACCCAGCTGACCCTGGGCCTGGACCGCGACTCCGGAATCATCGCGCACTTGTTCGACGAGCGGAACCCGGCGGTCAAGAAGCTGCTGGCCAATGCCATCGCCGCCTGCAACAAGGCCGGCAAATACATCGGCATCTGCGGCCAGGGCCCTTCGGACCACCCGGATTTGGCCAAGTGGCTGATGGAGCAGGGCATCGAAAGCGTTTCGTTGAACCCCGACTCCGTGCTGGAAACCTGGTTCTTCCTGGCCGAGGGTCAGGCGGCGGTCTGATTGAGTGAAGGGGGCTGACTGGCTGATTTTTGTCAGTTAAGCGAAACCCCCTGTGGGAGCGGGCTTGCTCGCGAAAGCGGTGTATCGGGCAACATTAGTGTTGAATGTTCCGCCCTCTTCGCGAGCAAGCCCGCTCCCACATAGGTTTCGCTAAACCAACGGGCATTTCGCCTTAACGACCCCCTTTTGATTTGAAGTAGGGCGGGCTCTTCGGATGCCGCCCTTTTTTGTGCAAGAGCCTTATGCAAAGCAGCAGCAACCTCTTTCCTGTCGCCCTGATCAGCGCCGAGCGGCGCGGTGATCTGAGCGAAGATGTCTATCGCTTGAAACCTGGCAACAGCCCGGACGTCAGCGTCGAGCTGGCCGTCACGCGGTTGGGCCTGGCCGATGCCGGCGAAACCCGTGGTGTCCCGGTGATCCTGCTGCACGGCAGTTTCTCCAACCGACGCTTCTGGTATTCGCCCAAGGGGCTTGGCCTGGGGGCTTACCTGACCCGACTGGGGTTCGATGTCTGGATTCCCGAGATGCGCGGCCATGGGCTGTCCCAGCGCAACCAGGGCTATCGCAACAATCGCGTGGCCGATTACGCCCGTTATGACTTGCCGGCCATTGGCGCCTTTGTGCGCGAGCAAAGCGGGCAAGTGCCGCATTGGATCGGCCATTCCCTGGGTGGTATCACCCTGGCGGCGGCGTTGGGCGGTCATTACCTGGGCGAGCCAGCCGTGGCTTCGGCGGCGTTTTTTGGTACCCAAGTCAGCCGCACCTACTGGCCGCTGAAAATTCCGCCGGTAGAGTGGAGCGGACGGTTCATCCTCAAGCGATTCGCCCAATTGTCTGGTTCTCGGCTCAAGCGCGGTCCCGAGGACGAGCCCATCGGCCTGGCGCTGGAAAGCATGCGCTGGTATGGCCTGTTCGGGCGTTTCGGCGATGCGGAGAAGAACTGGTGGGCTGGGTTGGCTGACGTCCAGCTGCCAGTACTGGCGGTGAGTGCTGCGGGCGATCATCAGGATCCGACCTGGGCATGTCGCAAACTCTTCGAGCAGATCGGTTCCGAGCACAAGCAGTTTGTCTGCCTCGGTCGCCAGCAGGGTTTCACTGGCGATTTCGGCCATGTCGAGATGCTGGTCAGCAAAGCCGCCCACGCCGAGGTCTGGCCGCTGGTTGCGCGTTGGCTGGAGGATCAGCACACGCCGTTGCTCGCGCAACAGCCCAGCCTGGCCGAAGCGGTTTGAGGCGAAGGCTCTGACAAGGGCATTTCGCTCAGGTCGGCTTGCGGCTAAGATATGACGCGTTACGCGGTTACGGTCACAAACGGTTGCCCATTCAATCTGACGTTCCAGCCTTTCAGGAGTTGTTCGATGAACCATTACCTCACGCCCGACCTGTGCGACGCCTATCCGGAACTGGTGCAGGTGCTGGAGCCGATGTTCAGCAATTTCGGTGGCCGCGATTCGTTCGGCGGCGAAATCGTGACCATCAAATGCTTCGAGGACAATTCGCGGGTCAAGGAGCAGGTTGAGCTCCAGGGCAATGGCAAGGTGCTGGTAGTCGACGGCGGTGGCTCCCTGCGCCGGGCATTGCTGGGTGACATGCTGGCGGAAAAAGCCGCGAAAAATGGCTGGGAAGGGCTGGTGGTCTACGGGTGCATCCGCGACGTCGACATCATTGCCCAGACGGACCTTGGGGTTCAGGCCCTGGCCAGTCATCCGATGAAGACTGATCGGCGCGGCGTCGGCGAGCTCAATGTACCGGTGACCTTTGCCGGCGTGACGTTTCGTCCAGGCGAGTATGTCTATGCGGACAACAACGGCGTGATCGTCTCGCCCAGCCCGCTGAAAATGCCTGAATGAAGCGCCACAGCCATAAGGGATGAGGATGTTCGAGGAAGAAAACGCGCAATGGGGGCTGGTGCATGCGCTGGTGCTGGACGGTAAAGGTGGCGCGCGTTCCATAGCCCGGACCGAACTCGACGACCTGCAGCTGCTGGCTCATGAAAGCCTGTGGCTGCACTGGGATCGCAGTCATCCGCAAACCCATACCTGGCTGCGCAAATCCAGCGGCCTGAGTGAATTCAACTGCGACCTGTTGCTGGAAGAAAATACCCGGCCACGGTTGTTGCCGTTGCCCAACGCCGAGCTGCTGCTGTTTCTGCGCGGGATCAATCTCAACCCGGGGGCCGAGCCCGAAGACATGGTCTCGGTGCGCATCTTCGCTTCCGCCGAGCGCGTGATTTCCCTGCGCCTGCGTCCATTGCGTGCCACCGATGAGCTGCTGGCGCAACTGGCCGAGGGCAAGGGACCGAAAACGGCGTCGGAACTCATCCTTTATATGGCGCAGTACCTCACCAACAAGGTGCAGGACCTGGTGACCTGTCTTTCGGAAATCGTCGATGGCGAGGAAGAAAAACTCGATGCCGACGAACGGTATACCCCCGAACACGACGTCATTTTGCACATCCGCCGAAGGGCGGCCGGATTGAAGCGATTCCTCGCACCGCAGCGGGACATCTTCGGCCAGATGACCCGGCTGAAATTGTCATGGTTTGCCGATGACGACGGTGACTATTGGAACGAGTTGAACAACAGCCTGACCCGCTACCTCGAGGAGCTGGAATTGACCCGGGAGCGCGTGGGGCTTGTGCTGGAGGCCGAAGACCGGCGTCTTTCAATACGCATGAACCGCACCATGTACCGCTTCGGCATCATCACCGGGATCTTCCTGCCGATGAGTTTTCTCACCGGGCTTCTGGGGATCAACGTCGGCGGCATTCCGTTTTCCGCCAGCCCCTACGGATTCATCGTCGCTTGCTTGCTGATGATCTGCGTGGCCCTGGGGCAATGGTGGTTATTTCGCCGTTTGCGCTGGGTGTGACGAGGCTTCATGTGACCCGACGAAATTTGATCGCGTCTTCCACAGACATCACGAGAGGTGCGTATGCACGATCCGTTTGAACAGTCTTTGCGCGACATGCTCAAGGCTTCGCCGTCCAGCCGGGACGACGATGCATGCCTGGGACGTGTATTGAAAACCGCCAACCGCCAGGTCGGCGCCGGCGATCTGTTCAGCCTGCTGGGCCGCTGGTTGCCCGCGCTGATGATCGCCTTGAATAACGGATCGGCCCATGTCTCGCCGGTTTCCCGTCGTAAACCCGTTACTCGCACCGCTGATAAGGCTGATTGAATATGGAACTTGATCTCTGGACCCAGAGCCTCGTCACGGCAATGACTGCGTTGTGGACCAAAGTGGCCAACTTCATCCCCAACCTCTTCGGCGCGCTGGTCGTGCTGTTGCTCGGGTTTGTCGTGGCCAAGCTGCTGGATACGCTGCTCTCCAAGCTGCTCGCCAAACTGGGCCTCGATCGCCTGATGGGTGGCACCGGCCTGACCAAATTGTTGTCCCGTGGCGGCATCCAGGTGCCGATCTCGACCCTGGTCGGCAAGATTGTCTATTGGTTCGTGCTGCTCATTTTCCTCGTTTCGGCGGCTGAATCCCTTGGCCTTGAGCGGGTTTCAGCGACGCTGGACATGCTCGCGCTGTATCTGCCGAAGGTTTTCGGTGCGGCGCTGGTGCTGCTGGTCGGCGTGCTGCTGGCGCAACTGGCCAACGGGCTGGTGCGCGGTGCGGCCGAAGGAGTCGGGCTGGATTACGCCGCTGGCGTTGGGCGAATCGCCCAGGGCCTGGTGATCATCATCAGTATTTCGGTGGCGATCAGCCAGTTGGAGGTCAAGACCGACCTGCTCAACCACGTGATCGTGATCGTATTGATTACCGTTGGTCTGGCGGTTGCGCTGGCCATGGGCTTGGGAAGCCGGGAAATCGCCGGCCAGATTCTTGCGGGAATCTATGTGCGTGAGCTGTATGAGGTTGGGCAACAAGTGCGTGTTGGCGAGGTCGAAGGCCAGATCGAAGAGATCGGCACGGTGAAGACTACATTGCTGACCGACGAGGGCGAGCTGGTGTCGCTCTCCAATCGGATCCTGCTGGAACAGCATGTGAGTAGCCGCTAACCCGGCAAACCCTGCTAATGTATGCCGCCGCAAAATGCCTGGTAACGCAGGCTGCGGCGCACATTGACCTTGACTGTCGGCCCGACTTGTTTTGAACAAACCCCAATCGCTATCCACGCGCTATGACCCCCGTGATCTCTCCGATGAGGAGTTGGTCGCGCGCGCGCATACGGAGCTGTTCCACGTAACCCGTGCATACGAAGAGTTGATGCGCCGTTACCAGAGAACATTATTTAACGTCTGTGCACGTTATCTGGGGAACGATCGCGATGCTGACGATGTCTGTCAGGAGGTGATGTTGAAGGTGCTGTATGGCCTGAAGAACTTCGAGGGGAAATCGAAGTTCAAGACCTGGCTCTACAGCATCACCTACAACGAATGCATCACGCAGTATCGCAAGGAACGGCGAAAGCGTCGCTTGATGGACGCGTTGAGCCTGGACCCTCTCGAGGAAGCGTCGGAAGACAAGGCGCCCAAGCCCGAGGAAAAGGGTGGACTCGATCGCTGGCTGGTCTATGTAAACCCGATCGATCGGGAAATTCTGGTGCTACGATTTGTCGCAGAGCTGGAATTCCAGGAGATCGCAGACATAATGCATATGGGTTTGAGCGCGACAAAAATGCGTTACAAGCGCGCTCTTGACAAATTGCGTGAGAAATTTGCAGGCATTGCTGAAACTTAGTTCAGCGCAAATATCTCTTACGTGTAGGCAAGTTCTGATAGACTTGCCGCCGAGTTGTCCCCCGGTTTGCGGGACTGCTTCACAATCACCAGATGGGGATTTAACGGATGAAACTGAAAAACACCTTGGGCTTTGCCATTGGTTCTTTGATTGCTGCCACTTCGTTCGGCGCTCTGGCACAAGGCCAAGGCGCAGTTGAAATCGAAGGCTTCGCCAAGAAAGAACAATTCGACAGCGCTCGTAACTTCAAGAACAACGGCAACCTGTTCGGCGGTTCGGTTGGTTACTTCCTGACCGACGACGTTGAACTGCGTCTGGCCTACGACGAAGTGCACAACGCACGTTCCGATGATGGTCGTAACATCAAGGGCGCCAACACCGCTCTGGATGCCCTGTACCACTTCAACAACCCGGGTGACATGCTGCGTCCGTACGTATCGGCTGGCTTCTCCGACCAAAGCATCGGTCAGAACGGCTCCGGCGGTCGTAACCGTTCCACCTTCGCCAACGTTGGTGGCGGCGCCAAGCTGTACTTCACCGAGAACTTCTACGCCCGTGCCGGCGTTGAAGCTCAGTACAACATCGACCAGGGCGACACCGAGTGGGCGCCAAGCGTCGGTATCGGTGTGAACTTCGGTGGCGGCTCCAAGCCTGCTGCTGCTCCAGTTCCAGCTCCGGCTGAAGTCTGCTCCGACAGCGACAACGATGGCGTGTGCGACAACGTCGACAAGTGCCCAGACACCCCAGCCAACGTTACCGTTGACGCTGATGGCTGCCCAGCTGTTGCTGAAGTCGTACGTGTTGAGCTGGACGTCAAGTTCGACTTCGACAAGTCGGTTGTCAAGCCTAACAGCTACGGCGACATCAAGAACCTGGCTGACTTCATGAAGCAGTACCCATCCACCACCACTACTGTTGAAGGTCACACTGACTCCGTCGGTCCTGACGCTTACAACCAGAAACTGTCTGAGCGTCGTGCTACCGCCGTTAAGAACGTTCTGACCAACCAGTACGGTGTTGAATCGTCCCGCGTTCAGTCGGTTGGCTACGGCGAATCCCGCCCAGTAGCTGACAACGCTACTGAAGCTGGTCGTGCAGTTAACCGTCGCGTAGAAGCGCAGGTTGAAGCCCAAGCTAAGTAATTAGCCCACAGCTTTGGAAAAGCCCGGCTTAGGCCGGGCTTTTCTTTGCCTGCGATTTATGGCTCGCAGCTTATGCCAGGCAAAGCAAAACCTGCGGGAGTGTTTGTTACTGCGCCGAAGCCTGGGCCCACGCGGGCTGCGAGGCGGCCAGTTCGACAGCGCCGGCCACCGCGCCAATCACCAGGATCGCCGGGCTCTTGAGTTGGAAGGCGCTGGCAGCGGTTTCCATCGAGGCCAGGTCGCTGCGGCAGTCACGTTGGTGGGGCAGGGAGGCATTTTCGATCATGGCCACCGGCGTCTCAGCCGCCAAGCCACCGGCCAGCAGCTGTTCACGAATCTCGCTCAGTTTCGCCACCCCCATGTACACCACCAGGGTCGTCCCGCCTTGGGCCAATGCTTGCCAGTTCAGACTGCTGCCGTCCTGGGTATGGGCGGTGACCAGCGTCACGCCTCGGGCAACGCCGCGCAGGGTCAAGGGGATATCGCACTGGGTAGCCCCCGCAAGCCCGGCGGTGATGCCATTGACCAGTTCCACTTCGACGCCATGCTCACGCAGCCACTGCGCTTCTTCACCGCCGCGGCCGAAAATGCACGGATCGCCGCCCTTGAGGCGTACCACGCATTTGCCCTGGCGGGCGTAACGCAGCATCAGCCGATGAATGAAGGCCTGTGGCGTGGACCGGCACCCGCCGCGCTTGCCCACGGCAATGATGCGCGCAGTGGGGCAGTGCTCCAGCACCGCGTCGTTGACCAAGTCGTCGATCAGCACCACGTCGGCCTCGCTCAAGGCGCGCACGGCTTTGAGGGTCAGCAATTCAGGGTCACCGGGACCTGCACCCACCAGCCAGACTTTTGCGTTCATAGTGTTTTCCTCACGAGATAGCCACCAGCGGTTGCGCAGTGGCAACCAGCAGGCGCTTGATTTCCGGTACGCAGGATCCGCATTGCGTGCCACAGCCCAGTTCCTGTTTCAGCCCCTGCAAGTCCAGGCCGCGCTCGATGCCCGCGCAAATCGCTCGCTGGCTGACATTCAGGCAGTTGCACAACGTCTTGCCGCCGCCTGTCGCAGCGCCGACGTTACCCGGCGGCGCGCTCAAAGGCGCCAGCAACCAGCGCCGCAGTTGTTCATCGGCACGGCCTTCCAGCCAGAGATTCTGCAACCAGTGTCGGGCCAGGGTTTCCCCGGCCAGGCGAATGGCGGTGATGCGACCGTTTTCGATCCGCACTCGTTTACCGATGGCGCGACGCGGATCGTCGTAGGCCAACACCGGTCCATCGATCAGGCCCAATTGCTCGTCGATTGCCTGCAGCAGTTGAGGTTCGGGTGCGACAGCGCTGGCAGCGCGAATCAGCAACGCCGGACGTTCACGACCGGTAAGGCTCAGGCTGACGTAGGCAAACGCCTCACACAGCGGTCGCAAGGTCTCCAAATGCCGTTGGACATCGCCCTCGATCAGGGCGAAAAGTTGCCAGGGCAGGCTCACCGGTTCCAGGCGCACGCCGCTGTGCTTGAGTTCCGGTTGTTTCGACAAGGGATCGAAGGCCGGTTGGGTCAGGCTGTTGACCCCACCCTTGAGGAAGCGGTCACCCCAGTGCATGGGCAGGAACGCCTGGCCGGGGCGGACGCTTTCGTCGCTGTCCACGGCCACGACTAGCGCGCCACGCCGGCTCTTGAGGCTGACCAGGTCGCCGGCTTGCAGGCGGTGGCGAGTCAGTTCGTCGGGGTGCAGGCTGAGGACGGCTTCGTTCACGTGGCCAAACAACTGGGCCGCGGTACCGGTGCGGCTCATGCCGTGCCATTGGTCACGCAAGCGACCGGTGTTCAGGGTCAAGGGGTAGCGTGCATCACGCAGTTCCTTGGCGGCGCGATACGGTTCGGTCACAAATCGGGCGCGGCCGTTATCAGTGGGGAAAATACCGTCCACGTACAGGCGAGCGGTGCCCACCGTGGCGCCTTCCGGGAAGGGCCACTGCTGCGGGCCGAGTTGATCGATCAAGGCATGGCTGATGCCCGACAGGTCCAGGTCACGGCCACGGGTCAGTTGCTTGTATTCATCGAACAGTTGGGCCGGGTTTTCAAAGGCAAACAGGCTGGGCTGGTCAGGCCGCAGGCGTTTCTCCAGGCGCTGTGCGAAATCCACCGTGATTGCCCAGTCCGCGCGCGCTTCACCCGGTGCGGCGACTGCCCGGCGGACGTGGGAAATGCGCCGTTCGGAGTTGGTCACCGAGCCTTCTTTCTCGCCCCAACTGGCGGCAGGCAACAGCAGGTCGGCAAATGCGGCGGTTTCGGTGGTGCGGAAGGCTTCCTGCAACACCACGAACGGGCAGGCTTGCAGCGCTTCACGTACCGCGGTCTGGTCCGGCATCGATTGGGCCGGGTTGGTGCAGGCGATCCACAAGGCCTTGATCTTGCCGCTGCGAACCAGCTCGAACAACTCGATGGCGCTCAAGCCAGGGGTGGCGGGCAATTGTTCGACGCCCCAGTAGCGGGCGACTTCGGCGCGATGCTCCGGGTTGGCGGCTTCGCGATGGCCGGGCAGCAGGTTCGACAGGCTGCCGGTTTCCCGTCCGCCCATGGCATTGGGCTGGCCGGTCAGCGAGAAGGGCCCGGCGCCCGGGCGGCCGATTTGTCCGGTGGCCAGATGCAGGTTGATCAGCGCGCTGTTCTTGGCGCTCCCGGCGGTGGACTGGTTGAGGCCCATGCACCACAGCGACAGGAAACTCGGCGACGTACCGACCCACTCGGCGCATTGGTGCAGCTGCTCGATGCTAATACCGCATAGCTGGGCGACCATGCTCGGGGTGTAGTCGCGCACCAGGTTCTTCAGGTCGGCCAGCCCTTCGGTATGGGCCTTGATGAAGTCGCGGTCGACCCAGTCTTCCCACAGCAGCAGGTGCAAAATCCCATGGAACAAGGCGACATCGGTACCGGGCAGGATCGCCAGGTGCAGGTCCGCCAGGTCGCAGGTGTCTGTACGCCGAGGGTCGATGACGATGATTTTCATCTGTGGCCGGCGGGATTTGGCTTCTTCAAGGCGACGAAACAGGATCGGGTGCGCGTAGGCCATGTTGCTGCCGACGATCATTACGCAGTCGCTCAGCTCCAGGTCTTCATAACTGCACGGTGGCGCATCGGCGCCGAGGCTGCGCTTGTAGCCCACCACGGCGGAGGACATGCACAGCCGCGAGTTGCTGTCGATGTTGTTGGTGCCCACCAGCGCCCGGGCGAGTTTGTTGAAGGCATAGTAATCCTCGGTCAGCAGTTGGCCGGAGATATAGAACGCCACGCTGTCGGGACCATGCTCGGCAATGGTGTCGGCGAACACGCTGGCGGCGTGTTCGAGGGCGCTGTCCCAGTCGGTACGCGCTCGAGCCAAGCCTTTGCCCAGACGCAGTTCGGGATACAAGGCGCGGGCGGCGAGGTCGCCGGTCAAATGCAGGGTCGAGCCTTTGCTGCACAGTTTGCCAAAGTTGGCCGGGTGCGCGGGATCGCCACTGACGCCGAGGATGCGCTCGTCGTCATGGTTGATCAGCACGCCGCAACCGACCCCGCAGTAACAGCAGGTCGAGGCAGTGGTCTGGCGGCTCATCAGCTTGCGTCCCGCAGCGCCAGCATCACCCGGCCGTTCTCGACCCGCGTCGAATGATGATGGGCGCAGCCCACATCCGGCGCCTGGGCCTGGCCGCTTTCCAGGTCGATCTGCCAGTTGTGCAGCGGGCAGGCCACGCGCTTGCCGTACACCAAGCCTTGGGATAACGGGCCACCCTTATGCGGGCAACGGTCATCCAGTGCGAATACTTCATCGTCGCTGGTACGAAAAATCGCGATATCGCCTTTCGGGCCATTGATGATGCGCGAGCCCAGGATATTGATCTCTTCCAGGGCGCAGATATCCAGCCAGTTCATGCCGGCACCTCCAGGCTTTTCACGGGAATGACCTCGAACTCTTTCTTCAGCTGGGGTTGTTCCAGGCGTTGCTTCCATGGGTCCTGTTCCAGCGACAGGGAAAATTTCAGACGTTCGTGAAGGGCTTTGCGCCGCTCGGGGTCTTCGAGCACGGCTTTCTTGATGTGCTCCATGCCGACCCGCTGCATGTAGTGCACGGTGCGTTCAAGGTAGAAGGCTTCTTCGCGGTACAACTGCAGGAAGGCGCCGTTGTATTCACGCACTTCTTCGGCGGTCTTGAGCTTGACGAAAAATTCGGCGACTTCGGTCTTGATCCCGCCGTTGCCACCGATGTACATCTCCCAGCCGGAATCGACGCCGATGATGCCGACGTCCTTGATGCCCGCTTCCGAGCAGTTGCGCGGGCAACCGGAGACGGCCAGCTTGACCTTGTGGGGCGACCACATGTTGAACAGGTCATGTTCCAGTTCGATGCCCAACTGCGTGGAGTTTTGCGTGCCGAAGCGGCAAAACTCGCTGCCCACGCAGGTCTTCACGGTGCGGATAGACTTGCCGTAGGCGTGGCCGGACGGCATGTCGAGGTCTTTCCACACGCCGGGCAGGTCCTGTTTCTTGATGCCGAGCAAGTCGATGCGTTGGCCGCCGGTGACCTTGACCATGGGCACGTTGTATTTATCGGCCACGTCGGCAATGCGCCGCAGCTCGGATGGATTGGTCACGCCGCCCCACATCCGCGGGACCACCGAGTAGGTGCCGTCTTTTTGGATGTTGGCATGGGCGCGCTCGTTGATCAGGCGCGATTGCGGGTCGTCCTGGGCTTCGCCGGGCCAGCTGGAAATCAGGTAGTAGTTCAACGCCGGGCGGCAGGTGGCGCAGCCGTTCGGGGTGCGCCAGTTCAGGTAGCTCATGGTTCCGGCGATGGTCAGCAGGTGCTGGTCGCGGATCGCCTGGCGGATCTGGCCGTGGTTGAGGTCGCTGCAACCGCAGATGGCTTTCTCACTTTTGGGTTTGACGTCCGCCGCGCCACCCACGGTGTTGATCAGGATCTGCTCCACCAGGCCGGCGCAGGAACCGCAGGAGCTGGCGGCCTTGGTGTGTTTTTTCACATCGTCGACGCTGAACAGCCCGTGTTCCTGGATCGCCTTGACGATGGTGCCCTT
The DNA here is from genome assembly GCF_001269755.1 of Pseudomonas sp. Q12-87. Lineage (NCBI taxonomy): Bacteria > Pseudomonadati > Pseudomonadota > Gammaproteobacteria > Pseudomonadales > Pseudomonadaceae > Pseudomonas > Pseudomonas sp. Q12-87. The sequence continues at coordinate 344,023 of NZ_LHVI01000023.1, read as the reverse complement.
GCACACGCCATTGCAGCCGCAGACTTCGGCAGTGTCGGCCATGCTCATGGCTTTGTCCTGGCCTTGGTGGCCTACATCGCCCAAGGCGTTTTCCCCGAACATCAAGTGATCGCGGATCTCGCTGATGGCGTGGTTTTCACGGATCTGACGGAAATACCAACCGCCATCCGCCGTATCGCCGTACAGGCAGGCGCCGACCAACACGTCATCCTTGATCACCAGCTTTTTGTAGACGCCGCCGATCGGGTCGGAAAGGGTGATGGTCTCGGTGCCTTCGCCACCCATGAAATCGCCGGCGGAGAACAGGTCGATGCCGGTGACTTTCAACTTGGTCGAAGTCACTGAACCCTTGTACGTGGCGAAGCCCAGTTGTGCGAGGTGGTTGGCGCAGACCTTGGCCTGTTCGAACAACGGTGCGACCAGACCGTAGGCGGTGCCGCGATGGCTGGCGCATTCACCGATGGCATAGATGCGCGGGTCGTAAGTTTGCATGGTGTCGTTGACCAGGATCCCGCGGTTGCAGGGGATGCCGGACTTTTCCGCCAATTCGGTGTTGGGGCGGATGCCGGCGGCCATCACCACCAGGTCGGCGGGAATGATGTCGCCGTTCTTGAACTGCACCGAGCCGACCCGGCCGTTGCCGGCGTCGTGCAGGGCCTGGGTCTGCTCGCTGAGGCGAAATTTCAGACCGCGGTTTTCCAGGGCGATTTGCAGGAGTTGGCCGCTGGTCTTGTCGAGTTGGCGTTCCAGCAACCATTCGCCAATGTGCACGACGGTCACGTCCATGCCCCGCAGCTTCAGGCCATTGGCGGCTTCCAGGCCGAGCAGGCCACCGCCGATTACCACGGCGTGCTTGTGGGTCTTGGCGGTGTTGATCATCGCCTGGGTGTCGGCGATGTCGCGGTAGCCGATCACGCCATCCAGGGTATTGCCGGGGATCGGCAGGATGAAAGGGGTGGAACCGGTGGCGATCAGCAGGCGATCGTATTCGGCTTCGCTGCCGTCTTCGGCAATGACCCGGCGCTTGACCCGATCGATCTCCACCACCTTGCGGTTGAGCAGCAGCTTGATGTTGTTGTCCAGGTACCAGCTCAGGTCGTTGAGCACGATCTCTTCGAATGTCTGCTCACCGGCCAGCACCGGCGAGAGCAGGATGCGGTTGTAGTTGGTGTGAGGCTCGGCGCCGAACACCGTGATGTCGTACAGCTCGTTGCTCAGCTTGAGCAGTTCTTCAAGGGTTCGAACCCCGGCCATGCCGTTGCCGATCATTACCAGTTTGAGTTTTTTCATCAGGGTTCTCCGCAAGCCCAGACCGGTTTCGTCACGTTTCATCACGGCGATCGGACTGGCTCGGCATTTTTACGAAAACAAAAAAAGGCGTCCCGCTAGCAAGCTAGCGAGGACGCCTTTGTCCTGGTCCCGTTCTCTCGGGAGGCACCGCCTTCATCGTTGGAGGCGTTGCCTTATGTATGTTGAGAGGGATTATGCAGTGGTTGTGCCAAGTGGCTTGAAGGCATGGATTTATTGGGGGATAGGCTGGGTGAGCGAAGGAGAAGAGGATTTATTGCACCGAATCAAAGCGTGTTGCTCGCTAATGGAGCGCTGTTGAGCTTTATGTGGCGAGGGAGCTTGCTCCCGCTGGGCTGCGAAGCAGACCCAATAACCTGCGACCGCTTCGCGCTCTAGCGGGAGCAAGCTCCCTCGCCACAGGGCATTACGAATGGAACACCAAAAACAACAGCACGACATTCATCACCAACGACACCAGCGCCAAGGTCCGCCAGACCTTCAGCGGCTCGCGCTCCAGCAGTGGCCGGGGCCTTACGTTCAAGCTGCGGCGTTCGCCCTGTTCCAGCACCAGCAGCCATTCCTCGGCCGTTTCAAAACGCTCGTCGGGGGCGGCCGCAACGGCTCGCTCCAGGCTTTGCCCGAGCCATTCGGCCAGGTCCGGTCGATAGCGGTTGGCGCTGACCGGCACGCCAAAGCGCGGACGCTGGAACGCCTCGATCTCGCCATAGGGGTAATGCCCGGTCAGCAGGAAATACAAGGTCACGCCGACGGCATACAAATCCTGTCGTGCTGTCGGCGCGTCGCCGCCGAAGGCTTCCGGGGCAATGTAACTGGGCGTGCCCGGTAGCGTGCTGGCCTGGTCTTCGGACAAGCCTGGGCAGTACGCCAACCCGAAGTCCAGCAAACGCAGTTCGCCGTCATCGCCCAGGTGCAGGTTTTCCGGCTTGATGTCGCGGTGGTAGATCTGCCTTCGGTGCAACAGGCCCACCGCCCGCACCAGCCGCTGCGCCAGGTCCAGCCATTGAGCCAGCGGCAGTGGCCCGCCCTGATCGAACAGTTCGGCCAGGGTCATGCCCGGGTATTCGCGCATCACGTAATACAAGTGCTGCCGCTGGGGAACGCCATGGACCTCGGGAAACTGCCGTCCGGCCACCCGTTTGAGAAACCATTCTTCGGAGAGCAGTGCTTGCCCGGCGCGGCTGTCGTCCCGCAGTTGCGTCGGCAGGGTTTTCAGCAACCAGGGTTGGCCCTGGCTGTCGTGCACTCGGTAGAGCAATGACTGCTGGCTCTGACCGAGCAGGCTTTCGATCTGCCAACCTTCGAACATTTGCCCCAGTTTCAGTGCTGGCGGAAGGGGCCACTGCTGCAACTGGATCAGCGCATCGCCGATGCTGGCTTCGCCCACGGCGTCGACCCGCACCAACAGCGCGCTGGCATTGTCCTGGCTGCCGGCCAGGTGCGCGGCGTTGACCAGGGTCTGGGCGGCATGGTCCAGGTCCGGCTGGTCGCGAAGGATGCCGGCAATGGCGGTGTCCCCCAGTACCGCCCAGACGCCGTCGCTGAGCAGGACGAAGGTTTCGTCGGTGCGCAACTCGCCGTCAAGGAAATCAAGGATCAGGTGTTGGTCCAGGCCCAGGGCACGCTTGAGCACATGCTGCATGCCCTGTTGTTCCCAGACGTGGTCTTCGCTGACCCGTTGCAGGTGATTGTCGCGCCAGCGATAGACCCGGCAATCGCCCACGTGGGCCAGGGTGAAGCGTCGGCCCCGCAGGACCAGGGCGCTGACCGTGGTGAGCAGCGGTTGTCCGCCACCGTTGGCTTGCAGCCAGCGATTCTGCGCCAGCAGCAAGCGGTCCAGGGCCTGGGCCACGCCCCAAGTCTGTGGTGTGGAGTAATAGTCCAGGGCCAAGGCCTGCAAGGTCGAACGGGCAGCCAATCCGCCATCGGCGCACTGGCTCACGCCGTCGGCGATGGCGAACAGGTAACCCTTGCTGGCGGCCAGGGCCGGGGCCGGGGTGACCAGGCGCAGGGCGTCCTGGTTTTCCTCCCGCGGGCCGATGGCACTGGCTTCGGCGAAACTCAGTTGCAGGCTCATGGGGGCTGGTTATACCCGAGCCGCGGTGACGGCGGCCGAACCCCAAGTGGTCCTCCAGCGACGCTTGACGCCGTGCAGGCCGAACCAGGCCAGGACACCCAGGCTGGCGAACAACCACAGCGCCAGTTGATAACTACCGGTGCTTTGCTTGATCGCACCCATGCCCGCCGCGAGGGCGAAGCCGCCGATGCCGCCGGCCATGCCGATCAGCCCGGTCATCACGCCGATTTCGCGGCGGAAACGTTGCGGTACCAGCTGGAACACCGCGCCGTTGCCCGCTCCGAGGCCGAGCATGGTGCACACGAACAGGGCCAGGGCCGCGTAGGAACTTGGCAGGTTGAAGCCGACTGCGGCGATGCAGATGGCTGCCACGGTGTACATGCCCAGCAACGTGCGGATGCCGCCGAAACGGTCCGCCAGGGCGCCGCCCAGTGGTCGCATCAGGCTGCCACCGAAGACGCAAGCGGCGGTGTAGTAGCCGGCAGTCACCGGGCTCAGGCCATATTGGTCGTTGAAGTAGCCGGGCAGGGCGCTGGCCAGGCCGATGAAACCGCCAAAGGTCACGCTATAGAAGAACATGAACCACCAGCTGTCGCGATCACCCAGTGCCTTGAGGTAATCGGCCATGGATTTGGCTTTTGGCCGCTCGGGGGCGTTCTTGGCCAGCCAGGCGAACAGAACGAGGGTCAGCACCAGTGGAATCAATGCAAAGCCGAACACGTTGGTCCAGCCAAAAGACATGGCGATGACCGGTGCGATCAGCGCCGCGAACACGGTGCCCGAGTTGCCTGCACCGGCAATGCCCATGGCCTTGCCTTGATGTTGAGGTGGATACCATTGGGAGGCCAACGGCAAGGCGACGGCAAATGAGGCGCCGGCCATGCCCAGGAACAGCCCCAGCAGCAGGGCCTGCTCATAGCTGTGAATGCCCAGTTTCCAGGCGCAGAACAGCGCGCCGATCACGATCACTTGGCCAACCATGCCGGCAGTCTTTGGCGAAATCCGGTCGGCCAGCAGGCCCATGAACAGGCGCAGGATGGCGCCGGCCAGGATCGGCGTCGCCACCATCAGCCCACGTTGTTGAGTGGTCAGGTGCAGGTCGGCGGAGATCTGTACCGCCAGCGGGCCGAGCAGGTACCAGACCATGAAACTCAGGTCGAAATAGAGAAAGGCCGCGAACAGTGTCGGGGTATGGCCGGATTTCCAGAAGCTTGAATTCATCGCGCACCTCAGCTGTAAAAGTCTCGGGTAATGAGTCAGTGCTTCGAGGTGGTGCGCCGTCATGGCGACCCCACCGACCCCGGACGTTGGGGCCAAAGCAAAAAAAACGCCGCAACCCGGCTCGCCAGAGGGGCGAGGAGGGTATGCGACGTCTTTGTCGTAGGTGGGGCAACCGCCGTTGGTTACCTGTGGGATGGCTTAAGCGAGAACTGTGCCAACAGCAGGCATTGGCAGAAGCCTATCGCGAGCAAGCTCGCTCCCACATTTGGATTCCGGTGGCCGCAGGACCTGTGGGAGCGAGCTTGCTCGCGAAGGCGCCGGCCCAGGCGCTACAAGGCTTTCAGCCCAGCAATTCGTTCATGGCAATGATCTGCTCCGCCACCTGGATCAGCTTCTGCTGGCGGCTCATGGCCTGGCGGCGCATCAGGGTATAGGCCTGTTCTTCGTTGCAGTCCTTCATCTTCATCAGCATGCCCTTGGCCAGTTCGATGCGCTTGCGCTCGGCCAGTTGCTGGTCGCGGGCCAGGAGCTGGGCGCGCAAGGCCTGGTCGCTTTCGAAGCGGGCCATGGCCACGTCGAGGATCGGTTGCAGGCGCGCTGCATGGATGCCTTCGACGATGTAGGCGCTGACGCCGGACTTGATCGCCTGGCGCATCACATCCGGGTCGTGCTCGTCGGTAAACATGACGATCGGTCGTGGCTGGTCACGACTGACCAGCACCACTTGTTCCATGACATCGCGTCCGGGTGACTCGGTATCGATCAGGATCACGTCCGGACGCACTGTTTCGACGCGCGCCGGCAGGTCGATGGTCAAGCCGGATTCGTCGATGACTTCGAATCCGGCCTCCGTCAGGGCCGCCTTGAGGCGACCGACTTTCTTCGCAGTGTCGTTGATCAGCAGGATACGCAGCATGTTCAAGGCTCCTGTCAGCGGCTGGCGAGAAGGGGAGCCGCATCGCTCAAGGCGTGCAGTTTGAAGCCACGGGCGTAACCGGCCGGATCCGAGCCGTCCCAGGTGCTGCCGTCGATCAGTTGGCTGCTGCGCATATCTTGGCGCGGGGACGCGATGCCCAGTGCTCCAGCGGCTTCGCGGTACAGCTTGAGTTGCTGGACCTCCTGGGCCACGGCCAGGTAATCGGGGTCTTCGCGCAGCAGGCCCCAGCGGCGGAACTGGGTCATGAACCACATGCCGTCCGACAGGTACGGCAAGTTCACCTCGCCTTTGCCATGGAAGCGCATGGCGTGGGGATCCTGCCAGCTGTTGCCCAAGCCGTCGGCATAAATCCCTAACAGGCGGGGCTCGATGCAATCGAGCGGTGCGTCGAGGTATTCGGGGGCACTCAACAGTTGCGCGGTGCTGCGACGGTTTTCAGTGCTTTGTTCGATGAAGCGGCTCGCTTCGAGGATCGCCATCACCAGGGCACGGGCGGTATTGGGGTACTGCTCGACGAACGCACGGGTGCAGCCAAGGACTTTTTCCGGGTGGTCAGGCCAAATGGTCTGGGTGGTTGCCAAGGTAAAACCGAGGTTCTGCTTCACCGCGCTGGCGCACCAGGGCTCGCCGACACAAAACCCATCGATCCGCCCGGCTTGCAGGTGCGCGACCATTTGCGGTGGCGGCACCACCACGCTGTCGACGTCCGACAACGGATGGATGCCCTGGGCGGCGAGCCAGTAGTAAAGCCACATGGCGTGGGTGCCGGTGGGGAACGTCTGGGCGAAGGTGAGTTTCGGGCGAGTTTGGTGCACGTGCTGTTCCAGTGCTTCAGGACTGGTCACGCCCTGGGCCTGCAAGCCATGGGACAGATTGATGCTTTGGCCGTTCTGGTTCAGCCCCATCAACACGGCCATGTCGGTCGGTGCGACGCCGCCGATGCCTAGGTGTACGGCGTAGACCAGGCCGTACAGGCTATGGGCGGCATCGATTTCGCCGCTGACCAGCTTGTCCCGCAGGTTGGCCCAGGATGCCTGGCGCTTGAGATTCAACGTCAGGCCATAGGGTTGGGCGAAGCCCTGGGTGGCCGCTACCACCACCGGGGCGCAGTCGCTCAAGGCCATGAAACCGAGGTTGACCGCGCTCTTTTCCGGGGCATCGCTGCCGTTGACCCAAGCCAGGGGGTTGGCTGGAACTTCATTCATCGCGCATCACCTTCCACATAAAAAAGCGCCGTACCCGGACGGCTGCCAGGGCAGGCCGGATGACGACGCCGTTGTCCTTCAAACAGTGTGGCACTCATTCCGCCATTGGCCTGGGCACCGATGAACAAAAACGGTGCAAGGCATATGCCAGCGTGCGCCATCAGCTTTTCATCAAGATTCCCGGCGCGGGGTCTTTCATCCTGTCGGCCTTCCAACGCCACGCAGCCAAGGAGACCGGTGTGCAGGACAAATCATTTCGCTCCATGGCATGGCCCGATCTGCGCGAACGCGTGCTTCACCTGCGCGTAGCCCAAAGCCCGGTCCAACTGAATGCAGCACCCTTTGGCCTCAGTCACTGCCTGCCGGTCGGTTGGGAAGGGCTGGTCGTGCTGGGTGATTCGCTGCAATGGCGGGGCGGCGAGTTGCATGTGCTGCCCGTCTGCGAAGCGCCACTGATGACGTTGCAGGCTTTTTTCGACATGAGCGATGCCTTCGATGAGGCGCGGCAGAAGGGTGACGTGGCAGCGTGGGCGCTGTTGCCCGTGGCGAATGACATCGTCCGCTCCCGGCAACGGCTCGAACGCTGGTACATCGAGCAAGCGATGGGCGGTGCGCTGGCCTACCGTGCTTTTGCCGACACGTTGCGTCATCACGAAAGTTACGGGCTCGTGCGGTTTCTGCTGGAGCAAGGCACGCGCAGCGAAAAGCTCAATACCCTGGCGCAACGCTACGGGGTCTCGGTGTCGCACTTCCGCAGGCTTTGCCGGCAGGCCCTGGGCACTGCGGCCAAGCCGGCACTGCGTGGCTGGCGCACAGCCCAGGCGCTGTTGAACATGAGCCTGCACGACGGCTCGTTGACCGATGTGGCGCTGGAGTTCGGTTTTGCCTCGTCGTCGCATTTTTCCAAGGAGGTTCGCGAACTAGTGGGCTTTGCGCCCAGCAGCCTGGCGGACATTACTTACTTGCCAGGCCAAGTGAGCCGATGAGCCTGCGCTTGACGTCCCTCGGCCTTTTATTCCTCTGCTCAGGCCTCGTGCTGCTGGCGCCCCTCGCGGTGCAGGCCGATGTCTACACCTTCGAGGCCCGGGAACAAAGCGCGCGGACGTTTTTCAGCGAATTGTCCGGACCATTGGGCATGCCAGTCATTGTCAGCAAGGTTGCCGCCAACAAGCGCATCGGCGGTACGTTCGACCTGCGCACGCCGCAACGAACGTTCGAGCGCCTCGCCGGGCAAATGGGGTTGATCTGGTACAGCGATGGCCAGGCGATTTATCTCTATGACGCTTCGGAAATCAAAAGCTCGATGATGTCGCTGCAAACCCTGACCGTGGACAAGCTTCAGGCATTCCTCGGGCGCTCGGGACTGCACGATGCCCGCTACCCGCTGCGCCACGACGGCCTGCGGACGTTCCATGTATCGGGCCCGCCGATGTATGTCGACCTGGTGGTACAAGCCGCCGGGTTGATGGACAACCAGCGCTCGGAGTTGCTGTTGGGCAAACAGCAGATCGGCGTGATCCATGTGCGAAATACCTTTGTCAGCGATCGCAACTACGAGCTGCGCGACGACAAGGTGACCATCCCAGGGTTGGCAACGGTCATCGAAGCGTTGCTGCGCGGTGAAAAGCAGGGCGTCGAGCCGGAAGTGGCCCAAGGCTCCGCGCCGCGATCGGCTGGAGCGATGCCAGTATTCCCCCTGGAGGGCCTGGCGAGATCGCCTTCGGACCAGGACCCGACGGCGCCCCGAGTGATTGCCCGGGAAGTGGCCGCCGGCAACATTCGGGTGGTGGCCTATCCGGACACCAACAGCCTGCTGGTCAAGGGTCTGCCGGAGCAGGTGCACTTTATCGAGAACCTGGTGAGTGCGCTGGACACGCCGAAACGGCACGTCGAATTGTCGCTGTGGATCATCGACCTGCATAAGGACGAGCTCAACCAGTTGGGCATCAACTGGCAAGGCGCGGTGAAGTCCGGGAGCGCCTTCAGCGCATCGCTCAATGCCGGTTCGGCGACCACGCTGGATGGCGTTTCATTCGTGACCCAAGTCATGGCGCTGGAACGCACCCACCGCGCCAACGTCGTTTCGCGGCCAGTGATCCTGACGCAGGAAAACGTGCCGGCGATCTTCGACAACAACCGCACCTTCTATGCCCCGCTGGTGGGTGAGCGCAGCGTCGATTTGCAGCACGTGACCTACGGCACGCTGGTGAGCGTACTGCCCCGTTTCGCCCAGGCGGACGAGATCGAGATGTCGCTCAACATAGAAGATGGCAACGAAATCGAGAGTCCCGGCCAGGGCGAGCGTCAGGGCGCGCTGCCGACGGTGGGGCGTACCCGCATCAATACCGTGGCGCGGGTGCCCCAGGGCAAAAGCCTGCTGGTGGGCGGTTTCACCCGCGACGACCATGGCGAGCAGATCGGGCGGGTGCCGGTGTTGGGTTCGATCCCGTGGATTGGTCGCTTGTTCAGCTATCGCCAGCATCGTTCGGCCAACACGGTGCGGGTATTCCTGATCCAGCCCAAGGAAATTCGCGACGCCTTTGAACCGGCCACGGACGAGCCGGCTGGGCAATTGCTGACCCCGCAACAGCATGAGCGCGTGCGCCGAATGTACTTCCGGATGTCGGAGAAATGATTCTGCCGCCGGTTTCCATCGGTGGCCGAGCCGCCCAGGCGCGACTGAATGCCGATAAGGCCGCCGAACATCCCCAACCGCCAATCGATGCCGAGGCTGCGCCCGACGACAGCGCGACGGCGGCAGTGGCTCAGCGCCTCGTGCAGATCAGCGATGAGTTGTCGGCGGCCCTGACTCAGTTCCGCGGCCGGCGGTTGTTCGAGCTCAAGTCCGATGCGCTGACCGATACCTTCGAACGCGTGCTCGAGGACGATACCGTGCCCAAGGCCCACCAGGTGCTGAACCTGGCGCGGCTGGCGGACAAGCCCGTGGCCTGGTTGCTGCAAATGGCACGAAGCCTGTTTCCCGATGACAGCGATCTGGCCCTGGTGCTGCGAGCGTTGTTGCGCCGCCGGAACCTGGAGACGCGCACCCGCCAGCGTCTCGAGACGCTGTTGCAAACGGTGGTAGCCCAAGCGTCTCCCAAGCGCATGAACGCCGGCATCAACGCGGCGCTCAAGGCCAGGATGTTCGGCCAGGGCATGGCGGTGCGCGCCGGCCTGTTGCGCGAGACCTACCGGGATTTCCTCGAGTCCGATGAAGGTTCGCTCAGTTGCTATCAGGATTGGATCGCCCTGTACGGCCCGTCGCAACGCCAAGCGGTGCTGGCCTTCATCGAAGCGGCGTTGCTTACCGACATCAATGCCCAGGACCCTAGTTGCTCGCGCGCCGAGTTCGGTCAATTGCTCACCCGCGTGAACGACCTCAAGCGTCTGCGCTCGGCCGATAACCGGTTCATCGGCGCGCTGCTCGGCGATGCCATCGTCTGCCGACACAACCCCCATGAAGCCGACTGGCTGGTGTTTTTCTTCGGCGTGTTGACCTATCCCGATGAACTCGACCAGTTGCTGCTCGCCGCGTTGGGAGAGGGGCTGCTGCTCAGTGCTCATCGTGAACGTTCAACGGTGTTGCAGACCGTGCGCCGGCTCAGCCTGCAATTGCCGCTGCCACTGTTTGCCGATGAAGATGCGCCACAGCGCCTGGCAGCCCAGTTCACGCGCCTGGCGGACCTGGCCTATGCCCACGAATGCATCGATCAGCGGCGCTCGGGCAGTTGCCCATGAGCCTGCTCAATGTGTTTTTGCGCAACATCGGCGCTCGCCCGGAGCTGCTGATCCTGACCTTGATGGTGATGATCATCGCCATGCTGATCATCCCTTTGCCGACGGTGCTGGTGGATTTTCTCATCGGCCTGAACATCGTCATTTCGCTGCTGGTGTTCATGGGCTCGTTCTACATCGAGCGCATCCTCAGCTATTCGACGTTTCCGGCGTTGCTGTTGTTGACGACGTTGTTTCGCCTGGCGCTGTCGATCAGCACCAGCCGGCTGATTCTCAGCCAAGCCGATGCCGGGGAAATCATCGCCTCGTTCGGTGATTTTGTGATCGGCGAAAGCCTGGTGGTGGGCTTCGTGATTTTTTCCATCGTCACCATCGTCCAGTTCATCGTGATCACCAAAGGCTCGGAACGCGTGGCCGAAGTCGCGGCGCGTTTCTCCCTGGACGGCATGCCGGGCAAGCAGATGAGCATCGACGGTGACCTCAAGGCCGGCGCCATCGATGCGGCCCAGGCCCGGGAAAAACGCAGCGTGCTGGAGCGTGAAAGCCAGTTGTACGGTTCGTTCGACGGGGCGATGAAGTTCATCAAGGGCGATGCCATCGCCGGCATCATCATTATTTTCGTCAATTTCATCGGCGGCATGGCCATCGGCGTCGGGCAACTGAGCATGGACATGTCCACGGCGTTGTCGACCTACACCTTGCTGACCATCGGCGATGGCCTGGTGGCGCAGATACCCGCGTTGCTGATCGCCATCGGCGCGGGTTTCATCGTGACTCGCGTCAACGGCGATGACAGCAACCTGGGGCGCAACATGCTCGCCCAGATGCTTGGCAACCCGTTCGTTCTCGGCGTGACCGCATTGCTGGCGGTGGGCGTGGGCCTGTTGCCGGGTTTCCCGCTGCTGACATTTTTATCCATCGCCAGTGTCCTGGGGTTGGTTGTGTTCGTGCGCCACCGTCGATCCTCGCGCCAGGCAGCCCCGGACCAAAGCCGCAGCGACGCCACCGAGCAAGGCGCGCTGCCGAGCGAATCGGGACTGCTCGATGACGTCGACACTGTCGCGACGGAAACCATCGCGCTGATGCTGCTGGTGCCCAAGGCGCAACTCGAAGCGCTGGAGAAGAATCGTTGGGCGGCGCGGTTTCGCAGCCAGTTTTTCATCGATTACGGCTTGCGCATTCCCGAACCGCGACTGCGGGTCAGCGAGGCGTTGCCAGCGCATCAGGTGGCGGTGCTGATCAACGAAGTGCGGGCCGAGCAGTTCGATATCCATTTCGAGCACTGGCGCTTGCTGGACTATTCACCCGAGCTGGATCCCCTGGGCTTCGCCCTGGTGCGTGGCAGCGACAGCAACCGCCTCGGCGGGGTCTGGGTCAGCGCGGCCGACCGCGAGCGGGTGCAGCAGTTGGGCTATCACCTGCGGGCGGCCGACGAAGAATGTTATCGCTGCCTGGTCACGCTGCTGGCGCGCAATATCCAGGAGTTCTTCGGCGTGCAGGAAACCAAGCAGCTGCTCGATGAAATGGAAACCCGCTACCCCGACCTGCTCAAGGAAGTCTATCGCCACGTCACCGTGCAAAAGATTGCTGAAGTGCTGCAGCGCCTGATTGGCGAGCGCATTTCCGTACGCAACATGAAGCTGATTCTCGAGTCCCTTGCCCATTGGGCTTCCCGGGAAAAGGACGTACTGGCGCTGGTCGAACACGTGCGCGGCGCCATGGCCCGCTACATCAGCAACAAGTTTGCCCAGGGCAACGATTTGCGCGTGCTGCTGTTGTCGCCGGAGTTCGAAGACGTGGTACGCCGCGGCATCCGGCAAACCTCCGGCGGCAGTTTCCTCAATCTGGAGCCGGCCGAATCGGAAGAGTTGATGGACCGCCTCAGCGTCGGCCTGGACAGCGTGCACATCGCCCAGAAAGACATGGTGTTGCTGTGTTCGGTGGATGTGCGGCGCTACATCAAGAAACTCATCGAGGGGCGCTTCCGGGAGCTGGACGTCATGTCGTTCGGCGAAATCTCCGAGACCGTTTCCGTCAATGTCATCAAAACGCTGTGAGGGGAACCCTGCAAATGGCTGTTGGAGAGCCCGCGTCGATGCGCCTGCGCCTGGAAAGACACGCGGCCCATCCCTTGCGTTTGAGCGGTCCGCTGATCGAAGCGGCGCTGGACGAAGTGGTGATCGGCGAGGTCTGTGAGGTGCGTCGACATTGGCGCTCGCCCGAGGTCGCGGCGAGGGCGCAGGTGATCGGCTTCAAGCCCGGTGCGGTGGTGCTCAGCCTGCTGGGCGACGGCAAAGGCTTGTCCCGGGCGTCGATGATCGTGCCCACCGGCTCGACCTTGCAACTGACTTGCAGCGACGCCTTGCTCGGCAGTGTGGTCGATCCCCAGGGCACGATCGTCGAGCGCCTGGCGCCATCGACGGCGGTGGCGCAACGGGATTGTCCGGTGGATGCCGACCCGCCGTCCTACCAGCAGCGGCGTCCGGTGGCCGAGCCCTTGCGCACCGGCATTCGTGTCATCGACGGGCTGCTGACCTGCGGCGTAGGCCAGCGCATCGGCATTTTCGCCGCCGCCGGCTCCGGCAAGACCACCTTGATCAACATGCTGATCGAGCACACCGATGCGGAGGTCTTCGTGATCGGCTTGATTGGCGAGCGTGGGCGGGAGGTGACCGAATTCATCGAGCACCTGCGGCAATCGCCCAAGTGCGCCCGGTGCGTGGTGGTGTATGCCACGTCGGATTTTTCCTCGGTGGATCGCTGCAACTCGGCGCTGCAAGCCACCACTATCGCCGAGTACTTTCGCGACCAGGGGCGACGCGTGGTGTTGTTGCTGGATTCCCTGACCCGCTACGCCCGCGCCCGTCGCGACCTGGCGCTGGCGGCCGGCGAAGCACCGGCGCGGCGTGGTTATCCGGCCTCGGTGTTCGATGCCTTGCCACGCTTGCTGGAACGACCTGGGGTGACGGCGACCGGCAGCATCACCGCCTGGTACACGGTGCTGTTGGAAAGCGACGACGAGCCCGATCCGATCGCCGAAGAAATTCGTTCCATCCTCGATGGCCATGTCTACCTCAGCCGTGCCCTGGCAGCCAAGGGGCACTACCCGGCTATCGATGTCTTGCGCAGCGTCAGCCGGGTGGCGACGCAAGTTACTGCGCCTCAGATCCAGCAACTGGCCGCATCCACCCGGGAAATCCTGGCGCGCCTTGAACAGTTGCAGGTTTTTCTCGACATGGGCGAGTACAGCCCGGGCGCGGACGCGGCCAATGACCACGCGATGCAACGGCGCGAAGCCCTCGGCCAATGGTTGCGCCAGCCGACGGGCGAGTGTTGCGAGCCGGACGAAACCTTACGGAGCCTGCATGAAATCCTTGCCTGATCAGCGACGCTTATTGGCCTTCAGCGAGTTCCGGCGGCAACGCGGTGAACAGGCGCTGCTGCGCGTCCAGCGCCAATTGCAGCCGCTGCTGACGGAGCGCGACGGCTTCGAGGCGCAGGAAGCCGCGCTGCAAGACCTGTTGGCCAGCCATCGCGCCAATGACTGCGTGCTGGATCACGGGCAGTTGTTGGCGCTGTTGCGAACCCAGGCGGTCATCCGTCGGCGGATCGATCTGCTGCGTGTCGAGCGTGACCGCGTGGACCAGCAGTGTCGGCAGGTCGAACAGCAGTTGCAGGAGCTGCGTGAACAACTGCGTGGGTTGCTGCGCAAAAACGACAAGTACCAGCGTTCCTTCCGGCAGCTGTTGCTAGAGCGACGACTCGAGGCGGTACGCCGGGAAGAGCGGGAGTTGGAAGACATGATCGGGGTGCGTCGATGAAAGAGATTTCTGTGGTTTCCTCTCTGCCGGTCCTGATCCTGGATTGCGTCGACGAAGACCCGCTGGACGAGCTGCTGGACCCGCTCGTCCCGGTGCAAGAGGATGAGCTGCCGCAGGGCGTGCTGGACCTGATGGCTTTGTTGGTTCGGCCTTATCGCGCCCCGATGAACCATGACCGTGCGCTGGCCTGGCGCTCGATGAGCGTTGTTCAGGGCGCGGCGGAGATAGAAGGCGATGGGGAGCGGTCGGTTGCCCGGGGAGCAGTGGACGTTGAAGCCGTTGGCGCACCACCACCGACTGCCCGGAACGCGATAATTTTTCCACACGCCGGCCCGCTGCTCAGCCCGCTGACAAAACATCCGCTGCCTCAACGCCTGGAGCCTGTTGTGGCGGTTAGCGACCAATCAGCGGGGTCGGCCTATTCGGTATCGATCGAGGCGCCGCCACGGGAGACGTTCACCGTGTTCAGTGAGCGGTCGGTGGTCCTCGTCGCTGAACCGCTGCCCCAGGCGCCGTTGAGTCCCCCAGGCACGCGCCATGCACCGGCAATTGTCAGCCCGTCCATCCCTTCACCGACGCTGCCGCCAATGCTCGATGTCATGGTCGAGACGCTGCCGGGACCGGATCGGGAGTTCCTGCAAGTACCCTTCAATCGGGGGATGGCCAGCGGACAAGTCACCATCAGCCGAGTGCCTGATGAGCCCAGCCGACACCTGACGCTCAGCCCCAGCAATGCCCTGGTGTTCGAGCAACTCAAGGAGCCTTTCGCGCTGGCCCGGGAGCCTGGCTGGCTGCTCGCCGACAGTGGCGGCGAGCAGCCGCGCCAGGGTTCGCAGCAGGGGCCGGACGAGGATCAGGACGATCCGGCTGAGCATCCGGCATGAGCGCTTTGCAGTTACGTCGGGTCGACCCTTTGGCCCATGCCCGCGCCCAGGCGATTCAACGCTGGCGACATGCCGGTCATGAGGTGGGGTTGGCCAGGGTGCCGGAACGTTCGGACCATCTGAGCTTTTGCGCACAAGGCGACAACGGTCCCTGGCAGGGGCTGATCGCGGCCCGTGACTGGTTGCATCATTCGCTCCCGACCTTGCAATCGTTGCTGGTGCTGGAGTGCCCGTTACCGAGCATTGTCGCGTTGTTCCGGGCGGTGCCACGACCCTTGTCACTGGACATGGAAGAGTTGCATTACAGCGGTCTGACGAACATCGAATACGTGGCCCCGGCGCGATTGCCGACAGGCGAAGTGCCGTGGCTCGACACAACGCGGGGGCGTGTGTGGTTGACCCAGTTGCCGCCAAGGAATGCCGTGCGTGGCCCAGTGTCAGCCGATTCATGGCTGAAGACATTGCCGTTGCGCCTGGAGCTGATCCTTGGCGTCAGTCACCTGAGCCTTGCCAGTCGGAGACGGCTGAACGAAGGCGACGTCCTGTGCATCACCCAGCGCACTCAACGCTGCTTGTCAGCGGGCCGATGCCTCGGCGTTTTCACCTTTACCGAAGAGGGTCTACACATGCAACCGACCGTGACCGAGGCCAGTCCAGAGAATACGTCAGAGCCCGCCGTGGAGATCGACCTGGGGGCGCTCCCGGTGTGTCTGGAGTTCCTGCTCGCCACCCATGACATCGACCTGGCCGGGCTGACGCAGATCATCGCCGGGCAACTGATCCCGCTGGCAGATAACGCGGCCCAGCACATCGAAGTGCGCGCCAACGGCAAGCGTGTGGCCTGTGGCGAGTTGGTGCAGTTGGACGGACAGTTGGGTGTGCAATTGCTGAAGGTCTATCGAGACGGCGACGATGAATGACGTCTCGCTGATCGCGCTGCTGGCGTTCGCTTCGCTGCTGCCGTTCCTGGTGGCGGCGGGTACTTGCTACATCAAGTTTTCCATCGTCTTTGTCATCGTGCGCAACGCCTTGGGCCTGCAACAAGTGCCGTCGAACATGGCGCTCAATGCGATTGCCCTGATGCTGGCCATTTTCGTCATGACGCCGGTCATGAAGCAGGGGCACGACTACTACAAGACCGAGGCGGTGGCCTTTACCGACATCGAGTCGGTGGTGAATTTCGCCGAGAACGGCCTGGGCAGCTACAAGGACTACCTGCGCAAGTACACCGATCCGGAGCTGGCGCTGTTTTTCGAGCGGGCTCAGGCAGCCCGAAGTGAAACCGACTGGCCTGCCGATGAAGCGCTTGCGCCCTCGCTGTTTTCGCTGCTGCCGGCTTATGCGCTGAGTGAAATCAAGAGTGCCTTCAAGATCGGCTTCTACCTGTACCTGCCCTTCGTCATCGTCGACCTGGTGATCTCCAGCATCCTGCTGGCGCTGGGCATGATGATGATGAGTCCGGTGATCATTTCCGTGCCGATCAAACTGGTGCTGTTTGTCGCCCTGGACGGCTGGGCACTGCTGTCCACCGGGCTGGTCAAGCAATACCTGACCTTGCTGGCGTAGGCGCATCCATGAACGATCTGGTCTACGCCGGCAACAAGACCCTGTACCTGATTCTGCTGATGGTGGCCTGGCCAATCATCGTCGCCACGGTGGTCGGCCTGGTGGTCGGCTTGATCCAGACCGTGACTCAGTTGCAGGAACAGACCCTGCCGTTTGGCTTCAAGCTGATGGCGGTCGCCGCGTGCCTGTTTCTGCTCTCGGGTTGGTACGGCGAAACCCTGCTCGACTTCAGCCGCGAAGTCATCCGCCTGGCGTTGAGTTGAGCCGATGGCGGTGACGCTGTTCTTCGAGTTGTACGCCGGGTTCGCTGCCGCGCTGTTGGGCGTGGCGCGCCTGGCGCCGATTTTCTTCATGTTGCCGTTTCTCAACAGCGGCGTGCTGACCGGTGTCGCGCGCCAAGCGGTGATTGTCCTGGTGGCGCTGGGGTTCTGGGCCTACGTCGGCGTACCGACGCCCGCCCTCGACAGCCTGGCGTTCCTCGGCTTGATGCTGCGGGAGGCGAGTATCGGCGTGCTGCTGGGTGTGCTGCTGTGCTGGCCGTTCTGGGTGTTGCATGCCATGGGCAACCTGATCGACAACCAGCGCGGGGCCATGCTCAGCAGCACGGTGGATCCGGCGAACGGTGTCGACACATCGGAGTTGGCGAATTTTCTCCAGTTGTTCGCAGCGGCGGTTTACCTGGAAGGTGGGGGCCTGTTGCTGATGCTCGAAACCGTCGCCCAGAGCTACCGCATTTGCGCCCCGGCGAATGCGTGCGAGATGCACCTGCCGGCTATTCATGGTTTGTTGGATGGGCTGGTGAGCAAGACCGTGGTCATTAGCGCGCCGGTGGTGGCGATGTTGTTGATCAGCGAAGCGTTACTCGGTTTGCTCTCGCGATATGCGCCACAGATGAACGCGTTTTCCGTGTCGCTGACGGTCAAGAGCCTGGTGGCGCTGGTGGTGTTGATGCTGTATTTCGGCGTACACCTGCCGGATGAAATCCTGCGCATGGGCATGACCTCCGACGCGCTGGCGGCGTACTTGGATGGCGAGGAGGGCGACGATGTCATCCAGCGCCTCGAAGACTGAAAAACCCACCGCCAAACGCCTCAGGGATGCGGCGCGCAAAGGCCAGACATTCAAGGCCAAGGACCTGGTCATCACCTGCCTGACCCTGTGCGGCATCAGCTACATGGTGTTCAACAGCTCGTTGTTCGAGATCATGGAGGTCTACCGGCGCATCATTGCCAGTGATTTTGACACCGAGCTGCAAGCCTACTCGGCGATGCTGGTGCTGGTCGGTCTCAAGGCGTTGCTGCCGTTGTTGCTGGTCTGCGTGCTGACCAGTGCACTGCCGGCGCTGCTGCAAAGCGGCTTTGCCTTGGCCAGCGAAGCGCTGAAACTGAATCTCGGCGCGCTGAACCCAATCAACGGTTTCAAAAAATTGTTCAGCCTGCGCACGGTCAAGGACACGTTCAAGGCGCTGTTATACCTGGGCAGCTTCGCCATGGCGCTGTGGATCGTCTGGACCACCCAGCGGCAATTGCTGTTTGCCCAGCTGTTTGCCCAAGCACCGGATCTGTTTGCGATCTGGGGGCGTCTGTTGCTGGTATTGGTGTTGGCCTTCCTGGCCTGCGTCCTGTTGATCGTCGTGCTCGATGCACTCAGCGAATACTGGTTGTTCATGAAAGACCAGATGATGGACAAGGATTCGGTCAAGCGCGAACACAAGGAGCAGGACGGCAACCCGCAAATCAAGGGCCGCCGCCGTGACCTGCACATGGAGTTGCTGTCGGAGCAGGTCAAATCCGACGTGCGCAGCTCGCGCATGATCATCGCCAACCCGACCCACATTGCCATCGGAGTGTATTTCCGTCCGGAAATCACCTTGCTGCCGTTCATCTCCCTGATGGAAACCAACCAACGCGCCCTGGCAGTCCGGGCCTATGCCAAGGAGGTCGGTATACCCGTTATCAACGACATCGCCTTGGCCCGACGGATCTTCAAGACCCACCAGCGCTACAGCTTCCTCCAAGTGCAGGAAGTCGAGGAAGTGCTGCGCCTGTTGATCTGGCTGGAGCAGGTCGAGCAGGCCTGAGGCCTGCGCATATCGAAACGACTCACTATCCCCGTGGCGAGGGAGCTTGCTCCCGCTGGGTCGCGAAGCGGCCCTGAAACCCGACGACGCGGTGTATCAGTTTGATTGCGGTGGCCTTTGGGGGGCTGCTGCGCCGCCCAGCGGGAGCAAGCTCCCTCGCCACAAGAGCATCGATGAGCGCAATTTGGCAGCGTGCCCGCCGGCATCTTTGGCTCAATGCACCGGTCAGCAGCGCTGACGTTATTTCAGGAGTGTGGCCGATGAGTCGCAATACAAAACAAGACGAACAGGTGGCCCTGGACGTCGTGGATGCAGTGCTCGGTGGCGCGGCGTTGAAAGACGTGCAAGGCATCACTGACGAGCACATGGACGGTCTCTATGCCTTCGCCTTCCAGTTCTACGAACAGGGGCGGCTGGACGATGCCGAGAAGTTTTTCCACTTCCTGTGCATCTACGACTTCTACAACAGCCATTACTGGATGGGACTGGCTGCGGTGCACCAGCTCAAGCAAAACCACCAAAAGGCGATCGACCTGTATGCCATCGCTTTCGCCCAAGGCAAAAACGACTACCGGCCAATGCTGTACACCGGCCAGTGCCACCTGGCCCTGGGCAAGGTTGGCAAGGCCCGGCTGTGTTTCGAATACGTGATCGAGCAAGCCACGGAAGACGATCTGCGTGAGCAGGCCAAGGTGTATCTCGACACTCTGGCCCACATGGAATTGCACTGTTCGGAGGACTGAACATGACGGAAATCAGAAACACCTTTAGCCCCTCATTCCCGGGCGCGATGAGCCGCACCGAAGCCTTTGAAAAATACGGCGCGGCTGCCAGCAAGGCCGCCAGGACCACTGACTATCAGGAGGCCGGTCGCAAAGCCCTGGCGGACCTGATGTCAGTGAGATATGACGGTCACGCTGGCCCGTCTACCGTGAGCACTGGCCGGCCCGTGTTGCACGCGCCAGCGCTTCGGGCCGATGGCAACAAACAGGAAACCAATGGCGACTTGTTCACGCTCTTGATGGCGATGATTGCCGAGCTGATCGGCGAGGTCGATGTCAACAAACTGAAAAACCGCCTGGCGATGCTGCAGAGCATGGCCGGTGCCCGCCAGCAGGGGCTTGAAAACCTCTCGGCCGAATATGCCGCCGCTGTCCAGGCCATGGCCGATGCCGAGGGCGATGTCGGCAGCAGCCAGGAGCACCTCGAGCGGTTGCACGAACGGGTTCTGCATTTCCAAGGGCTACTGGCAGACAGCGAGGCGCGCCTGGCGCAGCTGGACCCTGAATCACCCGAATACGCCGAGGAGCTGGCCCATCGCGACCAGCTCAAGGGCGAACTGGCGAGCCACACTCACACGTTTAACGCAGCGACCGCTGCGCACCTGAAGCTGATCGAGATCGCCAATACCTTTGCCAAAACCCTGAGCGGGGTGGTCATGAAAGTGGTGGTATCCGGCGTCGGCCCCGACCACAAGGAAACCGACGAAAAGGCCCTCAGCAGCAGTGCTTTGGCGTTGCTCAACCGGTTGAAAATCATCGAGTTGCTTGGTGAGGCGGCGCAGAACAAGGAGGAACTGAGCCAGGAGCTGTTCCAGGAGTTGCAGGCCAAGCTTCAGGAACACATGAAGCGTGAGTCGGATAAATACCTGGAGGAAGTGCGCAAGGCCGAGGCGTTGCAGAAGACTATGGGCTGCATCGGCAAGATCATCGGGGCGATATTGACCGCCGCAACTATCGTCGCAGGTGTCCTGACCGCCAACCCGGTGCTGATCGTGGTGGGATTGATAGGCGCGGCGGTCATGATTGCCGATGCGGTGGTCGAGGAAAAAACCGGCAAGTCTTTCATGGCCGAGGCCATGAAGCCGTTAACTGTCGTCATGCAAGAGGCGATCAAGTTTTTCACCGAGATTTACACTCAGTTGCTGATAGACCTGGGTGTCGATGAGGAAACAGCCAAGGACATCGCGCAAATCGCCGGCATGATCCAGGGCGTTATCTCGACGCTGGCGGCTATTGCCCTTATGGCCATCGTCGGGGCGCAGGTGATCGGGCCGATGGTCAGCGCCGTCGCCTCAAAACTGGGATCGGTGGTCGCCCAGGCCGCGCCCGCCGCCATGCAAGCCATGAAGCAGATGGCAACCTCAGTGGGCAAATCGATGACTCAAATGCTCACTCAATTACGCAGTTTGGTGACCAACGGTGCCGATGCGGTATCGCTGGCCCGTTACGCCGCCAACCTGGAGATCGCCCAGGCCGTCACCGAGTTCGCCAATGTCGCGGCCCAGGGCGTGATGCAAATCGAAAGCGGTCGGCATCAGGCCCAGGCGGCGGTGCACCTGGCGGACATGCGAGTGCGCATGGCGATCAGCGAGGAAATCAGCAAATACCTGACCCAGGTGGTCGAGGACTACGGCCAGGCGATGCGGGAGCGAACCCAGGAGATCGAACGGATGCTCTCCGGCCAGCTACAGAGCTTAAACACCAGCCTGAACATGGTTCGGAACGTTTGAAATCACGGATAACAGGTACCTACGATGAAAGCTATTGATACTTCGATCAGGCATCCCCTCGCCTCTGGTGCAGAGATGGGCGTGCCAACCAGTCCAACCGGGTCTCCACAACTTCTTCAAAATAGGTCCCTCCTGGATTCACCGAATTTCGACACGATCACTGCAAAACAGATCCTGCAGAACCCCGGCAGCACAGCACCTTCGGCGGCGGAATTGGAGAGTGCAATCAACGCCTACGAACCCACCGAGTCGGACTGGCAAGACTTCATGGCCGCCTCGACGATGGTCAGCGATGAAGTGCGCAACGACCTGATCTTCGACCCAGGCGCCTGGGAGAAACACGCGAATGTACTGGTGGCGGCGATCATCGCACTGAACATCGCGCGGGTCGCCAACGCTCAACTGCGTGGACATTTCAGCGTCATGGCCTCCGAGGCGGCCAAGGCCCAAGGCGCGGCCATTGTCGAGTCAGGCCAGGCGGCCTTGAACAGCGCCATCACCGGGGCCGTGGTGTCCGGCGCGATCTCCGGCTTCGCCCTGCTCAAGACCCTCCATGGCCAGACGTTGAAGCATGCGGATATCAATTTGCATAAACGTAACGCCATGGACGCGGGCACTTTCGAACGCGACCTCACAAAGGATCGCAACCGGGCCGACTGGAACCCGGAAGCCACCTACAAGATCAGCACTTTTGACGATTTCGGCCGCACCAGACCAGTCGACTTCCAGCCCAAGGGCGCAACGCTGACCGCCGATGAGCGGGCGTGGTTCGACGGCGAAATTCTCAAGGCGCAAAAGGTAGGCCAGACCTCCGACTGGTTAAGCCAGATGGGCAGCCGAGGTGTCGAAAAGAAACTGGAGATCGGTCGCGCCCTCAGCGCCATGTCGACGAACCTGAGCCAGGTGGTGGCGAGCATGGTGCGCCTGACCGAGTACACCGCGCGGGAGAAGGAAACGCTGCAACAAAGTGCGCAGAACAGCCAGAAAAGCCTGGCCGATGAAGTGGCACAGAAAGACTCGGCCGATGCCGCGTTGTTGCAAAAGCTGATGGACATGGTCATGCAGCTTTTTCAATCGCGCAGTGACGTTATTCGCGCCGTGACGGCCTGAGGAGGAGAGGAATATGGAAATCATGAGATCCATACAGGCGCCAGTCGTCTTGCTGCCGAACATTGACGCCATGGTCGATACGCCGTTGGCTGTGGAAATACCCGTTGAGATACAGACGGTCAGTTCCCTGACCCAACTGCTTGACCGTTCCATGAGCGCACTGAATCGCAGCCTCGCCAATCTGCTCAGGGGCCCCTTCAGCGCCAAGTCGCTGGAAGGCTTGACCACCGAGTCCGTGGCGCAACAGTTTATCCCGGAGCTTCTCGAGCAGATCCACGCCAAGCGCGATCGCTCACACATGTGGGCCCAGCGCGCCCGTCAGTGTTGTGCGGTGATGAGCCACAACATGAAGTCCACGCTTCTGGACGACAGTCGGCTACGTCAGCTCAACGACGAACAAGGCGAAATACTGCGCAGCCTCAAGCAAGCCTTGGACCAGGACAAACCCTTCGAAATAGCGGAGGCCCTGGATGCCGGGATTAACTCCTCCAATGACTTCTTCGAAAAACTGCTGGAACTGATCGACCTGATCAAGAACGGCTACCTCGCCGGTTACGAACACATCATCAAGGCCTATACCGACTTCTTTGCCGATTTCAACGCTGAAATCACCGCGAAGATGAAGGACTGGATCGAGGGGACGAACGACGGTAAAGACGTCAAGGTGAATGTCGATGCGTTGCGCACCGCATTGGACAACCTGATCAAAAAATACAGTCATCCGAACTCCGCGTCCGTGCTTTTCCCGAAGCCTGGCGACGGCGCAGCGAGCAAGGAAGAAGCAGAGAAATGGCTCAAGGCCCTGGGCTTGCCTGCCAGTTGCCTGAAACAGAATCCCCCTCCGAATGGCGGCTGGTGTGTCGTCATCGACCTCAGCCCGTTGACGACCATGCTAAGAAGCCTGCTGTTGGAAAGCGGCACGGTGACGTGGGATACCGCCAAGTACAACCAATGGCAAACCGGCTTCAACGCCCAGGAAGAACGCCTGAAAAACATGCTGCAGTCGCTGACGCAGAAATATTCAAATGCCAATTCGTACCATGACAACTTCAATAAGACACTGTCGGCGCATTTGAATCAGTTTGCGGATATGTTGAGGGCGATGTTGAGTTTTTAACTAGACGACGATGCGGTGATAAATGAATGCGTCAGTTGCTCAAACATGCATCGAATCAAAAGTGATAGCGCTGCTGTCTGGCTATTTTCCGACGAGCCAAGGAAAGATAGGCAGATGTTCGCGGTTAGTGGAGGATCTGAATGTCGATTCCGTGGATGTGGTGGAAATTATTATAATGCTCGATGAAGCGTTTAATGTTGATCTTCCTCCCTATCAGGTCGAGGTTTGGAACTCTGTGTCCGATATCATTCATTCAGTTGCGGCTGCGAGAGGTGCTTGAAAAAAACGTCGCTGCCGTGAGCAATTTGCGGCGGTGACGCCTCCTTGTATGAAAATGTCCCACTCTGCTTTGCCAAACCTTCGAAGCGAAGGGCCTACGTTTTATGTCGCGGTTTCCTACATCAATAAGATTGTCAGCCCTACGGAATCGCGCCACACAACTTCCTATAGTCAGGCGGCTCGTCATCTGGAGCCTGCTCTAGCGCAGGCTTAATCGCGCTTCAGTAACTTTCTATAGAGAAGTATAAAAAGTATGGACAGTGCAACTGATCAACCGCTGGTGAAGTCATTCGTTTTTGACCACTGGCTATTGCAAAGCGATGGAACGCTGATGCGAGATGGACAAGGAGTTCATGTTCCACCCAAAGAGCTGCACGTGCTGCGCCTGTTGTTGACGTCCGCAGGTACGGTCGTCAGTAAGGATTATTTGCTGGACCATGTCTGGCCCCGGATGGATGCGGCGGAGGAGTCGCTGACGCGCTGCATCTACGCTTTGCGTAAGTTGCTCAAGGAAAACAAGGACTACATTGCGACGGTCTACGGCCAGGGCTATCGATTCACCGGTTCGGTGGTCGAGCTCGACGTGCCGCACTCGGCCTGGGCAGTGGCGCCTTCGCTGGCGGTTTTGCCTTTTCGTCATTTGGACGAGTTGGCGGCGCTGGAACTGCAGGATGTGATGATCCGCCAGTTGAGCACGGCGTTCGGCGAGGCGTTGCATGTGATGCCCTCGGGGGTGATCGCGGCCTGTGGGGCATCGGAGGATGTGCGTTCGTTGGCCGGCCGGTTGTCGGCGGATTATTGCTTGAGCGGGCGGTTCATCGGTTCGGGTGGGCAGCGACACTGGTCGGTTGAGTTGATTCGTGGCAACGACCAGGCGCTGGTCCATGGGCAGACGCTGGACGCCCATGATCCTGGCGAGGCCCTTGGTGCATTGACGTGCCTGGTGGCCCAGCGTGTCGCCGGGTTGCGTCCAGTCGGTGATCGTTGCAGTTCGTACCCGGTGGCGGTGGCGTATCTCAACGGGCTGTGCAGCTTGCAACAACACACGGCGCAAAGTCTGCGCGATGCTGCTGTGCTGTTCCGCCAGTGTTTGAAACTCGATGCCGGCTACGCGCCGCCCTGGTGCGGTCTGGCGGATGTGTGGCTGGGGCAGGCGATGATGGGGCTGGGTGATCAGGGGCGTGCCATCGAAGAGGCGCATTCGGCCGTTTCCAATGCCCTGGCGCTGGACCCTGGCAGCATCCCGGCGTTGACGCGCCTGGCGTTGCTCACCAGTTTGCGTGGCTGCGAGGAAGCGGCCCAGGTGTTGTTCCGGCGCTGCCTGTTGTCGGCCGATCAGGCTGACGTGCTGTATTTTCATGCCTGGCATCACTGGTTCTGGCGGCGCAACGAGCAGGCGGCGCAGATGATCGACCAATGTCTTCAGCATGACCCGGGTTGTGTGCGGGCGCAGATCTTGCGAGTGCGCATTCACGAGCAGCTGACGTGGATCAGCGAGCGGCGCCTGGCATGAGGCGGCGCAGGAGCAAGTGGTTATGCGTGCCGATGTGTCTGGGCCTGGGGCTTGGCATGGCCCAGGCCCACGCTTGGTGCTGGAGCAGGGCGGGGCAGTTGCACGCCATCGAACCCGAGCTGCTGCAAGCGATTGCCGATGTCGAATCCGGGCAGCGGCCAGACGCAATCAACCACAACCGCAACGGCACCCGCGACATCGGACTGATGCAGATCAACAGCATCCACCTGCCCCGATTGAGTGCCCAGGGCATTACCGAGCAGCGCCTATTGGATGAGCCTTGCCTGTCGGTGGAGGTCGGTGCGCAGGTGCTCGCTGAATTCATCGCCCGCTACGGCTACAACTGGACGGCGGTCGGCGCCTACAACGCCGGCCATTCCCCTCACCGTCAGGCTGCGCGGCTTCGCTATGCGCGCAAGGTCTGGAAACGCTACCAAGCGTTCACCCAGGCGCGAATGGCAGCGCCATGAACAGGGCTGGCTGCGGGATTCTGATCCTTGCCGCAAGCAATCGGCAGAATTCGATCAGGAACCCTGCGGCTGGCCTTTCTAACCTGTCCGCTCATTCGACTGCCTCGGAGCCCGGACGGTGACAGACCCGACGGCCACCCTTCTAAAACCCAGCATTGTGCGGATCCTCAACGGTGCGCTGCAGGGCTGCGAGTTTCCGGTGGGCAAAAGCACTACCTTGTTCGTGGTAGGGCCCGTGGATTTGCTCGGAGACGGCGCACGTTCTGCCAGTGTTCCGGTAGAGGCCATCTTCGTTCCGCTGGAGGAAGGTGGGCGCAATTTCGAGGTGCTGGCCGACCAGGCCACGACGGACGGCTTGCCGTTGCGGTTGCTCGGCGATTCGGTGGAAGTACGCCATTGTGCGTTCCAGACCAGGGTGCAAGTTGGTGGCTTGCTCATTGCCTTGCGTCCTGAAGGTCAACCCTGGGCTGCCGAGTGCCTCGGTCATTCACCCGGCGTTCGGTCCGATGCTTTCGTGGGAAGGGGCGCTCATGGGATGCGATGGGGGGCCGGCGCTCTGGCATTGATTGTGTTGATCACTGGGGTGGGGCTCTGGTCGATGCCGGGGGCGACGCCCGAAACCGATATCCGCGCGCTCATTACTGGCGCCAGTGCGCAGGTCCAGGTGCTGTCGGGGCGCGATCAATCGGTCTACGTGTTTGTGTCTTCCGAACGTGATGCCGGTTGGAGCCGGCAGGTGCTGACGCGCCACAACGCCCCGAACGGCAAGGTGATAATGGTGAATCAGGAGCGCCGTCGGCTGGAGCAGGTGTTGGCCGATCACGATCCGCAACTGGCCTGGCATTTTCTCGACCTCAAGGACCCGTCCATGCCGCGCCTGGTGCTCAGCGCGCAACGCAACCTGCTTACCCCGGAAAAACAGGCCAGGCTGATCGATAGGCTGCTCGCAGCGGCGCCTTATGCCCGTGATGTGGTGGTGCAAATGCAGGATGACAAATTGCTCGCCGACCTTGCGCAGGGAGGTTTGCAGCGACTTGCATTGGCGTTCAATCGGGTCGAGCACTTGGACAGCGTCACGTTCGCGGTAGAGGGCGATCTGCAGGATTCCGAGTTGTCCGCTGCTCGCCAATATGTCGAGGATTTTTACCGGCAGTGGGGGGAGCGCTACGTGCACTTCGCTGTCGAGCTCAAGGATGACTCGCTCAAGAGCCTGTCGTTCCAAACCGGCCCACAGGGCTACGTCAAGACGAGTGCTTCGTCCTGGCTTTTTTCCAACCAACAAAGTAGGTGACGTATGCCTGGAATCCCAATCATGTTTCCCGAATTTCCCGACGACTTTCTCGGCGAGCAAGCCGCAGCGTTCGAGCGTGGCGCCCAGGGCCTCAAGGACGCCTTGGACCAGGCGCTGGAGGACCTCAAGCTCGATGCATCCGACCCTTCAAAGCTCGCGGCCTACCAGACTGCGTTTTCGTCGTACACGGTCTTTCGCAACGCCCAGACCAATACCATCAAGGGTTTCAAGGATATCGACATGGCAATCATCCAGGCGGCTCGCTGACGCTGGCCTTTTTCGACTGGCCATCGGGCGTGACGATGGCCATTTCATGAGTGCATCGTATGTCCATTCCCAGTGTTTCCCCTTCGCTTGTTCACGGCTCGACCTTCGTTGATCTGCGCGGCCCGCAGGAAGGCGCGGTCGTTTCACTTGAATCGCGCTTGATCGAAGCGTTCGCCGGCTCCGCCGTAGACAGCCGGCAAGGCGTCGCAGCGATCAATCAATTGTTGCAGCGTCCGGACATCAGCGACCCCGAAGTATTGGCTCAGTTGCAAGAGCTGACCGGCCAATACAACGTCGACATCAATTTGCTCAACGTGCTGGTACGCAAGGCGGTGGGCACGGCAGAAACCTTGTTGCGCGCGTCATGAAACCGGGCGTGTTGTGGCTTTTGTTGTGCCTGGTGCTGGCGGGGTGTCGCCAGCCGAATCTGTTGGAGGGGCTGGATCAGCAGCAGGCCAACGAAGTGCTTTCAGTGCTGCAACGCAACAACATCGCGGCGGTGAAAGTCGATGTTGGCAAGGCCGGTTATGCGGTGAAAATCGATCAGTTGGATTTTTCTGCCGCCGTCGATTTGCTCAATCTCTATTCGTTACCTTCACGGCCACGCCTGCAAGTCGCCGAGATGTTTCCCTCCGACTCCCTGGTGGCCTCGCCCCGCGCTGAAAAAGCCCGCTTGTATTCGGCACTGGAGCAGCGCATCGAACAGTCGCTGGCGGTGCTTGAAGGTGTGGTTTCCGCCCGGGTGCATGTGAGTTATGACCTGGATGCCGGCGAAGGCGGGCGCAAGTCGCCACCGGTTCATCTCTCGGCCGTGGTGTTGCATGAGCGCGATGTCGAAGCGCAGTTGTTGATCACCGACATCAAGCGTTTCCTCAAGAACAGTTTTGCGGCGGTGGAGTACGAGAATGTTTCGGTGGTCCTGTCCAAGCGCTCCCCGATCCAGCACGTCGCGCCGCTGAGGGACGCAACTCGGGGAGCTTCGCCCTGGCCGTGGTTGTTAGCGGTGGTGATTGGATTGCTTTTGGCCGGTGGCGGTGCCTGGGCCTATCGCCAGTCAAGCACGGGGCGGCGTGATGTCGGACTTTGAATGCTTGCAGCAAATCCTGGCGGAGCCACTGGTGTATCTGCATCCCCAGCGGCTGGTCGTTCCGGCGGGATTCGAGGGGGCCGAGGCGCAACGTGTTCTTAACCAGATAGTGCTCCAAGGATTGAGGCTAGAAGAGCCATTGCCGTTGATGCCACTGAGCAGCGTGGCTGTAAAGTGGGTGCGCGGTTGGCGACAACTGCCCTATATCGCCTTGCTGATGGGCGCCTGCCGCTTGATGCCCGAGTTGGCACGAGGCGCGGCGCTACTGCGTCTGCCCGTGTCGGTTCGCCGGTTCGCCAATTGCAGCGTGGCTGTTCGGGGTGGCCTGCCGATCGATCCCTCGCCTGTTTCTTTAGCGCAGGTCGAAGCGGCAGGTCTCAACGCGCTATGGAGTTGGCATGGGCACGTTCCGCCTCCGTTGCTCGAACGCCTGGCCCTGCAATTTACCGAGCCTGTCGTGCGCCTGCATCGGCAATGGCCGGTCGCGAAACCCGATCCCACTCTTTTTTTCATGGCGGTGCAGCATGCTCGACTCCATCCGGTCCTTGACTGACCTTTCGGTTGGCGAGCATGTGCATGTGGCTCGCGAAGACATCGCTGCGGCGCGTAGTCGCCAACGCTTGCAGCGTGAGGCCCGGCGCCGGGCGCGGGAGTGTGTCGAACAGGCCCAGCGCGATGCCGAAGCGGTGCATGCCCGAGCGTTTCAACAGGGCTATGCCGAGGGCGTCCTGCGTATGGCCGGGCACCTGGGCGATGGTTTGCTGAAATCGCAGACCCTGGGGCTGCAATTGCGCAACGAGCTGGCTCGGGCCGCTCATGAGCTGCTTGCCCAAGCCTTGAGTCAGCCCCAATGGCTGGATGAAATGCTGGAGCGTTGGTTGGCCGGGCAAGCGGACAATTGCGGCGCGGTGTTGCACGTGCTGTTGCCGTTGCATTGCCGTCTGCGGGGGCGTGAATTACGCGAACGCTTGAGCCAGCAATGGGCCGGCGAGCTGGTCTTGGAATATCACTCGCAGGAGCGCTACGTCTTGCGATTGGCGGATCAACTGTTGGAATTCGATGTTGAAACGATCCGGGAACGTCTGGCGCCAAGGTTGCTGGCGAGCATCGCGGCTCTGCCGGAGTCGGTTCGCTCCCTGGACCAGGTGGCGTTACAGGCCCTGACGGACTTGTGCTCAAGCTTCGTCGAGCGTCCCATCAATTCCACGGCAACCGAGGTTAACCATGAAGATTGAAACCATAAGCGGTCCCAGCGCCCTGGACCGTGACGCCAATCTGTCAGTCGAGACGCTGGAATCGCGACTGTTGGCTGCCGGCGAGCAAACGTCCGCCAGCAAACGCCCGGACCCGGCGTTCGAGCATTTGTATCAATTACTGCTGGCTATGGAAGGGCAGGGCGAGAAGGCCATTCATGCATTTCTTCGTACATTGCGCGGGGCGGATGGCGAAACCGCTGCGTACCCCACCGCCAGCGCGCTGATGGCGATCACGCTGAAGGTCCTGTTTCGCTTGAAGGAAGAGGGCCTGGAGAAATCGCCGCTTTACAAGGAAGTCAGCGGCGCGAATGGCTTGGCGTTTGCGATGGATGTTTTCGTCAAGAGTGTGATGCGGGATGTGTTTCAGCCCATGGGCGATGACGCTTGGGAGAAGAGTGAGTGGTGAAGGGGACCATACCCTTAAGGTCCATGAAGAAATAAAGACAAAACGATAACCCGTGGCGAGGGAGCTTGCTCCCGCTGGGGCGCGAAGCGGCCCCCGTCTTGGGTCTGCTGCGCAGCCCAGCGGGAGCAAGCTCCCTCGCCACGGTTCGCCTCGCCTGACCGACCGGCGTCAGGCAAGGAACACGCCCTTTGCAAAAAACTATGCAGGCGTGCTGCGCGCGTTGACATAGCCCGTACCGGTACGCGCAGCGATCACCACGGCAGCGACCAACAGGTTGGCGATATGGTCCACCACTTCTTTGGGAATCGGCAGGGTTGAAAAGTAGCGGGAGGCCGATATGACGACGCCCATGATGATCTGGCCTACGGAGGTGCGTATCGCATTGGTGGACAGGAGTTGATTGGCCGCTTGTTCAGCGGTGGGTATTCGCAAAGAGATGGGGTTGATTCGAAACCCCTTTTCCGAAGGATTTTTTTGTAAGGCGTGCCCCGCTTCGCCCATGAACACTTGGCCAAGGATGTCGGCCGTGGCATTGAGCCCACCTCGCGTTATGTCGTGGCCCAGTTCCAGAGTCAGGGAGTCGAGAATCTGTTCGGCCTGGGCCTCAGGCGGCAGGTTTGGGTTGGTTTTATGTTTTTCGCACCAATTCGCAAGTTGAGAGGCCAAGCCTTCTGACTCTGGCGGCAATGGCTGGCTACCTTGCGCCATGACATACCCAGGACCGGAGTGTGGCGCGGTGTAGTTCATTCCCGTGAAGGACAGGAATTGGAGCATGCCGTTCAGCAGGCCTGCGACCGCTGTACCGCTGGGGCTGGCTTTGGCATTGTCACCGGTGGGACAAAACAGGCTCACCAAATCCTGGGCAAACGTATAGAACGCCATTTGCGAGCCGAAGGAGGCCAATGCAGGTAGCGCGGTGGGCACGGAGACAGCGGCTGTGATGGCTATGAGCGATAGGATTAATGTGACAGAGCGTGCCATGCGTGTTTCTTTGGTTGCCGTATCATTGCACTCGTCCCTGATCGCTCCGAGGACGTTCAGCAACGGGCCAATGCTCTGGACGACTGCGCCGATAACGCTGCGTGTCAGCGCTGTGGTGGCAGTGGATTGGAGGGTTTTTTCCAGGGCGAATCCGATCATTTGCCTGAACACCGTAAGGGTGGCGGTGACCAGGCCGGTGCGTAGGCCGGAAATGGTCAGGTTGCTGGCCCAGCGTCCAAGATCGCCTTCGAATTCGTTGCGGGTCAGTTTGCCTAACAGTTCACCAAGGTGATTAATGTTGGTTTGGGCGCGTTGCATGAACGTGTCGGACGGTTGCGAATGACTTGAGCCTTCTAACATGTCTAGATGGGGTATGCCCAAAATGGTATCGACGAGCGGCTCGGTGTTGCGTATCTGCGATGTAATGTTGTTAACGAACTTAAGAATGTCGTTGCCACCATCGGCAGTATTTATTTCGTCGATAAGCCCATCGATTTCGATGGCGAGTTCTTCCAGTACGTTGGCCGTGCTTGGTGGAAGTTGAGTTTGCTGCTCAGCAGGGATGTGCTCATTGAGTATGTCCATGTCTATGCCAATGTGCGGTGGGGCCTCACCGACATTGATGACAGTGTCCGGTTTATCAGTACGAAAGGATCCATTGAGAATGGTTTGAGCGACAGGTGAACCTGGGGGAATAAGCATTTCCTGATCCTGCGTGGCGGAGGTCTGGTAGGGCTGCAATGGCAGCAGCAGGAATCTTTTGAAGGCTTTTTGCGGTACCAACTATCAAATAACGCTCCGAGGTGATGGCCCAGGGGCCTTGAGGCAAAGATGAACCTTCGGATAGCCAGGGTTCTCGCCGGTCGCCCTCCTGCCCGGTATAATCCCGACACTTTTTTATCGCCCAGAGAGTCAAACCCACCCATGTACACCCTGGCCCGTGAGCTGTTGTTCAAACTTTCCCCGGAAACCTCCCACGATCTGTCCCTGGACCTGATCGGCGCGGGTGGGCGTCTGGGGCTTAACGGCTTGTTGTGCAAGGCCCCGGCGAAATTGCCGGTGACGGTCATGGGGCTGGAGTTTCCTAACCCGGTGGGGCTGGCGGCAGGCCTGGACAAAAATGGCGCAGCCATCGACGGGTTCGCCCAGCTGGGTTTCGGGTTCGTGGAAATCGGCACCGTCACGCCGCGCCCACAGCCAGGCAATCCCAAGCCACGGCTTTTCCGCCTGCCGCAAGCCGAGGCGATCATCAACCGCATGGGCTTCAATAACCTGGGCGTCGACCACTTGCTGACCCGTGTGGCAGCGGCGAAGTACCGGGGCATATTGGGCATCAACATCGGCAAGAACTTCGACACGCCGGTGGAGCGCGCCGTCGACGATTACCTGATCTGCCTGGACAAGGTCTACGCCCACGCCAGCTATGTGACCGTGAACGTCAGCTCGCCGAACACCCCGGGGCTGCGCAGCCTGCAATTCGGCGACTCCCTCAAGCAATTGCTGGCCGACCTGGCCCGGCGTCGTGCCGAGCTGGCGTTGATTCATGGCCGGCACGTGCCGCTGGCGATCAAGATCGCCCCGGACATGACCGACGAAGAAACCACCCAGGTCGCCCAGGCCCTGATCGAGACGGGCATGGACGCGGTGATCGCCACCAACACCACCCTGGGTCGCGAAGGGGTCGAAGGGCTGGAGCACGGTGACGAGGCGGGTGGGTTGTCTGGCGCGCCGGTGCGGGACAAGAGCACCCACACCGTGAAGGTGCTGGCAGCCGAACTGGCGGGACGCTTGCCGATCATCGCGGCGGGCGGGATTACTGAAGGCCGGCATGCCGCCGAGAAAATCACCGCCGGGGCGAGTCTGGTGCAGATCTATTCGGGCTTTATCTATAAAGGGCCGGCGCTGATCCGTGAGTCGGTGGATGCTATCGCGGCGTTGCGTTGACTTAAGGCTGGGTGGAACTCTTGTGTGGCGAGGGAGCTTGCTCCCGCTGGACTGCGCAGCAGTCCTGAAACCGGCTGATGCCATTTGCCTGGCTCACCGTGCAATGGCTTTTTGGGTCTGCTGCGCAGCCCAGCGGGAGCAAGCTCCCTCGCCACAAAGGTGTTCGCAGCTCAGGCAATGATATAAAGCCCAGGCATTAAAAAGGGCTCCTCGAAGGAGCCCCCTGGGCCGTAGCCCGCCGTCCGGGTGGGACGCGCGTGGTTAAATCGATGTGGATATCAAATTGTCGAGTTCTTGAGTGTTAAGCCCTGTGTCAGCCGACGGCGTGAAGTTCGTTGAGTCTGTGGATACCCGCAGTGCCGGTCATACCGTCCCAGTTGTCGCCGCGTCCTTCTCGCCAGCCATTGATCCAGGCTTGACGTACCGACGGTAGAGTAAAGGGGCAAAGCTCACGGGATTTACCACCAACGCCATATTGGTAACCGCGTAAAAAAGCTCTTTCCAACGGATCACGCTTAAGTCTTCTCATAGGGTGTTGCCCTCACTTGTTGACTGTTGCTTAGCGTCGACCTCTATCGAGGCCGGGGCAGAATCATTCTGCCGTTGGTGGCTCGTTGCCGGCGTGACGAGCCGAGGTGTTGACGCCGTTGCGACGTCAACCTGTGTTGAGTTCTAACCAAAGCGTCACAGGGATGGAATGATCGTTTTGTCATAAGCACGTAACAATAAAGATGTTAGCGCCATAAGTAACATGATGTTCGATGCCCGCTAATGAGCCAGACCCCTGTATGATCGGCCCTGCGCTGAAGGGCGCCGTCCGTGCCCGGATGAGAATGTCCCCCCGTTGCACTCGGGTACTATTCGACGAAAGGGACGAGTTTTCATAATTTGTTGCACAGAATTTTTTATCTGCCCTCGCATCTAAGCTCTTTTAACCTGAGCAGCGAGGGCGGAAGCGGCACATCCTCGTGCCATACGGGTGCTCTTGAGAAAAGCACCTGATTGAACCCGGCCCGGCAATGCGTTGCCCGGTCCACTTAGCCAAAGGCTCTGGAACCCCAATGTCCGATCGTTTCGAACTCTTCCTCACTTGCCCCAAGGGCCTCGAAGGCCTGCTCATCGAGGAAGCCGTCGGGCTTGGCCTTGAAGAGGCGCGCGAGCACACCTCGGCGGTACGCGGCATGGCCGATATGGAAACGGCTTATCGCCTGTGCCTGTGGTCGCGCCTGGCCAACCGCGTATTGCTGGTGCTCAAGCGCTTCCCGATGAAGGACGCCGAAGACCTGTACCACGGCGTACTGGACGTCGACTGGCAAGACCACATGCTGGCCGATGGCACCTTGGCGGTGGAGTTCAGCGGACACGGTTCGGGCATCGACAACACTCATTTCGGCGCCTTGAAGGTCAAGGACGCCATCGTCGACAAGTTGCGCACCCCATCGGGCGAGCGGCCATCCATCGACAAGCTCAACCCGGACCTGCGCATCCACCTGCGCCTGGACCGTGGTGAGGCGATCCTCTCCCTGGATCTTTCCGGCCACAGCCTGCACCAGCGCGGCTACCGCTTGCAGCAAGGTGCTGCGCCGCTGAAGGAAAACCTTGCCGCCGCGATCCTGATCCGCGCCGGTTGGCCGCGTATTGCCGCCGAAGGCGGGGCACTGGCTGACCCGATGTGCGGCGTGGGCACGTTCCTGGTGGAAGCCGGGATGATCGCCGCCGACATGGCGCCGAACCTGCGTCGCCAGCAATGGGGCTTTACCGCTTGGCTCGGCCACGTGCCGGCGTTGTGGAAGAAGCTCCATGAAGAGGCCACCGCCCGCGCTGACGCCGGGCTGGCCAAGCCACCGCTGTGGATTCGCGGCTACGAGGCCGACCCACGGCTGATCCAGCCGGGCCGCAACAACGTCGAACGTGCAGGCCTGAGCGAGTGGATCAAGATCTATCAAGGCGAAGTCGCCACGTTCGAGCCGCGTCCGGACCAGAACCAGAAGGGCCTGGTGATCTGCAACCCACCATACGGCGAGCGCCTGGGCGACGAAGCGAGCCTGCTTTACCTCTACCAGAACCTCGGCGAGCGTCTGCGCCAGGCGTGCCTGAACTGGGAAGCGGCGGTGTTCACCGGCGCGCCGGACCTGGGCAAGCGCATGGGCATTCGCAGCCACAAGCAATACTCATTTTGGAACGGTGCGTTGCCGTGCAAGCTGTTGCTGATCAAGGTGCTGCCGGATCAGTTCGTGACTGGCGAGCGTCGCACCCCGGAACAACGTCAGGCCGAGCGCGAGCAAGCTGCCTATGACCAGGCACCTGAGGTCCCGCAAGAGCGCCAGTACAACAAGAATGGCAACCCGATCAAACCGGCCCCGGCGCCGGCCCCTGTCGTGGAGCAGGCGCGGTTGAGCGAAGGCGGGCAGATGTTCGCCAATCGCCTGCAAAAAAACCTCAAGTTATTGAGCAAGTGGGCCAAGCGCGAAGGTGTGGACTGCTACCGGGTCTACGATGCCGACATGCCGGAATACTCCATGGCCATCGACCTTTACCACGACTGGGTACACGTCCAGGAATATGTCGCACCCAAGTCCATCGACCCGGAAAAGGCCTCGGCCCGCCTGTTCGATGCCCTGGCGGCGATTCCCCAGGCGCTTAACGTCGACAAGAGCCGCGTGGTCATCAAGCGCCGCGAGCGTCAGAGCGGCACCAAGCAGTACGAGCGCCAGAGCGCCCAGGGCAAGTTCACCGAGGTCAACGAAGGCGGCGTGAAGCTGTTGGTCAACCTCACCGACTACCTGGACACCGGACTGTTTCTCGACCATCGGCCGATGCGCCTGCGGATCCAGAAAGAGGCGGCCGGCAGGCGCTTCCTCAACCTGTTCTGCTACACCGCGACTGCCAGCGTCCACGCCGCCAAGGGGGGCGCGCGCAATACCACCAGCGTCGACTTGTCGAAGACCTACCTGGACTGGGCACGGCGCAACCTGTCGCTCAATGGTTTTTCGGACAAGAACCGCCTGGAGCAGGGCGATGTGATGGCTTGGCTCGAAGCCAGTCGTGACGAGTACGACCTGATCTTCATCGACCCGCCGACCTTCTCCAACTCCAAGCGCATGGAAGGGGTGTTCGATGTGCAGCGTGACCACGTCCAGTTGCTGGACCTGGCCATGGCGCGCCTGGCGCCCGGCGGTGTGTTGTACTTCTCGAA
Organism: Pseudomonas sp. Q12-87; assembly: GCF_001269755.1. Lineage (NCBI taxonomy): Bacteria > Pseudomonadati > Pseudomonadota > Gammaproteobacteria > Pseudomonadales > Pseudomonadaceae > Pseudomonas > Pseudomonas sp. Q12-87. Next base: position 307,760 of record NZ_LHVI01000023.1, on the reverse strand, counting down.
CAACTTCCGCAAGTTCCAGCTCGAGGACAACCTGGGCGAGCGCTACGCGGTGGAAGAGATCACCGCCAAGACCATTGATCCGGATTTCGCCCGCAACGGTAAAATCCATCGCGCATGGAAGATCATGGCGCGCTGATGAATTTTCTGATTGGATCCATGCAGGCCTTGTAATTCAAGGCTTCCAGCTCATTTTAGGGCTGGTCAAACTGATGGCTAATAGCTATAACTTAGCCAGCGGCCGGGGCTGATCCTATGCCTGGCCCCTTTCTGAGTTGCGTTTATGGCATTGCATCAGGTGCGTCCCAGGATCCTGGGCTTTATCAGCGAAGATGTATCGGCCTGGCTGGTGGCTTCGCTGGTCTTGCTCGCCGGCCTGTTCCTGACCGGTCTGTTGTCGTGGGCGACGATGAATCTGTTCAATCAGCAATTGCGCCAGCGCTTCGAGCTACAAGCCGAGGAGCGTTTCAGTCGCATTGAGGAGCGTTTCCAGGAGCAGGAACAGCGCCTCGATGGCCTGAGGCGTTTCTTTGCCAATTCGGAAGGGGTATCCAGCAGCGAGTTCCGTGGTTACGCCGACGCTCTGTTGAGGCGCACCCGGGCACTTGCCTGGGCGCCCCGAGTGCCTGGAAACGAACGGCAGTCGTTCGAGCAGCAGGCGCGGGCCGAAGGCGCCCCCCGCTTTACCATCCTCGAGGCGGACGGCAAGGGCGGTTTGCGCCAAGTCGCCGAACGGGACGAATACGTGCCGGTGCTCTATGTCCAGAGCCAGGCTTCCTACGGGGGGCCACAGGGCCTGGATCTGCTTAGCGATCCCGTGCGCCGCGCAACCCTTGAACGGGCTCATCAGCGTGGCGGACTGGTCGTGTCCCAACCCCTGGACCTGCTGGGCGCCGACCCGGTGCTGGCCCGCGGGGTTCTGCTGGTGGCGCCGGTCACCCGGGAAGCGGCGAGCGAACCGTTCGGGTACGTCGTGGCAGCCATCAGCATGCACCAGTTGGCGGGTGATGGCCTGCCGACTGCGGGGCATGACAACCTCTCGATGCGTATCCTGGACCTGTCGACAGACGACCGGCAAGAAGCGCTATACGAGTCTAACAACCCACCGGACCACAGCGATCTTTCGGCGAGCCGCCTGTTGCGCCTGGCCGATCGCGACTACCGGGTAGATTTGCGACCCAGTCGCGCGTTCCTGTCGACCAATCACTCTTCAGTGACGAGCCTGATGGTGCTGGGGAGTCTGCTCAGCCTGCTGCTCAGCGCCTTGCTCTACGTGTTGGTCAGCCAGCGGCAGCGGGCCTTGAAGCTGGTAGAACAACGCACCCATGAACTGCGTGCCCGAGAGCAGGAACTGCGGGGTACTCACGGCCAACTGCGCGGTGTGCTGGATGCGGCGACCCAGGTGGCGATCATCGCCACGGACCTGCGTGGCGTCATCACCACCTTCAACGCCGGTGCCGAGCAAATGCTTGGCTATCAGAGCTGTGAAGTGTTGCAGAGCATGACCCTCGAAAGCCTCCACCTTCCCCGTGAGCTCCAGGCCCGCGCCGCGCAACTCGGCGCTCGTTTCGGCAAACCGATTCCCACCTGCCACGCGATGCTGCTCGAGGGCGGCGAACAAGGCGGGCAACAGGCGCGAGAGTGGACCCTGGTGCGCCGCGATGGCAGTCACCTCACGGTCAACATGCTGGCGACGCCGATGCTCGACGATCAGGGCCTGTGGGTCGGGCACCTGGCGATCTGCATCGACATCACCGAACGCAAGCGTGTCCACGAAGCACTGGCGGCCCGCGACCTGTTGTTGAAAAAGCTCAGCGCTCATGTTCCTGGCGGGATCTATCAGTTCAAGATGGATTTCAATGGCCGTTTCAGTGTGATCTACGCCAGCGACGGCATTCGCGATATCTACGAGCTGGAACCCAATGTGCTGGTGCAGAACGCCGAGGCGATCTTTTCCCGGATTCATCCGCTGGACAGCACGCGGGTCCGCGCCTCGATTCGGGCATCGGCCGCGACTTTAAGTCCGTGGCGTGAAGAGTATCGGGTACAGCTTCCCTCGCGCGGCTTGCGATGGGTGCGCGGCGAGGCCACGCCCGAGGAACTGCCCGGAGGCGGAGTGCTGTGGCATGGCTACGTCTCGGATATCTCCGACCTCAAGCGCGTGGAAGAAGAGCTGCGGGCCTTGTCGGTCACCGACGCCCTGACCGGCATTCGCAACCGGCGATATTTCCAGGATCGCCTGACGTCGGAAATGGCCCGGGTCGAACGCGGCTCCGGTGGCCTGGCGGTCATCATGCTCGACATCGACAACTTCAAGCGCATCAATGACCGGCACGGCCATGCGGTGGGCGACCGGGTGCTGCAAGCCGTCTGCCAGCGTGTATCGCAACGGTTGCGACGCACCGACGTGTTCTGCCGGCTGGGGGGGGAAGAGTTCGTGGTGCTATGCCCGGACACGGACAGTGACAGTGCCTATTCCCTGGCGCTGGAGCTTTGGGAAAGCTTGCGAGCTGCGCCCATTGATGACGTGGGCGTCGTCACCGCCAGCTTCGGTATCGCCACTTGGCGCCTCGGAGAAGGCGCCGATGCGCTGCTGCTGAGGGCTGACTCGGGGGTGTATGCGGCCAAGCAGTCCGGGCGGGATCGGGTTGAGGCGCAGTTGAGCTAGTTGTTTTGCTGGATGCGCGCGGTCAATTGTGGGAGCGGGCTTGTTCGCGAAGGCGGTGTGTCAGGGGCATTGATTAACCTGACAATCCGCTTTCGGGGGCAAGCCCGCTCCCACATCGGTTCCTGGCGGGCTTAGAGCACCGAAGCCGTTTGCGGCAGTTTCGGCTGGCGGTACAGGTCCAGCAGCACCTGGTCCAGCACCGACGACGCGCCCCATGGCTTCGGATCGTTGAGGATCGCCACCACTACCCAAGTGTTGCCGTTGACGTCACGGCTGAAGCCGGCGATGGCCCGGACGGTGTTCAGGGTACCGGTCTTGATGTGGGCTTCGCCGGCCATGGCGGTGGTCTTGAGGCGTTTGCGCATGGTGCCGTCGGTGCCGGCGATCGGCATCGAACTGATGAACTCCGCCGAATACGGGCTGTGCCAGGCGGCTTGCAGCATCGCTGCCATTTCCCGGGCGCTGACTCGTTCGGCGCGGGACAGGCCGGAACCGTTCTCCATCACCAGGTGCGGCGCGGTGATGCCTTTCTTGGCCAGCCACTGGCGCACCACCCGCTGTGCGGCCTTGGCGTCGTCACCGTCGGCTTCGTTGCGGAACTGCGCGCCGAGGCTCAGGAATAATTGCTGGGCCATGGTGTTGTTACTGTATTTGTTGATGTCGCGGATGATCTCCGCCAAATCCGGCGAGAACGCCCGGGCCAGCACCTTGGCGCTGCTCGGCGTCGAGGCCAGGCGGTCCTTGCCCTGGATGCTGCCGCCCAATTCCTTCCAGATCGCCCGCACGGCACCGGCGGTGTAGGTGGGATGGTCCAGCAGCGACAGGTAGGTCTGGGAACTGCAACCGTCACCCAACTGCCCGCCCACCGTCACGGTCACGCTGCCGTCAGCCTGGGGCACCGGGTTGTAGCGCACGCCGCCGGTGCATTGCTTGGAGTTGACAGCCTTGACCTGGTTCTCGATGCGAATGCTGGCAATGGGCGGCTCCACCGACACCAGTACTCGACCGCCGTCATTGCGGGCGACGAAGCGCAGGGCCTTGAGGTTGACCAGCAGCGAATCGGGCTTGACCAGAAACGGCTTGTTTTCGTCGTTGCCGTCATCGTTGAATTCGGGCAGTTGCGGTTGGATGAAGAACCCTCGGTCCAGCACCAGGTCGCCGGTGATCTGCTGCACACCGTTGGCGCGCAGGTCACGCATCAATAGCCAGAGCTTTTCCATGTTCAGCTTGGGATCGCCGCCGCCCTTGAGGTACAGGTTGCCGTTGAGAATGCCGCCGCTGAGGGTGCCGTCGGTGTAGAACTCGGTTTTCCACTGGTGGTTGGGGCCGAGCATTTCCAGGGCCGCATAGGTGGTGACCAGTTTCATGGTAGACGCCGGGTTTACCGAGACGTCGGCGTTGAACACTGTCGGTGTGCCGGGGCCGGTGAGGGGCACCATCACCAGGGACAGGGCATCGTCTTGCAGCTTGCTGGCCTTGAGGGCCTTTTGCACGTTGGGCGAGAGGGCGGTGTTGAGAGTGGCGGCGCTGGTAGAAACGGGAAGGGCCAGGGGAAGAAGAAAGCTGGCCAGAAGCAGTGGACGCAAAGATTTGATCATTTGAAATAAAACCCTACGGGCGAGGGGGAAAAAGACGAGGGCATGGAAATGAACGCCCTCAGTGGTCATGAAAGTGTCGGCATTATGCCCCAAGCTGCAACGGCTTGTGCCGCGCCTGAGCCTTCCAGGCGCTATTTTTTACCGACGGTAGGCCAAGATGCCCGATCAGTCGGGCAATCGGTGCACCAAACTGGTAAAGTGCCGGCCGTTATTACTTATGAGGATTGTTCCAATGGCGACTAACCGTTCCCAGCGTCTGCGCAAAAAATTGTGCGTGGATGAATTTCAAGAGCTGGGTTTCGAACTCAACCTGGATTTCAAAGAAGATCTGGCCGATGAGGCTATTGACGCTTTCCTCGACGCTTTTCTCAAAGAAGCCATGGAAGCCAATGGCCTGGGCTACGTCGGCGGCGACGACTACGGTCTGGTTTGCCTGCAGAAGCGTGGCTGTGTGACCGAAGAGCAGCGTGCTGCCGTTGAAGCCTGGCTCAAGGCGCGTCCTGAGCTGACCAGCGCTGAAGTCAGCCCGCTGATGGACGTCTGGTACCCGGAGAAGCCGATCAATCCGGTCGCCTGATGTTCCGAAACCGGCAGCCCTTCCGGGCGCCGGTTTTTTTGTGCCTGCCATTTATGCGTTGCTTGCCAGGCCGCCTTCGCGAGCAAGCCCGCTCCCACAGTGGATATGTGTCGTTCACATCACTTCTGTGGGAGCGGGCTTGCTCGCGAAGCTTTTAAGCTATCAGGCGTTGCGCCAGTTCAGGATGAGCAACGTCAACACCCCCGCGACAATCCCCCAGAACGCCGAACCGATGGAAAACAGCGTCATTCCCGATGCCGTGACCATGAAGGTGATCAGTGCCGCCTCCCGCTCCTTGGCCTGGCTCATGGCGATGGTCAAGCCATTGATGATCGACCCGAACAGCGCCAGCGCGGCGATTGATAACACCAGTTCCTTGGGCAAGGCCGCGAACAGTGCCGCCAGCGTTGCGCCGAACACCCCGGCAATGCCATAGAAAATCCCGCACCAGACCGCTGCCGTGTAGCGCTTGTTGCGGTCCTCGTGGGCGTGCGGCCCGGTGCAGATGGCCGCGCTGATGGCCGCCAGGTTGATGCCGTGGGAACCGAACGGTGCCAGCAGCAGCGAGGCGATGCCGGTGGTGGTGATCAATGGCGAGGCCGGCACGGTATAGCCGTCGGCCCGCAGCACGGCGATGCCGGGCATGTTCTGCGACGTCATTGCCACCACGAACAGCGGAATGCCGATGCTGATGGTGGCCGCCAGGGAAAAGTGCGGTGTGGTCCACACCGGCGTCGCCACTTCCAGGGCAAAGCTACTGAAATCCAGCAGCCCCAACAGGCCGGACAGCCCCGTGCCGATCAACAGCGCCGCCAGCACGGCATAGCGTGGCGACAGGCGCTTGACGATCAAATAGGTAAAGAACATCCCCAGCACCAGGCCGGTGCGGTGTTGGGTGGCGACGAAAATCTCGCTGCCGATCTTGAACAGGATGCCCGCCAGCAAGGCTGCCGCCAGCGACGCGGGGATGCGCTTGACCAACCGTTCGAAGCTGCCGGTGAGGCCGCAGATGGTCACCAGTATCGCGCAGGTGATATAGGCACCGATGGCCTCGCCATAGCTCACGCCGCCCAGGCTGGTGATCAGCAGTGCCGCGCCGGGGGTGGACCAAGCGATGGTAATCGGGGTGCGGTAGCGCAGCGACAGGCCGATGGAGCAGATCGCCATGCCAATGGAAATCGCCCAGATCCATGAAGAGATCTGCCCACTGGTCAGCCCCGCTGCCTGCCCGGCCTGGAACATCAGCACCAGGGAGCTGGTGTAGCCGGTCATCATCGCGATGAATCCGGCCACGATAGCTGAGGGCGATGTGTCGGCCAGAGGACGAAGTGGCGCGGTCGTGACGTCGGTCATGGTGGGCGGTGGTCCTTGTTGTAAATTAGCCGGGCTCCGGGAGCCACGGATTTGGGTTTAAGCCTAAACTCAACCCAGTAGCCAATTGCAATACAGCCATGCCCGCAAACAGCCGTACAGTCGTGTTGCCATCAGAGGTTGTGTACAATCGCCGTGTTTTTTACGCGATACTTGCCAGCGACCCGCTGTGCCGTATTACAGTCACGGTCAATTCGCCGCAGTTTTTCCGACTCGAGTGCCCATGAACGAACAGTTGCAGCCCCTCAAGAAACAACCGCGTGCTGGTAAAGCCGGCCGCAGCGGAACCCAGGACGATATTGTCTACGCGCATATCTTCGAGGCCATCCTCGAACAACGCCTGGCGCCCGGTACAAAGTTGAGCGAAGAGGCACTGGGGGAGATTTTCGGAGTCAGCCGCACGATCATTCGTCGGGCGCTGTCACGCCTGGCCCATGAAGGGGTGGTGTTGCTACGACCCAATCGCGGCGCCGTGGTGGCCAGCCCGAGCGTCGAAGAGGCGCGCCAGGTGTTCATGGCCCGGCGCCTGGTAGAACGTGCGATTACCGAGCTTGCGGTACAGCACGCCACCGCCGAGCAGTTGGCCGAACTGCGGCAGATGGTCAGCGACGAGCGCGACAGTTTCTCCCGCGGTGACCGCGGCGCCGGCATCCGCCTGTCGGGCGAGTTCCACCTCAAGCTGGCCGAAGCGGCGAAGAACGCGCCACTGATCAGCTTCCAGCGCAGCCTCGTGTCCCAGACGTCGCTGATCATCGCCCAGTACGAAAGCGGCAATCGTTCCCACTGTTCCTACGACGAACACACCCAACTGATCGATGCCATCGAAGCCCGCGACGCCACGCTGGCGGTGGACCTGATGATGCATCACATGGACCACATCGACAGCAAGCTCAACCTCGACGAAGAAAGCGCGTCGGACGATTTGCATGCGGTGTTCTCGCACCTGCTGCAGAGCAAGAAGCCAGGGCGTTCGACGGCCAAGCTCTGATTGAGTGAAGTCAGCGGCACCGAGTCGCGCCCTTCGCGAGCAAGCCCGCTCCCACATTCGACCGTGTTGTCATGACATATGCCGATCAAATGTGGGAGCGGGCTTGCTCGCGAAAGCGGTCTGATAGGCGAAAAAACTCTATCGCTGATGCACCAGCCGACCCGCCGCATAAGTCTGCGCCACCGTCCGGTCATCCCCCAGCGTCATCAACACAAACAGCCGCTCGGCAATGTCCCGTGCCTGCTTCAGGCGATAGCTCAAGAGCGGTGTGGCGTTGTAGTCCAGCACCAGGAAGTCCGCATCGGTGCCCGCTTGCAGAGTCCCGATCCTGTCTTCCAGGCGCAATGCCCGGGCACCGCCAAGGGTGGCCAGGTACAGCGACTTGAACGGGCTCAGCCGTGCGCCCTGTAGCTGCATGACCTTGTAGGCTTCGTTCAGGGTTTGCAGCAGCGAAAAACTGGTGCCGCCCCCCACGTCCGTACCCAGCCCAACGTTGACTTTGTGCTTTTCGGCCATCGGCAAATTGAACAGGCCGCTGCCGAGGAAGAAGTTCGAGGTCGGGCAAAACGCGATGGCCGAACCGGTCTCGGCCAGGCGTGCGCATTCGTCGTCGCACAAATGCACACCGTGGGCGAAGACTGAGCGCTCGCCGAGCAGCTGATAGTGGTCGTAGACGTCCAGATAGCCTTTGCGCTCAGGGAACAATTCCTTGACCCACTGCACTTCCTGCAGGTTTTCACTGATGTGGGTTTGCATATACAGGTCGGGATATTCCCTCAGCAACTGACCGGCCAGGGCCAGTTGTTCCGGCGTGCTGGTGGGGGCGAAGCGCGGGGTGACGGCGTAATGCAGACGACCCTTGCCGTGCCAGCGTTCGATCAGCGCCTTGCTTTCGGTGTAGCTCGACTCGGCGGTGTCCACCAGATAGTCCGGGGCGTTGCGGTCCATCATCACCTTGCCGGCGATCATCCGCAGATCCAATTGCTGGGCCACTTCGAAAAACGAGTTCACCGACTGCGGGTGCACACTGCCGAAAACCAGCGCGGTGGTGGTGCCATTGCGCAGCAGTTCCTTGACGAAAATATCGGCCACGGCATCGGCATGGGCCTTGTCGGCGAACTGGCTTTCGCAAGGAAAGGTGTAAGTGTTGAGCCAGTCGAGCAGTTGCTCGCCATACGCACCGACCATGCCAGTCTGTGGCAGATGAATGTGCGTGTCGATGAAGCCGGGGGTGATCAGCGCGTCCGGGTAGTGGCTGATTTCGATCTCCGCTGGCAGGGTCGGCAGCAAATCGCGGGCGTGGCCGATGGCGCTGATCTGGCCGTTTTCCACCACCAGCAAGCCGTCTTCGAAATATTCGTAGGACGCCTCGATGCCGACTTCGGCAGGGTCGGCGAGGCTGTGGAGCAGGGCGGCGCGGTAGGCTTTGCGTGTCAGGGGCATGGGGATTCTCAACGATTGTTCAACGGTTCGCCTGGCTGCGACGCGAGGCCGGCAGCAGCTTGGCAATCGGTTCGGCGCGCGTGGTGTGCTGGCCAAAATCGGCGTTATAGGTGGCGATGATTTCGCCGGCGATGGAGATGGCGATTTCCACAGGCAACTTGCCTTTGACTTCGCCGATGCCCATCGGGCAACGCATGCGCTGCAGAGTGCTGCTGTTGAAACCGCGGTCGCGCAGGCGATGCTCGAACTTCACCCGTTTGGTCTTCGAGCCGATCAGGCCGAAGTAGGCGAAGTCGTTGCGCTTGAGAATCGCGGCGCTCAATTCCAGGTCGAGCTGATGGTTGTGGGTCATGACGATGCAGTAGCTGCCGGCGGGCAGTTCGTCGACCTCATCCAGCGGCTCCTCGCTGACGATTTTGCGCACGCCGTGGGGCAGGTGCTCGGGAAACTCAGCTTCCCGCGAGTCGATCCAGCGCACCTTGCAGGGCAGGCTCGCCAGCAACGGCACCAGGGCGCGACCAACATGGCCGGCGCCGAACACAGCGATCTGCGCCTGCACCTGGCCCATGGGCTCGAACAGCAATACGGTGACGCCGCCGCAACACTGGCCAAGGCTGGCGCCCAGGCTGAAGCGTTCCAGATGGGTGGTTTGCTGGCCGCTGGCGAGCATCTGCCGGGCGATCTCCATGGCCTTGTATTCCAGGTGCCCGCCACCGATGGTGTCGAAGATCTGGCGGGTACTGATGACCATTTTCGAGCCGGCGTTGCGCGGTGTTGAGCCGAGTTCTTCGATGATCGTCACCAGCACGCAGGGTTCGCCGCGGTCTTGCAGGTCGGCGAGGGCGCTGATCCAGTTGTACATAATTACCTCGACCTCTCTTTTTCTGTTCGGCCGCTTTCGCGAGCAGGCTCGCTCCCACAGTGGATCGCGGTCTCCTGTGGGAGCGGGCTTGCTCGCGAAGGCCACGCCTCGGTCTTAGAGCGGAGCCAACTCGACCTCGGCTTCCACAGGCTTCGCGGCCTTCAACTGCCGCATCTGCTCACACCCCCACAGCACCCGCTCCGGCGTCGCCGGCGCATCGATGTTCGGTTGATGCCGGTAATCCCCCAGGCTCGCCACGGCGTCCTTGATGGCGCACCACGCGGCGATGCCGAGCATGAACGGCGGTTCGCCCACGGCTTTGGAATGGAACACCGTGTCTTCGGGGTTCTTGCGGTTTTCCACCAGCTTGACCCGCAGGTCCAGCGGCATGTCGGCCACCGCCGGGATCTTGTAGCTGGCCGGGCCGTTGGTCATCAGCTTGCCCTTGTCGTTCCACACCAGCTCTTCCATGGTCAGCCAGCCCATGCCCTGGATGAAACCGCCCTCCACCTGGCCGATGTCGATGGCCGGGTTCAGTGACGCGCCGACGTCGTGGAGGATATCGGTGCGCAGCATCTTGTACTCGCCGGTGAGGGTGTCGACGATCACCTCGGCGCACGCCGCGCCATAGGCGTAGTAGTAGAACGGCCGGCCACGGGCCTGGCTGCGGTCGTAGTAGATTTTCGGTGTCTTGTAGAAGCCGGTGCTCGACAGCGAGACCTGGGCGAAGTACGCCTGCTGGATCAACCCTTCGAAGGTCAGGATGTGGTCGCGCACTCGCACGTGACCGTTGTGGAAAGCTACGTCTTCTTCGCTGACCTTGTATTGCCGCGCGGCGAACTCCACCAAGCGCTGCTTGATGATTTCGGCAGCGTTCTGCGCCGCCTTGCCGTTCAGGTCGGCGCCGCTGGAGGCGGCGGTGGGCGAGGTGTTCGGCACCTTGTCGGTATTGGTCGCAGTGATCTGCACGCGATCCATCTCTACCTGGAAAACCTCGGCCACCACTTGGGCAACCTTGGTATTCAAACCCTGGCCCATTTCGGTGCCGCCATGGTTCAAGTGGATGCTGCCGTCGGTGTAGACGTGGATCAGCGCGCCGGCCTGGTTGAGGAAACTGGCCGTGAACGAAATACCGAATTTCACCGGGGTCAGCGCCAGGCCTTTTTTCAGGATCGGGCTATTGGCGTTGTAGCGACGGATCGCTTCGCGGCGTTCGGCGTACTGGCTGCTGTGCTCAAGCTCGGCGGTCATTTCCTCGAGCATGTTGTGCTCGACGGTCTGATAGTAGTGGGTGACGTTGCGCTCGGTCTTGCCGTAGTAATTGGCCTTGCGCACCGCCAGCGGATCGAGCCCCAGGTGCCGGGCGATGGCATCCATCACCTCTTCGATGGCGACCATGCCTTGCGGCCCGCCGAAGCCCCGGTAGGCAGTGTTCGAGGCGGTGTTGGTCTTGCAGCGATGGCCGTTGATGGTCGCATCGCCCAGGTAATAGGCGTTATCGGCATGGAACATCGCCCGGTCGACAATCGACGCCGACAGGTCCGGCGAGCAGCCGCAGTTGCCGGCCAGTTCCAGTGCGATGCCGTGCAGGCGTCCGCTGCCGTCGAAGCCCACGTCGTATTCGATGTAGAAGGGGTGGCGCTTGCCGGTCATCAGCATGTCTTCGACTCGCGGCAGGCGCATCTTGGTGGGTTGGCCGGTGAGGTAGGCGATGACTGCGCACAGGCACGCCGGGCTGGCGGCCTGGGTTTCCTTGCCGCCAAAACCGCCGCCCATGCGGCGCATGTCTACCACGACCTTGTTCATCGACACGCCCAGCACTTCGGCCACCAATTTCTGTACTTCGGTGGGGTTCTGGGTCGAGCAGTAGACGATCATGCCGCCGTCCTCGGTGGGCATCACCGAGGAAATCTGGGTTTCCAGATAAAAGTGTTCCTGGCCACCGATGTGCAGTGAGCCCTGGATACGATGCTCGGCGCTCGCCAGCGCCGTGGCTGAATCACCGCGCTGGTGGGTGTGGCTGTCGAGCACGAAATGCCGCTTGCGCAGGGCTTCGACTACATCCAGCACCGGTTCCAGGTCTTCGTATTCGACGATGGCCGCCATCGCGGCCTGGCGCGCGGTTTCCAAGTCTTTCGCGGCCACGGCCAGCACGGGTTGGCCGACGAACTGCACGTCATCGATGGCCAGCAACGGATCGCCGGGCAACAGTGGGCCTATGTCCTTGAGCCCCGGGATGTCTGCATGGGTGATGGCGATGCGCACGCCCTCGAAGGCATAGCAGGGCGCGGTATCGATGCGGATGATGCGGGCATGGGCGCGGTCCGACAGCCGGGCGTAAACGTGCAGTTGGTTGGGAAATTCGAGGCGGTCGTCGATGTATTGGGCTTCGCCGGACACATGCTTGGCGGCGCTGTCATGCTTGACACTGCGGCCTACGCCAGTGGTCAGGTCGCGGGCGAACAGCTCGGCGAGTTCGGCTTGAGTCTTCTCTACGGCGTGATGGTTAGACATAAGCGGTCACCCGAGTCTCGATGTGCGGTGTTTGCAGTTCGATGAAGTATTTGCGCAACAGGTTGCGGGCGCTGAGCAGACGGTATTCCTTGCTGGCGCGGAAATCCGAGAGCGGCGTGAAGTCCTCGGCCAGGGCTGCGCAGGCGCGCTCGACAGTGCTCTCGTTCCACGGCGCACCGATCAGGATGGCTTCGCAATGCTTGGCGCGTTTGGGCGTCGCCGCCATGCCGCCGAAGGCCACGCGGGCGTCATGGACGATGCCGTTGTCGATCCGTAGGTTGAATGCCGCGCACACGGCAGAGATGTCGTCGTCCAGGCGCTTGGAAACCTTGTAGGCGCGGAACGATTGCTCGGCGCAGGCCCGGGGCACGATGATCGTTTCGATGAATTCGCTTTCCTGGCGGGCGGTGACCCGGTAATCAATGAAATAGTCTTCCAGCGCCAGGGTGCGGCGGGTCTGGCCCTTGCACAGCACGATCTGCGCGCCGAGGGCGATCAGCAGGGGCGGCGAGTCGCCGATCGGCGAGGCATTGCCGATGTTGCCGCCCAGTGTGCCCTGGTTGCGAATCTGCAGCGAGGCGAAGCGCTGCAGCAGCTCGCCAAAGTCCGGATATTCAGCCTTCAAGGCTTCGTAGCAGTCGGAAAGGGCGGTGGCGGCGCCAATCTCCAGGCGGTCGTCGAAGCGCTCGATGCGCTTGAGTTCGGCGACGTTGCCCACGTAGATCATCACCGGCAGGGTGCGGTGGAACTGAGTGACTTCCAGGGCCAGGTCGGTGCCACCGGCCAACAGGCGCGCCTGGGGGTAAGCATCGTAGAGGTCGGCCAGGTCGGCGACGGTCAGCGGTACCAGGCAGCGTTTGTCGCCGCTGTTGAGTTCGCCGGTTTCGGTCGGGGCGATGGCTTTGAGGCGGGCAATGGTCTCGGCTTCCCGGGCGTCGAACTGGTCCGGCTGCTTGCCGCAGCAGGCCTGGTCGGCGGCGGCCAGGATCGGCCGGTAGCCGGTGCAGCGGCAGAGGTTGCCGGCCAAGGCCTCGTGGGCCTTGTGAGTGTCGGGTTGCTCGCTGTTCTTTTGCAGGGCGAACAGCGACATGACGAAACCTGGCGTGCAAAAGCCGCATTGCGAACCATGACAATCGACCATCGCCTGCTGGACGCTGTGCAATTGGCCCTGGTGCTTGAGGTCTTCGACGCTGATCAATTGCTTGCCGTGCAAGGCCGAGACAAACGTCAGGCACGAATTGAGGCTGCGATAGCGCATACGCTCTGCACCGGCTTCGTCCGTATGCAGTTCGCCCACCACCACGGTGCACGCGCCACAGTCGCCGCTGGCGCAGCCTTCTTTGGTACCGGATTTACCGACGTGTTCGCGCAAATAGTTGAGCACGGTCAGGTTCGGGTCCAGGGCATGCTCGCTACGGAGTTCCTGGTTGAGTAAAAACTGGATCACGGAAGGCCTCGCAGACTCATTATTGTTTTATCGACGTGGACTGAATTTATCAGTTCTGACTTTTCGGTCAATGATTTTCTGACTTGAGGGTCAGGAAAGTTCGTTTGGTCGATGAACAACGGATTCAAGGTATTGGTTCTTTAGCGATGTCCTATCCATCAGTTAAGCGCAAATCCCTGTGGGAGCGGGCTTGCCCGCGAAGGCGGCATTTCTGTCGGAAGATTTCTTGCGGACGAACTGGCCTCTTCGCGAGCAAGCCCGCTCCCACATGGGCGGAGCACTGAAAAAATTGCTTATATCGTGCCAAAAACCCCGTGCAGGCCCTGCGCCATGACGTATCGAGTGCGCTACACTGCGCCGCTTATGCAGATCGAAGAGTTTGAAGGACAACCATGACGTTCAAGGCCCCGGACAGCCTCGCTGAGCAAATCGCCCACCACCTCGCTGAACGCATCATTCGTGGCGAAATGAAGCCGGGAGAGCGCATCCAGGAGCAGAAGGTCACGCTGGCGCTCAATGTCAGCCGCGGCTCGGTCCGTGAGGCCTTGCTGATCCTGGAGCGGCGCCACCTGATCGCGATCCTGCCGCGTCGTGGCGCGCACGTCACCGAGCTCACTGAACATAACGTGCGCAGCCTCTGCACGCTGATGAGCGAGTTGTACATCCTGTTGGGCAACGCCGTGGCCCATGGCTGGCAGGAGCAGGCCGACATGGCGCCGTTCATGGCAATCCAGCAGCGCCTCAAGGACGCCTATGAACGCCAGGACATCCGTACGTTCGTCGACGAAAGCTTCAGCGTGATGCGCGCCGCGTATCCGTTCGCCAACAACCCGTACTTGCAGGAAACCGTCGAGAACCTGCAACCTGCCATGAGCCGTGCCTATTTCCTCGCCCTGGAACAGCGCAAGGCCGAGATGAGCGAATTCCTCGACCTGTTCCAGCGCCTGCTCGTCGCCGTGCTGGCCCGTGATCTGCCGCAGATTCGCATTGTGCTGACGGCCTATGCCCAGCGCAGTTGCGACCTGGTGGTCTCTGCCCTGACGAAGGCCTGACCGTGCGGCTCAAGTGCATCAAACTGGCGGGGTTCAAATCTTTCGTCGACCCGACCACGGTGAACTTCCCCAGTAACATGGCGGCGGTGGTCGGGCCCAACGGTTGCGGCAAGTCGAACATCATCGACGCCGTGCGCTGGGTGATGGGCGAGAGCTCGGCAAAAAATCTGCGCGGCGAGTCGATGACCGACGTCATCTTCAACGGCTCCACCAGTCGCAAGCCGGTCAGCCAAGCCAGCATCGAGCTGGTGTTCGATAACTCCGACGGCACCCTGATCGGCGAATACGCGGCCTATGCGGAAATTTCCATCCGCCGCAAAGTGACCCGCGACAGCCAGAACAGTTACTTCCTCAACGGCACCAAATGCCGACGCCGCGACATCACCGATATTTTCCTCGGCACTGGCCTGGGGCCGCGCAGCTATTCGATCATCGAGCAGGGCATGATCTCCAAGCTGATCGAGGCCAAGCCCGAGGACCTGCGCAACTTCATCGAAGAAGCCGCCGGCATTTCAAAGTACAAGGAGCGGCGCCGCGAAACCGAAAACCGTATCCGTCGCACCCATGAAAACCTCGCTCGCCTGACCGACCTGCGTGAAGAGCTCGAGCGTCAGCTCGAACGCTTGCACCGTCAGGCCGAGGCCGCCAAGAAATACCAGGAATACAAAGGCGAGGAGCGCCAGCTCAAGGCCCAGCTTTCGGCCCTGCGCTGGCAGGCGTTGGATGAGCAGGTCGGCCAGCGCGAGGCGATCATTGGCAACCAGGAGGTCAGTTTCGAGGCCCTGGTGGCCGAGCAACGCAACGCCGATGCGGCCATCGAGCGCCTGCGCGACGGCCACCACGACCTGTCCGAGCGCTTCAATCTGGTGCAGGGGCGCTTCTATTCGGTGGGTGGCGACATCGCCCGGGTCGAACAGAGTATCCAACACGGCCAGCAGCGGCTGCGGCAGTTGCAGGACGACTTGAAGGAAGCCGAACGGGCGCGCCTGGAAACCGAATCCCACCTGGGCCACGACCGCACATTGCTGCTGACCCTCGGCGAAGAGCTGGACAGGCTTACGCCGGAGCAGGAAATCACCAGCGCCGCCGCCGAGGAGGCGGCCGCTGCCCTGGAAGAAGCCGAGCTGACCATGCACGGCTGGCAAGAGCAGTGGGACAGTTTCAACCTGACCTCGGCCGAGCCACGGCGCCAGGCCGAGGTGCAGCAGTCGCGCATCCAGCAGTTGGAAACCAGTATGGAGCGCTTGGCCGATCGCCAGCGTCGCCTGTCCGAAGAGCGCGCCTTGCTCGCGGCGGACCCGGAAGACGCGGCGATTCTCGAGCTGAGCGAGCAGTTGGCGGCCAGCGAAGCCACCCTCGAAGACTTGCAGGCCAGCGAAGACGCCCAGGTCGAACGGCTCGAGCAACTGCGCCAGGCTTTGCAACTGGCCCTGCAGAATCAGCAGCAGGCCCAAGGTGAACTGCAGCGGCTCAACGGTCGCCTGGCCTCGCTGGAAGCCTTGCAACAGGCCGCGCTGGACCCGGGCACCGGCACCGCCGAATGGCTGCGGGACCAGCACCTGGCCGAACGCCCACGCTTGGCCGAAGGGCTGAAAGTCGATCCGGGCTGGGAGCTGGCGGTGGAAACCGTACTGGGTGCGGATCTGCAAGCGGTGCTGGTTGATGATTTCGGCGGCTTCGATCTTTCAAGTTTTACCCAGGGTGACCTGCGCTTGCTCAGCCCGGCTGGCGATGGCGTGCGCATGCCCAGCAGCCTGCTGGACAAGGTCGAGGCCCAAGTCGACCTGTCGCCCTGGCTGGGACAGGTCAAGCCGGTGGAGAGTCTTGAGCAAGCCTTGGCCCTGCGCGGGCAATTGGCTGCGGGCGAAAGCCTGATCAGCCGTGACGGCTACTGGGTGGGCCGGCATTTCCTGCGGGTGCGCCGGGCCAGCGAAGCCGAGAGCGGCATGCTCGCCCGGGGCCAGGAAATCCAGCGCCTGGGCGCCGAGCGCGAAGAACGTGAAGCCAGCGTCGAAGCCTTGGAAACCGAATTGCAAAACCTGCGGGCGCAACAGCGTCAACAAGAGAACGGCCGTGAACACCTGCGGCGGCTGTTGCAGGACGAAGCGCGCCAGCAAGGCGAGCTCAAGGCGCAGTTGTCGGCCGGCAAGGCCAAGGTCGAACAACTGGCCCTGCGTCGCACCCGCCTCGAAGAAGAAATCGCCGAGCTTGGCGAGCAGCGTGCGCTTGAGCATGAACAGATTGGCGAGGCGCGCCTGCAATTGCAGGACGCGCTCGATGCCATGGCGCTGGACACCGAGCAGCGCGAGCTGTTGCTGGCCCAGCGCGACAGCCTGCGCGAGCGCCTGGACCGAGTGCGCCAGGAAGCCCGCCAGCATAAGGACCATGCCCATCAGTTGGCGGTGCGCCTGGGCTCGCTGCGGGCCCAGTACGATTCCACGCGTCAGGCATTGGAACGACTGGAAATGCAGTCCGAACGCCTGACCGAAAAACGCGAGCAGTTGAGCCTCAATCTGGAGGAAGGCGAAGCACCGCTGGAGGAGCTGCGCCTCAAGCTCGAAGAGCTGCTCGACAAGCGCATGAGTGTCGATGAAGAACTCAAGACCGCACAGATTGCCCTGGAGGACGCCGACCGCGAACTGCGCGACGCCGAGAAGCGCCGCAGCCAGGCCGAGCAACAGTCCCAATTGATCCGCGGCCAGATGGAACAGCAGCGCATGGAGTGGCAAGCCCTGACCGTGCGCCGCAAGGCGTTGCAGGACCAGTTGCTGGAGGACGGCTACGACCTGAACGGCGTCCTCGCCACCCTCGTTGCCGGGGCGAACGAGAAGGACGCCGAGGAAGAGCTGGAACGTATCGCCCAACGCATCCAGCGCCTGGGGGCAATCAACCTGGCGGCCATCGACGAATACCAGCAGCAGTCCGAGCGCAAGCGCTACCTGGACGCCCAGAACGATGATCTGGTGGAGGCGCTGGATACCCTGGAAAACGTTATTCGCAAGATCGACAAGGAAACCCGTAACCGCTTCAAGGATACCTTTGATCAGATCAACGGTGGTTTGCAGGCGCTTTTCCCAAAAGTTTTCGGTGGCGGCAGCGCCTACTTGGAACTGACGGGCGAAGATTTACTCGATACAGGGGTGACAATCATGGCGCGTCCTCCTGGCAAGAAGAACAGCACCATCCATTTGCTCTCCGGTGGCGAAAAAGCGCTGACCGCGCTGGCTTTGGTTTTCGCCATTTTCAAATTGAACCCGGCGCCGTTCTGCATGCTCGACGAAGTCGATGCACCACTGGACGACGCCAACGTAGGCCGTTACGCACGGCTGGTGAAGGAAATGTCCGAAACGGTGCAGTTCATCTACATCACCCACAACAAGATCGCCATGGAGATGGCTGATCAATTGATGGGCGTGACCATGCACGAGCCAGGCTGTTCGCGGCTGGTGGCGGTGGATGTGGAGGAGGCCATGGCAATGGTGGATGCTTGAAACCCGGGCTGTAGGGCATCTACCTGTAACGTTGTAGGTCTTTTTTACCCTTGGGCCTGTTGTTCAAATCACAGATTGGACACAAGCCCATGCGACAGACGGTGTAAAGTTATCTTTGGTCGTGCTAGTTTAATGTCAATTTTTCGTATGCGTGGGCAAAACGCCATTCAGAACATAGAGTTGGCGCCACGTTTTAAAGCGGTTTGCAATTAGCTAAGCCCCTTATTTTTCAGCATTTTTATAGAGGCACGGGATTACATGGAAATCGGTCTGCGCGAGTGGCTGATCGTCATCGGCATCATTGTCATTGCCGGTATTCTTTTCGACGGCTGGCGGCGCATGCGCGGCGGCAAGGGGAAGCTGAAGTTTCGCCTTGATCGCAGTCTGTCGAACCTGCCGGATGACGATGGCAACGCCGAACTGCTGGGCCCACCTCGGGTGCTGGACACCCACAAGGAACCACAGCTGGACGAGCACGACCTGCCGTCGATGAGCGCGCCGGCACGCGAGCCACGGGAATCGGGTTCCAAGCGCGGCAAGCGCAACAGCGAACCGTCCCAGGGTGACCTCAATCTCAACCTGGACCTGGACGGCGGCCCAAGCTTCAGCAGCCGTGACAATGATTTCCCGGACGAGAGCAAAGCTCCAAGCGCCGACAAGGACCAGGCCCAGGCCGAAGAAGTCCTGGTGATCAGTGTGATCTGTCGCGACCCGGCCGGCTTCAAGGGCCCGGCATTGCTGCAGAACATCCTGGAAAGCGGCCTGCGTTTCGGCGAAATGGACATTTTCCACCGTCACGAAAGCATGGCCGGCAATGGCGAGGTGCTGTTTTCCATGGCCAATGCCGTGAAGCCTGGTGTGTTCGACCTGGACGACATCGATCATTTCAGCACGCCGGCGGTGAGCTTCTTCCTCGGCCTGCCAGGCCCGCGTCATCCCAAGCAGGCTTTTGATGTGATGGTGGCCGCGGCGCGCAAGCTGTCCCAGGAGCTCAACGGCGAACTGAAGGACGACCAGCGCAGCGTGCTGACTGCCCAGACTATCGAGCATTACCGCCAGCGCATCGTCGAATTCGAGCGCCGGGCGCTGACCCAGAAGCGCTGATCGATGCACGGCTCTCGCGGCCAGAGAGCTTTATGTGGCGAGGGAGCTTGCTCCCGCCGGGGTGCAAAGCACCCCATGAATCAAGAAAATCGAGCAGCCTAGGCTGCTCTTTTGCTTTATGAGAGAACACCCATGAACGCCGTCGAAACCCGTATCCAACAGCTACGCACCGAGTTGGATGAGCACAACTACCGCTACCACGTCCTCGACGAGCCAAGCATTCCGGACGCCGAATACGACCGCCTGTTCCATGAACTCAAGGCGTTGGAAGAGCAGCACCCGGATCTGGTGACCAGTGATTCGCCGACTCAGCGGGTCGGCAGCGTGGCCTTGTCGGCGTTCAGCCAGGTGCGTCACGAAATCCCAATGCTCAGCCTGGGCAACGCCTTCGACGAAACGACCATGCGCGAATTCGACCGCCGGGTAACCGAAGGCCTCGACCTGCCCATGGGGGATCTATTGGGCGGCGGTGCGGCGGTGGAATACAGTTGCGAACCCAAGCTCGATGGCTTGGCGGTCAGCCTGTTGTATCAGGACGGCATGCTGGTGCGCGGAGCCACCCGTGGTGACGGCACTACCGGCGAAGACATCAGCGTCAACGTGCGCACCGTGCGCAACATTCCCCTCAAGTTGCAGGGCAACGGCTGGCCGCCGCTGTTGGAAGTGCGCGGCGAGGTGTACATGTCCAAGGCCGGCTTCGAGCGCCTCAACGCCACGCAGCTGGAGGCGGGGGGCAAGACCTTCGCCAACCCGCGCAACGCCGCGGCGGGCAGCCTGCGCCAGCTGGACTCGCGCATCACCGCCAACCGTCCCCTGGAATTCTGCTGCTATGGCATCGGCCAGGTGACCTCGGATATTGCCGACACGCACATTGGCAATCTCAAGCAGCTCAAGGCTTGGGGCATGCCCATCAGCCGTGAACTGAAGCTGGCCCACGGCATTGACGAGTGCCTGGACTACTATCGTGACATCGGCGAGCGGCGCAACGCGTTGCCTTATGAAATCGACGGTGTGGTGTTCAAGGTCAACAGCATCGCCTCCCAGCGCGAACTCGGTTTTCGCGCCCGGGAGCCGCGCTGGGCCATTGCCCACAAATTCCCGGCCACCGAGGAGCTCACCGAGTTGCTGGACGTCGAGTTCCAGGTCGGACGCACTGGTGCGGTGACGCCGGTCGCGCGCCTCAAGCCGGTGAAAGTCGCCGGTGTGACGGTGGCCAACGCGACGTTGCACAACATGGACGAGGTGGCGCGGCTTGGCTTGATGATCGGCGATACCGTGATTATCCGGCGTGCCGGTGATGTGATCCCGCAAGTGGTGCAAGTCATCACCGAGCGCCGCCCGGACGATGCCCGCCCGGTGGAGGTTCCCAAGCAATGTCCGGTCTGCGGCTCCCACGTCGAGCGCACGCAGTTGATCAAGCGCAGCAAGGGCCGCGAAACCATCAGCGAAGGCGCGGTGTACCGCTGCGTCGGCCGCTTGGCCTGCGGGGCCCAGCTCAAGCAGGCGATCATTCATTTCGTGTCGCGCCGGGCGATGGACATCGAGGGCCTGGGCGAGAAAAGCGTCGAGCAATTGGTGGATGAAGGCCTGGTGGGCTCGCCCGCCGATTTGTATGCCCTGACTTTCGAACAGGTGGTCGACCTGGAAGGGTTCGCCGAGTTGTCGAGCAAGAATCTGCTGGCAGCCATCGACGACAGCAAAAAGCCGAGCCTGGCGCGCTTCATCTATGCCCTCGGGATTCCTGACGTGGGCGAGGAGACCGCCAAGGTGCTTGCCCGTTCCCTCGGCTCGCTGGAGCGCGTGCAGGCGGCCTTGCCCCAGGTGCTCACATACTTGCCGGACGTTGGCCTGGAAGTGGCCCACGAGATCCACAGCTTCTTCGAAGATTCGCATAACCGCCTGGTGATCAAGGATCTGTTGCGCCATGGCATGGATATCCAGGACCAAGGCGAGTTGGGTGCCGAGTTTTCTGCCAGCACCACGCTGGGTGGCTTTCTCGACAAGCTGCATATCCCGTCGGTCGGGCCGGGTGGGGCGCAGAAACTGGCGGACAAGTTCGGCTCCCTCGAAGCGGTGATGAATGCCGATTGGCTGGACATGCGCCAGGCATTGCCGGAAAAACAGGCCAACGCCGTGCGCGAGTTCTTCGCCATCGACGCCAATCGCCAGCAGGCCGAGGCGGCGGAACAACAGCTGCGCGACTTTGGCATGCACTGGCAGAGCGAGAAAAAAGTGGTCGAAGGCCTGCCTGAGGCGGGGCATACCTGGGTGTTGACCGGCTCGCTGGAACTGATGAGCCGCGACATCGCCAAGGACAAGCTGGAAAGCCTGGGGGCCAAGGTGGCCGGCTCGGTGTCGGCGAAAACCCACTGCGTGGTGGCTGGGCCAGGCGCGGGCTCGAAGTTGGCCAAGGCGAATGAGTTGGGGGTGAAGGTGCTGGATGAGGAAGCGTTTGTCGGTTTCCTGGGTCAGCACGGGATCACGGTTTAGTCGTGTGGCGAGGGAGCTTGCTCCCGCTCGGCGGCGCAGCCGTCGTAAAAACCGTCTGACGCGACGCGGAACGATCAGGACGTGGCGATGATCTAGTCTTGCAGGCTCCAGGGAGAGACCGCCATGTACCGCTTCTTCGAACAACTGAGCTCACGCATCGCCGCGCCTTTCATGGGCGACCGCTCACGCAACAGCAAGATATGGCCGTGTCGCTGCGGCCAGTCGCTGTTTTTCCGCAATAGCCAATGCCTGGCCTGCCTGGCGGCGTTGGGCTATCAGCCTGAGCAGAGTCGCCTGTCGTCCTTGCAACCCGGCGAACGATCCGACACGTGGACCCTGGACGCCGACCCGCAAGCCGGGCTGTTTCGCCGCTGCGCCAATCTCGACACGGCGGCGTCATGCAACTGGCTGCTGCCGGACAACGGGCGCGACACCTTGTGTATCGCCTGTAGCCTGAATCGGACCATTCCAGACCTGTCGATCCCGGAGAACCCTGAGCGTTGGCGCAAGGTGGAAACCGCCAAGCGCCGGATGGTGGCGCAACTGATCACTCTCGGTTTGCCGGTCATTCCGAAAACCGTCGATGAAAACACCGGCCTGGCCTTCGATTTCATTGGCGTTGACCCTGACGGCACGCCGCCGACGACCGGCCATGCCAGCGGCCTGATCACCCTCGATATCAAGGAGGCGGATGATGCTCATCGCGAGCACGTGCGCCAGCAGATGCGCGAGCCATATCGCACGTTGCTTGGGCATTTTCGTCATGAAGTGGGTCACTATTATTGGGATCGGTTGATTGCCAACAGCCACTGGCTCGAGGCCTTTCGCGAGCTGTTTGGTGACGAGCGCGCCAGCTATGCCGAAGCCTTGGAGCGCCACTACCAGCAAGGCGCGCCGCTGGACTGGCAAACCCGTTACGTCAGCGCCTACGCCACTATGCATCCCTGGGAAGATTGGGCGGAAACCTGGGCGCATTACCTGCACATGATGGACGCAGTGGACACCGCGCTGGGATTCGGCATGAGCGCCCGCGAAATGGACTTCGACTACCAGCCGTTCCCGCCCGAAACCCTATACGATTCCGGGCACGCTGGCGGTGCGGCCTTCCTCTCGTTCGTTAACGCCTGGATCGAATTGGCCGGCATGCTCAACGAACTGTCTCGCAGCATGGGTCAACCGGATTTCTACCCATTCGTCGTACCGGCCGCGGTGATTACCAAGCTGCACTTCATCCATCTGGTGATCCAGGAGGAGGGTGGTCGGGCGGATGGGGTGCTGTTGTAGTTTGCTCAAGCAGGAAGTTTTGCTCGCCAGATAAAGAGTCGACGCTCGATAAGAGGCTGGACGAAGTTAAAGTGATGCCATTTGTTTTGACGGTGGTTTTATATTCTAGCTTTCCTTTACTCTAAGGCCGCCATGGATGATGGCTATATTTATTATGGAGAATTTTATGAAACACGATCAGATGGATAAGGCGACGACCATTCCCAATGTGCCCCGGAGGCTTTCCCAGGCAGGACAAAGCACTTACACAATTATATTGGCCTGGCAAATATCGGATAACGTCCGCCCCGACCAGATTGCCGCTCATACGTTCAGAGTGACCGCCGTGTCTACTGGGCAGGGGCAGTTTGTCCCCGCCACCACAGTCCGGCCGGACCATCGTGGTTGGTACCGCCATGAAATAGGCGTCAGTGGTGGCTCCAGGCCGGTGTACTTCAATGTTCAAGTTCGGGCCCAGGCGCTTAATGGCGAGTATGGACCATTCTGCCCAGTAGTAGTTTGTAATACTTCGTCGTGATTAATTGCTGTTCAAGCATAACGACCTCTGAGTGTTCAATCCTGTCGCCGAAAGATTAATTTTCGCCGCTCTTGCTGCTAGGATCTAACGTCGACAATGATTCGGGGTTAGTTAAAAGTGTAGGGTGTAGGCGTTCATGTTGCGTGTGCCGGCGCTTTCGTGAGCAAGCCCGCTTGTAAGGTAGGACTTGAAGGGAGGAGAAGGGACAAAGTCTGCTTCTGACTGTTAGCGCAGTACAGGCCGTGGGAGATTTCACTCCTCCTCCGTTCATCCAAGGGAGATCGGCTTGAGACGATTCCCAACAACAAATCGGCGGTCAAGAAATGGCTCAAGGCCTTGTTCGCGCCAGTGGGAGTGGCCATCGAAGCCAGCAACATCTATCACCAGAAGTTCACCGATCTGGTTCATGCGGGGCGGCTGTGTGATCCATATGGTCGGTGGTTATGAGCTCAGCCATTACCGCAAGGGCGTGAACGTACGGGCCAAAACTGATGCGCTGGATGCTCGACTGCTGGCCCGCTACTTGAAAACGAAGGGCATGACCTGCACTCCTGAACCGCGCCGGCTTATAAGTCTTCTTCGGCGCGGGGCGCCTTGGTTCAGGCTCGTGTCAGCCTCAAGCAAAGCTGTGCAAACGAGCCGTTGCGAATATCTGCCGAAAGGCATTTAAGGGCTATGCATGCACCATAGAGTCTCCCACAGTTGTTTTTGGATGGCCTCGGGATTTGCATCACTACAGATCCCCTGTGGGAGCCTGCTCGCGATAACGCTGAGCCAGCTTGCATTCATGTCGAATGTGCCAACGTCATCGCTAGCAAGCGATGCGCTCACAGCAAGTACTTGAACATCTTCAGTTTTTTTATCCGCCGCGAACGCTTGTAACTTCTCGTCAGATAGGTACAATGGCCCGGCTCGCCGTCAGGCGGGCGTCGTTATGGTGACCCCATCGGTCCCCCCGCAACGATTACCCGTGAACCTGGTCAGATCCGGAAGGAAGCAGCCACAGCGGGAACATTGTGTGCCGGGGTGTGGCTGGTGGGGTTGCCTCCATAACACCCAGGCCTTCGTTCGTAAGGTCTATGAGATGCCTTTCGGTCAGTCTGAAGCGGGATGATCCTTTTCGCTTTGAAATTTTCTGGGATAGCGCAGGTTATTGCTGGTGAAAACGCCCGTGCTTGGGTGAGGTGTTTCACTCCCGAAGTTATAGTGCAAATACAATCATCGATTCTCTTAGTTCACAAACTCTAACTGTTTTCGACAGTACCGATATTTTAACGGTTCCGTCGGTGGTGTTATGGTTGAATTCTATTTTAGCTACACTCTCCGAAAATCCATCATCTATATTCAAGATTGATATTCCGTCAGGGTAAAGCGTGTCCTCGTTATCGGTAAGGGCATATCTTCCTCCCGTAGATGCATAGCCCCGGAGGATGCGGCTCTCTACTTTTACTAATTTCTCATTAATCACTTGATGGATGGAGCTAGCTTGGTTTTCGCCTGCGGAGAAATACAAGCTGGTATTTGTTGTAAATGAAAAATATGTCGTGTTCGGAATGATGACGGATTCTTTTGCATTGCTGAAAATGGAACCTTGTTCCTCGCCAACTGCTATAAGGTGTTGGATGTCATTTTCTTCATGAAACTGGTTTTTGTTGTTATGAGATGACTGGCTTTGCCCGCCAACGATAAGATCCACGGATACGAGGATGCCCCACTCAAAGCCTGTCGCGACCGACCCCTGTGAGTTCATTGATGTATAAGTAACGTGGTCTCCAAATTTTTTTATTTCGAATATGGCCCCTGTTTCTGGGTCACTCATTTTCAGAGTGATTGAGTCAGGGATGTAGGCGACTATTAAGCCATAATGGTTAGGGCGTATATCTGTTGTTGTAGGGAAAAGAAACGGCTCGACTTGCCAGGTTTCAACCAGTCTCCATTCTGGATTTGTAAGGCCAGTCCGGGTATACAAGCTCTTTGACAATAAAAGCGCCTTAGAAGATCTGATGGTCATGGGCGTTTTATTTGATGCGGTCACTGATTTGGTTTTCATTTGATTGTCCAGTAAACATGGCCTGAGTTGGTGCGGCGCTGCAAGAAGTTAGCGGTTTCTTGCCCTGTGAGTATTTTTTTTGCCATATTTGCTGTCTACTGTCAGAACTGACAGTCCGGACGAGCGGTGGTTTTAAGTTCTTCGCGATTTGCAGGGAGAGTCGCTTTATATAAAAGGAACTCACTGTTCGTTAGCCACGGGCGTGCGCTTATTGTGCTTGAGCCGGTTATTGATTCCTCTCAATTGGCCGGTGTGCATCGTCTACCAAGCTCTGCTCATGACCCCATCCCGGCGGTCGGCGGGCACTCGTATCCCGCGCAACGCTGCCGTAAGGCAAGCTTTGGAATTTTCCCGAAGACAGAACCTGCCCTGGCGGTTTCCATGCCATCGATGACATGTTGCATCAACATGTTCGCCAGCAGTTTGACTAGTACGTGTTCCAGGCTGAGCGCGTTGTCACGCCGCAAGTACCCGCCGTCGAACAGAAGCAGCAGGGTCGGAAGGTATACTGGCTTCTCTTTTTCATGGCTACATCAAGGCTTGGACAAGGCCTGGTCAACCGCTGCGATCAGCTTTCCCAGATCCTTGGGGGTGGCTCTGTGAATGACACCGAACAGGTACGCTCGCTGTTCATCTTCGTCGTCCATGTCGGCAAAAAAGACTTTAAGCTGCACATCCAGCACGTTGGCAAGCAGATACAACGCCTCGACGCTGGGGGTGTAGGTGCCGGTTTCGAAACGGCTGATGGTTTTGGGGTCAAAACCGGTTTTTTCGCCAAGTTCAGCCTGAGTAAGCCCCGCT
This sequence comes from Pseudomonas sp. Q12-87, assembly GCF_001269755.1. NCBI lineage: Bacteria > Pseudomonadati > Pseudomonadota > Gammaproteobacteria > Pseudomonadales > Pseudomonadaceae > Pseudomonas > Pseudomonas sp. Q12-87. Next base: position 281,506 of record NZ_LHVI01000023.1, on the reverse strand, counting down.
ACTTTGCGGTAGCGTCTGATGGCCGGACCCAAACTTGAAATTCGCATCGCTCAATTCCCATTTAGAATCAAGAACTTAACGATAGATTTTCGCATTAGGCAACCACGTATTCCATCACCTTGCTTTGCAAAGTGTGATGTGTTTCGTAGAATCGGCCTTTAGCACGGGCATTCGGTGACCTGTTACAGGTGCCAGGATGTGTGAGGAGACCAGGTCTTGCGTTTTTGCCGCGACCATGGGCATGGCCTCGAACCCTCGGGAAACGCCATCAAGGCCCGCGCTCCAGTTTCTCAAAGTGTTTGAGCCTAGTTGATCTTCGCCTTTTTGAAGGCGGCAACCGCGCGCGACAAATGAGCCTGACTCATGGATGACTGCTTCGATGGATAAGAAGTACCGCAGAGCCGTTGACGCCGCCGCGATTTTTTCCGAAACCGATTCGAGCGGGCGCATCACCCACGTCAATGACCAGTTCTGTAACCTTTTCGGCTACCGGCGCGATGAATTGCTGGGGGCAAACCATCGCCTGCTCAATTCCGGACAGCACCCGGGCGAGTTTTTCAGTGCCATGTGGCGAACCATTGCAATGGGGCAGGTATGGAAGGGGGAAATCTGCAACCGCGCCAGGGACGGTTCGTTGCATTGGGTCGACACGACCCTGATTCCGGTGATCGACGATGTGACCGGGCAAGTCGAGCGCTACCTGGCGATTCGCTTCGATGTCAGCGAGAAACGCCGGCTGCTGGACTCCTTGCAATGGCGCGTCGGCCACGACGTGCTGACTGGCTTGCCCAATCGCACCTATCTTTCCGATCTGTTGGACCAGGCGCTGGAGTTTTCGCGCGTAGAGAATCTTCCCCTGGCGGTGTGCATGCTCGACCTGGACGGTTTCAAAGCCGTCAATGACAGCTACGGCCATGCCAGCGGCGACCGGCTGCTGGTGGAAGTTGCCAGGCGCTTGCGCAGCATTGTGCGCGGCGAGGATGTGGTCGCGAGACTGGCGGGGGACGAGTTCGTACTGGTGCTGCGCCACGTCCATGGGATGGATGAATTGCACGCCGCGTTGAACCGGGTATTGATCGCCGTTTCGATGCCGTATGCCATCGACGGCAAGGGGATCAAGGTCTTCGCCAGCATCGGCGTCACGTTGTTCCCTTGGGATAACGACGATGCCGAGACCTTGTTGCGCCATGCCGATCAGGCGATGTATGTGGCCAAGCAGAGTGGCCGCAACCGTTTCCATTTGTTCGATGTGTCCCGGGACAAGGAGGTGCGGGCCACCTACCAGACCGTCGAACGGGTCCGGCAGGCACTGACCGGTAATGAACTGCGCTTGCATTTCCAGCCCAAGGTCAATATGCGCAGTGGCGTGGTGGTTGGCCTCGAGGCGCTGCTGCGTTGGAAGCATCCGCAGCGCGGGCTGGTGCCGCCACGGGAATTTCTGCCGCTGGTCGAGGAAACCGACCTGATCGTCGAGATCGGCGAGTGGGTCATGGAACAGGTTCTGACCCAACTGCAGTCTTGGCAGAAAGCGGGGCAGGGCTGGCCCGTGAGCATTAATATTTCAGTCCGGCATTTCCAGCGCGCCGATTTCGTCGAGCGATTGCGACAGGTGCTAGAGCGGCATCCGGCGGTGTCGCCGCGCATGCTGGACCTGCAAATCGTCGAATCCGTCGCCGTGGAAAACCTTCAACATGTCAGCGCTTGTCTCCAGGCGTGCCAGGCCCTGGGGGTGGGCTTTTCCCTCGGGGGCTTCGGCACCGGCTATTGTTCGCTGAACGACCTCAAGCACTTGCGCACGCAGACCATCAAGATCGACAAGACTTTTGTGCGCGACATTCTCAATGACCAGGACGACCTGGCGTTGACCGAGGCCGTGATCGGCCTGGCCCGGGCGTTTGGCCGTCAGGTCGTGGCCGAGGGACTGGACAGCCTTGAGCATGGGCAACTGTTGCTGCGCCTGGGCTGCGAGGTGGCGCAAGGCTACTTCATCGCCCGGCCCATGCCGCCCGAGCAGGTGCCAGGCTGGGTAAAAGGCTTTATTGCCCCAGCGCAGTGGCAGCGGCGATCAGGGATTCAAGGTGAACCAGATTGGGCGCCTGTCGATTCGCTGCGGCCGGTGTAGAGCTGGATGATCGCATCGATTTCCCCTGAGGTTTTCATCTTCAGCAAGGTGCGCAAAATGCGTTGCGTCGGGATTGCCGGGTTGTCACGCAGGTAGCAACTCAATTGCCGTTCCTGCAGGACCGCCACGATTTGCAATTGCCGGTCAGCGGTGTGCCGTTGATTGAACCAGTCCAGGGCCCATTGATTGGTCACGCCATAGCGGTAGCGGCCGGCCAGCAGTTTCTCCAATACCTGGTCCTGGCTGCGCGCGTCATCACGGCGCAGATTGCGGCTGTCGAACAGCGGCTGCAAGGTCGGGTAGGTGTAGCCGAGCACGGTGCCGATGGCCTGTTGCGCCAGACCCGCCGGTACCACCGGGCCGGGGGTGCCTGGCATGCCGACCAGGAGGTCGCGCTGGAAGAACAGCGGGACACTCCAGAGGTAGTCACCGCTTTTGTCGTCGACCCAATCGGGACTGACATAGCAGCGCAGGTCGACTTCGCCGTGTTTCATGGCGCCATCCAGACGGGCGCGGGACAGCACGTGAAATTGCGCCGACATGCCGACCTGGGTTGCCAGGCTGGTCATGATGTCGGGAATGATGCCCTGGGTCGGACGGCCTCGTTCGATCTGCACCATGGGCATGGCCCAGCCGTCGGTGATAGCGAAACGCAACGGTAGTTGTTCAGCGAAGCAACCGGTACTCACCAACAGCAAAGCCCCCATGGCTGAGCGCATACACTCTCCTGACTGTGCAAAACCAAGTCGACAACCGTGCCCCAGATCCAAGCTTAGTCAGATTAGACGAGTACACCGGATGCAATTTCGCCCCTGCTCCGCTAGCATTAGCCGCTTATGTTCCTTCGTTGCGACGGTTTTCGATGAGTTATCAGGTTCTTGCACGTAAATGGCGTCCGCGCTCGTTCCGCGAAATGGTCGGCCAGACCCATGTGCTCAAGGCTCTGATCAATGCCTTGGACAGCCAGCGGCTGCACCACGCCTACCTGTTCACCGGCACCCGGGGTGTGGGCAAGACCACCATCGCGCGGATCATCGCCAAGTGCCTGAACTGTGAAACCGGCATTACCTCGACGCCTTGCGGCGAGTGTTCGGTCTGTCGGGAAATCGACGAAGGCCGTTTCGTCGACCTGATCGAGATCGACGCCGCCAGCCGCACCAAGGTCGAAGACACCCGCGAACTGCTCGACAACGTGCAGTACGCGCCAAGCCGTGGGCGCTTCAAGGTCTACCTGATCGACGAAGTGCACATGCTTTCCAGCCATTCCTTCAATGCGCTGCTCAAGACCCTCGAAGAACCGCCGCCCTACGTCAAGTTCATCCTGGCGACCACCGATCCGCAGAAACTTCCCGCAACGATTCTGTCGCGATGCCTGCAGTTCTCCTTGAAGAACATGACCCCGGAACGGGTCGTTGAGCATCTGACCCACGTGCTGGGCGTCGAAAACGTGCCTTTCGAAGACGACGCGCTGTGGCTGCTGGGCCGCGCCGCCGACGGTTCGATGCGCGATGCCATGAGCCTGACCGACCAGGCCATCGCCTTTGGTGAGGGCAAGGTCATGGCCGCCGATGTGCGGGCGATGCTCGGCACCCTCGATCACGGCCAGGTCTACGACGTGCTGCATGCACTGATCGAAGGCGATGCGAAGGCGTTGCTCGAGGCGGTGCGTCATTTGGCCGAGCAGGGGCCGGACTGGAATGGCGTGCTCTCGGAAATTCTCAACGTGTTGCACCGTGTCGCCATCGCCCAGGCTTTGCCTGAAGGCGTCGACAACGGCCATGGCGACCGCGATCGCGTATTGGCGCTGGCCCAGGCATTGCCCGCCGAAGACGTGCAGTTCTATTACCAGATGGGCCTGATCGGTCGTCGCGACCTGCCCCTGGCGCCGGATCCACGCGGTGGCTTCGAAATGGTACTGCTGCGAATGCTGGCCTTCCGGCCTGCCGACACGGCGGACGCCCCGAGGCAGCCGCTAAAGCCAGTGGGGATCAGCCAGGCCACAGCTGATTCCGCCAAGCCAGTGGCTGCCGCGCCCAACGTTGCGCCGGCAGTGGCTTCGCCTCCGACAGCGCAGGCGCCTATGGTGCAGCCGGCGCCGGCGCCGGCGCCTGCTGTTGCGGTGCCTGAACCGGAACCGGAAATGATCGCCGAGCCCACGCCCGCGCCTGTGGCCGAAGCCGTTATAGACCTGCCCTGGAACGACCCGGTCGAGCCTGAAATCGTCCAGCAGCCTGCGGTGGAACCGGTGCTTGAGACCGTCGCCGAGCAGCCCGAGTTGCCGCCGATGCCCCTGCCGACGCCCGACAGCGTGGTGCCCGATGCGCCGGAATGGGTCGCCGCCCCGGTGCCTGAGCCGACGGTAGCGGATGTGGATGTCGCCACGTCGGGCATCGACCCGGACGATGAGCCGCCGCTGGATGAGGATTACATCGAACCGGACATGGATTCGGCCTACAGTTATCTGGATGAGCTGGCCAGCGAGCACGCCGCCGAGCCGGCCCCGGAGCCCGAGCCGGAACCTGCGGCAATGCCGGCCACCGGTCTGGCCCTGCAATGGCTGGAGCTGTTCCCGAAACTGCCGATTACCGGCATGACCGGCAGCATCGCCGCCAACTGTACGCTGATTTCCGTGGAGGGCGACCACTGGCTGCTGCACCTGGATCCGGCCCACAGCGCCCTGTTCAACGCGACCCAGCAACGGCGCCTCAACGACGCGCTGAACCAGTACCACCAGCGCACCCTGACGCTGAGCATCGAGCTGATCAAGCCGGAGCAGGAGACCCCGGCCCAGGCCGCGTCCCGTCGTCGTGCCGACCGTCAGCGCGAAGCCGAGGAGTCGATCCACAGCGATCCGTTCATCCAGCAGATGATGCAACAGTTCGGCGCCGTGGTCCGTCACGATACTATCGAACCTGTCGAGGCCCCGGTCATCCAGGGCTCATAACTGAAAGCGCCGGGCCGAACGGGCCGGGCGCGTTGTTTATCCAAGTACTTTCGAGGTGATTCCCATGATGAAAGGTGGCATGGCCGGCCTGATGAAGCAGGCGCAGCAGATGCAGGAAAAAATGGCCAAGATGCAGGAAGAGCTGGCCAACGCCGAAGTCACCGGCAAGTCCGGCGGCGACATGGTGACCGTGGTCATGACCGGTCGCCACGACATCAAGCGCGTCAGCATCGACCCAAGCGTGGTCGAAGGTCTGAGCGAAGACGATAAGGAAATGCTCGAAGCCCTGTTCGCTGCCGCCGTCAACGATGCGGTGCGCAAGATCGAAGCCAACAGCCAGGACAAGATGTCCGGCATGACCGCTGGCATGCAACTGCCGCCGGGCATGAAGCTGCCGTTCTGATTCGCCATCCCGGTCGGGATGGGCTACACACAATGCCAGGCATCGCGCCTGGCATTTTTGTTTCTGCTTCAGAACTGCGTTGGCGGTGAGATCGCCATCGCGAGCAAGCGCCGCCGTCCAACTGAACAAACATCGAACGCCGCCCCTTCGGCAATGGTCTGCTCCCTTATACGTGCCACTCAGATCAAGGAGACGCTTCCCATGTCACAAGCATTGACCTCCAACCAGCGCATCGTCCTGGCCTCCCGCCCCCAGGGAGCACCGACGCCGGACAATTTCCGCCTGGAACACGTGACACTGCCGGACTTGGCACAAGGCCAGATCCTGCTCAAGACCCTGTTCCTGTCCTTGGACCCGTATATGCGCGGGCGGATGAGCGATGCGCCGTCCTACGCCGCGCCGGTGCAAATCGACGAGGTGATGACAGGTGGCGCCGTCAGCCGGGTGGAGCGATCGATGCACCCGAAATTCCAGGAGGGCGATCTGGTGGTGGGCGCCACAGGTTGGCAAAGCCACAGCATCAGTGACGGCCGTAACGTCATTCCCATCCCATCCGGCTTGCCCAGCCCGTCGATGGCCCTGGGTGTGCTGGGCATGCCTGGCATGACCGCCTACATGGGCCTGATGGACATCGGTCAACCCAAGGCCGGGGAAACCCTGGTGGTCGCGGCAGCCTCGGGCGCCGTGGGCTCGGTGGTCGGCCAAGTGGCGAAGATCAAAGGCTTGCGGGTCGTCGGCGTGGCCGGCGGCAGCGAAAAATGCCAATACGTGGTGGACGAGTTGGGGTTCGACGCCTGCGTCGATCACAAGAGTGAAAACTTTGCCGAGGAGTTGGCCCGGGCCTGTGGCAAAGGCATCGATATTTACTACGAAAACGTCGGTGGCAAGGTCTTCGACGCGGTGGTACCGCTGCTTAACGCCAAGGCGCGCATCCCGCTCTGTGGCTTGATCGCTTCCTACAACGAGCATCAGGCCCCCAGCGGCCCGGATCGTTTGCCGCAACTGCAGCGGACATTGCTGACCAAACGCGTGCGTATCCAGGGATTTATCGTGTTTGACGACTACGGTGATCGCCAGCCGGAGTTCATCAGCGCCATGGCGCCGTGGGTGCGCGATGGCAAGGTCAAGTTCCGCGAGGACGTGGTCGATGGACTTGAGAACGCGCCCCAGGCCTTTATCGGCCTGCTGGAAGGGCGCAACTTCGGCAAGTTGGTGGTACGGGTCGCGCAGGATTGAGTATTTGACGCTAATCGGAGGCGCGGGTATAAACCGCGTCTTGTTGTCATGTCGGACATTTCCTCAATGAGCTTCAGCCCTTTGATTCGCCAACTGATCGATGCCCTGCGAACGCTGCCGGGTGTGGGTCAGAAAACTGCCCAGCGCATGGCGTTGCAGCTGCTCGAGCGTGACCGCAGCGGCGGCTCGCGCCTGGCCCAGGCCCTGAGCCAGGCCATGGAAGGTGTAGGCCATTGCCGCTTGTGCCGGACCCTCACCGAAGACGACCTCTGCCCGCAATGCGCCGATCCGCGGCGCGATGACAGCCTGCTCTGCGTCGTGGAAGGACCGATGGATGTGTATGCGGTGGAGCAGACCGGTTTTCGGGGTCGCTATTTCGTGCTCAAGGGCCATTTGTCGCCCCTCGACGGTCTGGGGCCGGAAGCGATTGGCATTCCCCAGTTGATCGCGCGGATCGAAGAGGCGGGCACGTTCACCGAAGTCATCCTCGCCACCAACCCGACGGTCGAGGGCGAAGCCACCGCCCATTACATCGCTCAATTGCTGAGCAACAAAGGTTTGGTCGCTTCGCGCATCGCCCATGGCGTGCCGTTGGGGGGGGAGCTGGAACTGGTGGACGGCGGGACGCTGGCGCATTCGTTTGCCGGGCGCAAACCGATCGCGTTGTAACGGCCATACAAAACCTGTGGGAGTGGGCTTGCTCGCGAATGCGGTGTATCAGTCAGCACTTATGTTGGCTGACACCCCGCATTCGCGAGCAAGCCCGCTCCCACATTAGGTTTATCGTGAACTTTATTTTTCGCTAAGCGAAAACTGTGTCAGGCAGAACGTCGGGATGCCCATGTCTTCCAGACGCTGGGAGCCGAGCAGTTCCGGCAGGTCGATGATCGCTGCGGCTTCGTGGACTTTGGCGCCCATGCGGCGGATCAGGTTGGCGGCGGCGATCAGCGTGCCGCCGGTGGCGATGAGGTCATCGAACATCACCACCGAATCGCCTTCGCACAAGCTATCGGCGTGCACTTCCAGGAAAGCCTCGCCGTATTCGGTCTGGTAGCCCTCGGCCAATACATCAGCCGGCAGTTTGCCTTGCTTGCGAAACAACACCAATGGCTTGTTCAACTGATAGGCCAGGATCGAGCCGATCAGGAAGCCCCGTGCGTCCATCGCACCGATGTGGGTGAACTCGGCCTCGACGTAGCGGTGGGCAAAGCTATCCATCACCAACCGCAGGGCAGTGGGGGACTGGAACAGCGGGGTGATGTCGCGAAAGATCACGCCTGGTTTGGGAAAGTCGATTACGGGGCGGATCAGGGATTTGATGTCGAAGGAATCGAAGACCATCGTCGAGGTGTCCTGGCAGGGCTGCAAACGCGGCAGTATAGCGCGGCCCGAGGAATCCCTCAGCCGCGCTCGTCCATCAGCCGTCGAGCGAGCCCCCGGCCAGGGCGCAGAGCTGGATCGGGTCGAGAATATGAATTTCCTTGCCCTCGGCGGCGATCAGCTCGTTCTGTTGGAAACGGGTGAACACCCGGGACACGGTTTCCACCGCCAGGCCCAGATAGTTGCCGATTTCGTTGCGGGACATGCTCAGGCGGAACTGGTTGGCCGAAAACCCGCGGGCGCGGAAGCGTGCCGAGAGGTTGACCAGGAATGTGGCGATGCGCTCGTCGGCGGTTTTTTTCGAGAGCAGCAACATCATTTGCTGATCGTCACGGATTTCCCGGCTCATGACGCGCATCAACTGGCGACGCAGTTGCGGCAGTTGCAGGGCCAGTTCGTCCAGGCGATCAAAAGGAATCTCGCACACCGAAGTGGTTTCCAGCGCTTGGGCCGAGACCGGATGGCTTTCGGTATCCATGCCCGACAGGCCCACCAGCTCGCTGGGCAGATGGAAGCCGGTGAGCTGTTCTTCGCCGCCGTCACTGAGGTTGAAGGTTTTCAAGGCGCCCGAGCGCACCGCATAAACGGAATCGAAAGTGTCGCCCTGGCGAAACAGGAATTCGCCTTTCTTCAAGGGCCGGCCCCGTTTAACGATATCGTCCAGCGCATCCATGTCCTCCAGATTCAAAGAAAGTGGCAGGCAGAGGGGCGCTAGGCTGCAATCCTTGCAATGGGCCTGGTTGTGGGCGCGCTGTTTGACGGGCTCGGACATTTCTTAAATCCTTGTGGGAAAACACACATAAGACGTAAGGGTACCCCAGCGCAGGCACGGCAGCCAGTGTGGTTTTCTCGTCAAATTGTCGCGCTCAAATCACGCGGGAGAAACGCTGCCGATTTTGCTGGTCAAGATAGGCATCAAAGACCATGCACACCGAACGCACCAGCAGCCGGCCAGCAGGCAATACCCTGATGTATGCGCCATCGAGGTGTATCAGGCCATCGTGGGCCATCGCCTGTAACTGCGGCCACAGCGGCGCGAAATAGCCGCGAAAATCAATATTGAAGCGTTGCTCGATCTCGGCGAAGTCCAGGTAGAAATGGCAGATCAATTGCTGGATCACCGCGCGGCGCAACCGGTCGTCGGCATTGCATATCAGCCCGCGGCTGGTCGCCAGTTGACCGTCGGCGAGGGTGTTCTGGTATTGGTTCAGGTCGCTGCTGTTCTGGCAGTACAGGTCACCGATCTGGCTGATGGCCGACACACCCAGGCCTATCAGGTCGCAGTGACCGTGGGTGGTATAGCCCTGGAAGTTACGTTGCAGGGTGGCTTCTTCCTGGGCAATTGCCAGTTCATCATCGGGCAGGGCGAAGTGATCCATGCCGACGTAGCGATAACCGGCAGCGGTGAGTTGTTCGATGGTGCCTTGCAGCATCGCCAGTTTCTGCTCCGGGTTCGGCAAATCCTGGCTGTTGATTCGCCGCTGGGGCATGAAGCGTTCCGGCAGGTGGGCGTAGTTGAACACCGACAGCCGGTCGGGTTGCAGGTTGATGACTTCCTCCACGGTGTGGGCGAAATTCTCCGGCGTTTGTTTGGGCAGCCCGTAGATCAGGTCGATGTTCGAACGGAACTGCAAGGTCCTGGCGGCTTCGATCACCGCGCGGGTTTCATCCAGGCTTTGCAAACGATTGACGGCACGCTGCACGGCCGGGTCGAGGTCTTGCAGGCCGATACTGACCCGGTTGAAGCCCAGCTCCCGCAGCAGCCCCATGGTCGACCAATCGGCCTCCCGTGGATCGATCTCGATGCCGTAGTCTCCAGAATCGTCGTCCAGCAGGTTCAAGTGCTTGCGCAGCGTGGCCATCAACTGGCGCAGCTCATCATGGCTGAGGAACGTCGGGGTCCCGCCGCCCAAATGCAGCTGTTCCACGCGCTGGGCTGGGTCGAGGTGACAGCCGATCAACTGGATTTCCTGCTCCAGGCGCTGCAGGTAGGCGTGGGCACGGCCTCGATCCTTGGTGATGACTTTGTTGCAGGCGCAGTAGTAGCAAATGTTTGCGCAGAACGGCACATGGACGTACAGCGAAAGCGGTCGCTGGGCCTTGCGACTATCGCGCAGGGCATGGAGCAGGTCGAACGTACCCACCTGGCCGGCGAACTGCGCCGCGGTCGGGTATGAAGTGTAGCGCGGTCCCGTCAGGTCGTAGCGGCGGATCAGGTCAGAGTCCCAACGAATGGTGTCGAGCATGCGGGCGTTCCCCGGATAGGCTGGCATGGGCGCGAGTCTAGGGGGGCGGGCGTGGTGGTGTGTTGATTTGCATCAACGGGCACTGAGTGTGAGCAGGGTCTCGACGCTAGTGCTCCTGTGGGAGCGAGCTCGCTCGCGATTGGGTGCTACTCGATCAATGCCCCATGAGCCAATGCTGATGTGGCCCCGGCAGCGTCCAGATCCCGAACACAATCACCAACAACCCACCGGCCATGCGCACGCTGCGTTTGCGTAGCAGGGCGGTGATGCGTTCGGCGGCCAGGCCGGTGGCGAGCAGCACCGGCCAGGTGCCGAGGCCAAAGGCGAGCATCAACAGTGCGCTGTCCAACGCGTTACCCTGGCTGGCGGACCACAACAGGGTGCTGTAGACCAACCCGCACGGCAGCCAACCCCATAACGCGCCGAGCAGCAAGGCCCGGGGCAGGCTGGACACTGGCAGCAGGCGGTTGGCGACGGGCTGGATGTGCCGCCACAAGCCACGCCCCAAGCTCTCGATGCGGGTCAGGCCGCTCCACCAACCCGCCAGGTATAAGCCCATGGCAATCAGCAGCAAACCGGCCAGTACCCGCATGATCATCGCCGCCGGGCTGCTCGCCACGGCCCAGCCGGCCAGGCCAATCAATAACCCAGCGGTGGCGTAGCTCAAGATTCGCCCCAGGTTGTAGGCCAGCAGCAGCCGAAAGCGCCGGCTGCGCTGCTCCTTGGGAATCGCCAGGGTCAGGGCGCCCATCAGGCCACCGCACATGCCCAGGCAATGGCCGCCGCCCAGCAGGCCAAGGATCACCGCAGAGACCAGCAATGGCGCTAATTCAAGCATGGGGCGGAGCCTTGTCGTCCGGCTTGCGGGCCTCGCCACTGGCTTCGTCTACTGCTGCCTTGTGGTTCGGGTCCTGATCGTCGAACAGGATGCTGTGGGCCGGACCGTCAAGATCGTCGTACTGTCCGCTGTCCACGGCCCAGAAAAAAATGTACACGGCGATGGCCACGATCAGCAGTGCGGCCGGGATCATCACGTAAAGAGCTGGCATGTCGAAACTCCATGCCCGCGCGGCTCAGGCCGGCAGCGGACGGGTATCGGGCGTGGCGTAGATAACCTGCGCCTTCGGCTGACGGGTCAGCCTCAGGGCATTCAACACCACGGTCAATGAACTGATGGACATGCCGACTGCGGCCCACACCGGAGTGATCCAGCCGAGGGCGGCGAACGGCAACATGAGGCCATTGTACAGCCCCGCCCAGACGAGGTTCTCGATGATCACTCGACGAGTACGCCGGGCCAGGCTGAAGGCATGGATCAATGCGTCGAGGCGGTTGGACAACAACACCGCATCGGCACTGGTCTTGGCCAGGTCGGTGGCCGAGCCCATCGCGACGCTGATGTCCGCGGCCGCCAGCACCGGCACGTCGTTCACGCCGTCGCCGAGCATTAACACCTTGCGGCCTTGCTGGTGCAACTGCTGCAACACGGCCAGTTTGTCGTCTGGACGCAGACCGCCCCGGGCTTCGTCGATGCCCAGATCGGCGGCGACACTGGCCACCATCGGCGAGCTGTCACCCGACAGCAGCAACGTCCGCCAGCCCCGCGCCTTGCAAGCGGCCAGCAAGGCAGGCGCATCGGCGCGCAAGCGATCGTCGAGGACGAACCAGGCCAGCGGCCCGATCTCATCGCCCAGCAGCAGCCACTGACCGGGTTCGTCCGGCATCTGCAGTACGGGGGCGCCACTCAGGTTGCAGACAAAACCGGGGTGACCGATACGCAGCCGTTGTTCGCCTACCAGGCCTTCCAGTCCCAGCCCCGGCGTACTCTGCACCTGCTCCGCCGCCAACGGCGCACGACCGAAGGCGCGAGCGATGGGATGTTCCGAGCGGTTCTCCAGGGCTGCGGCGAGTCCGAGGCACTGATCGCTGTCCAGGGCCGTCAGCGGTCGAATGGCTCGCAACGCCAGGCGACCTTCGGTGAGGGTGCCGGTCTTGTCGAAAATGACGGTGTCGATCTGGTTCAGGCCCTCCAACACATGACCGCGGGTCAGCAGCAGGCCAAGTTTGTGCAGGGTGCCGGTGGCGGCGGTGAGGGCGGTTGGCGTGGCCAGCGATAGGGCGCAAGGGCAGGTGGCGACCAGCATCGCCAACACAATCCAGAAGGCGCGAGAGGCATCCAGCTGCCACCACAGCAGGCCGATGGCGGCGGCGGCAATCAAGGAGAGCAACAGGAACCATTGGGCGGCACGATCGGCGACTTCGGCCAGCCGCGGTTTCTCGGCCTGGGCCCGGTCCAGCAGCCGCACGATGGCTGACAAGCGCGTGTCCTGCCCAAGGGCGAGCACCTCCACCGTCAAGGCACCTTCGACGTTCAGCGTGCCCGCCGTGACCGCATCGCCGATCTGGCGAGGCTGTGGCAGGTATTCGCCGGTCAGCAGTGATTCGTCGATGCTGGATTGGCCGTCGAGGATTCTGCCGTCGGCCGGCAGGACCGCGCCCGGATGTACCAACACCCGGTCGCCGGTGCGCAGCTCGCTGAGCAGGATGCGTTCACTCTGGCCGTTATCTTCCAGGCGCAGGCACGAGGCCGGCAACAGGTTGACCAATTGCGCGGTAGCCGCAGCGGTGCGCTCCCGGGCCCGGCGTTCCAGATAGCGGCCGGCCAGCAGGAACAGGGCGAACATGCCCACCGCATCGAAATACAACTCGCCCACCCCGGTGATCGAGGTCCAGATCCCGGCGACATAAGCGCTGCCGATGGCCAGGGACACCGAAACGTCCATGGTCAGGTGACGGGTGCGCAAGTCACGCATCGCACCCTTGAAGAATGGCGCGCAGCTATAGAACACGATGGGCGTGGTCAGGAACAGCGCGACCCAGCGCAGGATGGTGTGCATCTCCGGGCTCAGGTCGATGTTGAACTCGGGCCAGGTGGCCATGGTCGCCATCATGGCCTGGAACCACAGCAGCCCGGCCACGCCCAACTGGCGCAGAGCCAGGCGATTCTGCGCGGCGAGCTGTTCGCAGGCCAGGTCGGCCTGGTACGGGTGGGCGACGTAGCCGATCTGGCGCAGTTCGGCGAGCAGCGTGCTCAGCGGCAATTGCGCATCGGCCCAACGTACATGCAAGCGATGATTGGACAGGTTCAACCGCGCCTCGGCCACGGCTGGCAGGCTGCGCAATTGTTTTTCGATCAACCAGCCACAGGCGGCGCAGCTGATGCCTTCCATCAACAGGGTAGTTTCGGCCAGCTCGCCTTCATGGCGCACGAACGACTGCTGTACATCAGGACGATCGTACAGCGCCAGCTCATCGGTCAGTTGGACGGGCAGGGTTTCGGGGTTGGCCGAGGCTTCGCTGCGATGCAGGTAATAACTTTCCAGGCCCCCGGCGACAATGGCTTCGGCCACGGCCTGGCAGCCCGGGCAGCACAGCTCGCGGGTTTCACCGAGGACAACGGCGGTGAAGCGACTGCCGGGAGGAACGGGCAGGGCGCAGTGGTAGCAGGGCTGTGGAGTGGTCATGGTTGTCGCATGAAAGCCTTTGTGGCGAGGGAGCTTGCTCCCGCTCGGCGGCGAAGCCGTCGTAAATTGAGCGCTCAGTATGCCTGAGGAGAACCAGTAGTCCGAACAGCGGGGGGGCGTTTCGCGGCCCAGCGGGAGCAAGCTCCCTCGCCACAGGAAGCCCGTTTACTTCTTCAGGTCTTCGGCGCCTTGCAGCGGTTCGTCGCCCAGCAGGATGTCCTGGTCGCGATTGATCTGCTCTTCTTCGAACAGACGCCAGGTCTTGTCGCTTTCCACGCCCAGCAACTCGACAAAGCGCCGACCTTCGATCCGGTCGGTCAACTGGCCGATATAACGTCCCGGCTCGCTGTCGTTACGGGTGAGGACGACCTTGCGGTCCTTCTCCGGCTGCGTCGGGGAGACCAGGCTCAGTTCCAGGGTCTGGGGACGGCTGTTGCCGCTCAGGCGCAGGTTCACTTCGCCGGTGACGTCATCGAGCTTTACGTTGGCATGCAATTGCAGGGTCTGGGCCAGCAGTTCGCGCTCCAGCGAGCGATTGATGCCCTTGCCGGCTTCGTAATAGTTGTCATTGACCAGGTTGTCCGGATTCTTGACCGCAATGGTCACCATCGTCAGGCTCAGGGTCACCGAACAGGTCAGGATCGCGATGATGATCCACGGCCAGAGGTGCTTGTACCAAGGGCTGGTGGCGGTTGCTGCAGGCATGTTCAGTTCTCTCAACGAGTTTGTGGGCCGATGAACCGGCTCTTGGCTTCGATATGTACGCTTTCGTCATCGGCGTCCTTGAGGATGAAGATCACCTCGTTGGTGCTCGATGGCAGTTGCTCCGGTGCGCTGGACAATTCCACCGGCTGGCTGAAAATCTCGCCGGCCGCGACTTTGATTTCCCTTCGGCCTTGCAGCTTGAGATCAGGCAGGCCGGCGGCCTCCAGCACATACGTATGGTCGCGCTGGTCCTTGTTCATGATCTTCAGGCTGTAGACGTTCTCGATCCGGCCTTCGGCGTTTTCACGGTACAGCACGCGGTCCTTGCTGACATCGAAACCCACCAGCGAACGCATGAAGAACGCCGTTACCAGCAGGCTGATCATCGCCAGCAGCACCAGGGCATAGCCGATCAGGCGCGGGCGCAGCTTGTGGGTTTTCTGGCCCGACAGGTTGTGTTCAGTGGTGTAGCTGATCAGGCCGCGCGGGTAATCCATCTTGTCCATGATGTTGTCGCAGGCGTCGATGCACGCCGCACAACCGATGCACTCGATCTGCAGGCCGTCGCGTATGTCGATGCCGGTGGGGCAAACCTGGACGCACATGGTGCAATCGATGCAATCCCCCAGCCCCAGGGCCTTGTAATCAACACCTTTCTTGCGCGGGCCACGGCTTTCGCCACGACGCGGGTCGTAGGAAACGATCAGGGTGTCTTTGTCGAACATGACGCTCTGGAAGCGGGCATAAGGGCACATATAGATGCACACCTGTTCACGCAGCCAGCCGGCGTTGCCATAAGTGGCGAGGGTGAAGAAGCCGACCCAGAAATATGACCAGCCATCGGCCTGGCCGGTGAAGAATTCGAACACCAGTTCTCGGATCGGTGTGAAGTAGCCGACAAAGGTCATGCCGGTAACAAAACCGATCAGCAACCACAGGCTGTGCTTGGCGGTTTTGCGCAGGAACTTGTTGGCCCCCATGGGCGCCTTGTCGAGCTTGATGCGCTGGTTACGGTCGCCTTCGGTGACTTTTTCGCACCACATGAAAATCCACGTCCATACGCTTTGCGGGCAGGTGTAGCCACACCAGACTCGTCCGGCATAGACGGTAATGAAAAACAGGCCGAAGGCGGCAATGATCAGCAGCCCGGACAGCAGGATGAAATCCTGGGGCCAGAAAGTTGCACCGAAAATAAAGAATTTGCGTTCCGGCAGGTTCCACCAGACGGCCTGATGACCGCCCCAGTTCAACCAGACCGTACCGAAGTACAGCAGGAACAACGCCGCTCCACCGACCATTCGCAGATTGCGAAACAGGCCAGTGAAGGCACGGGTGTAGATTTTTTCCCGAGAGGCATAGAGGTCGACGCTTTTATTCGCGTCCTTGGCAGGCGGGGTAACGTCATGTACCGGAATCTGGTTGCTCATCAATTGCATCCCACGGCAGTGGAAAGTGCCGAGGCCAGTACGTGCCGACCAGGGTCACAGGGGGGTGTTGCAGTGGCGCAATGATACGCCTGTCGCTCTGGCTCAAGGGTGCGACCTTTGGTCGCGTTGGGGCTCTGCGTAGAATGGTGTAGCGGATGTAACAAGTCTTGACCCAGATCAATTGACTATAGCCATTCCACGTCGCAGGGAAAAACCCAAGGGCCTGCTGACTGATTCGGCGAGCCCTTTGGGTTGGCGTTGAGGCTTGATTTGCCCTGGCCAATTGTTGCCCGAACTCAGCGCTTTGCTCGCCAGTGCCACATCGAATGCGCGGACCCAGTTGCTACTGGCTTGTGAGTTCAGCGAGGAATTCTTCAAATGATTCGCATACGAACGCCAAATCTTCTTCGTCCATCAAATACAGGTAGATGTTTTCAAAGTCATCTTCTTTGAGCGAGAGCAGAAATGAATTACCGCCCTGGTCGTATGCAAAAGGGATCATTCCTTTCAACGATGGAATATCGTCAACCAGGTCGCGATAGACAACTTCGATAGGCGCATTGCCGTATTTGATCGGTGTGAATCCGCCCAGCAAAAACTCGTTCTCGCTACAACGCTCAGACAAATCGCCGCCGTTGTGCTTTAGATAAAACTCCCTGAAGGCTGTCGGTAATTGCACATTGAATTTCTCTTGGAACTCATTCAGCTCCTGCACGGAGAGGGCCTGTTCGGATTCTTCGAGGGTCAACCGCATTTGGAGGCTCCTGTTGTTCTGCTCTTGAAACGAGCGGGGTGGGTATAGGCCTTGCCTGTAGCCGCTTTGTATTGAGCAACGCCCCCGCTATGGCCGATGCCGTTGTGGGCGCTTTGCTTGATGAGCTGCATGGTGCCGGTGTTGGTCTTGGGATCGTAATCGTCCAGATGGTGCCATACATGGCCGGCCGGTGTGGTTTTCTGGCTCAACTTGGCCGCTTTGTTCGCGGCCTCGAAGTCTTTGGCGTAGTCCCCGGTGTATTCAATTCTGACGATCGGGTTTACGCCAGGTTTTTTGTTGTAGAGCGCATTGCTTTCAGAATAGTCGAGACCTCCACCAGGGGTTTTCGTAACGCCTGTATAGCCGCGGTCTTTCAGTTTTATCAGGGGGTCGACCGCAAGGCCCAGGGGGTCCGCGTAGCCAATCGGGTTGGGTGCATAGGCGTAGAAATTGAGGCCTCCCGCCAAACCGATCGGGTCGGGCGTGGTGAAGCGACCCACGTCGGGATCGTAAAACCTCAAAACGTTGTAATGCAGGCCGATTTCTCGATCGAGGTACTGTCCCTGGAACCTCAGGTTTTGCTCTTCGAGGAAGTAGGGCTCGCGAATTTCCTGAAGGGGGTTACCCCACACCTCATAGCGAGCTTGCCAGACGCTACGTCCGTCGGCCTCGGTGAGTTGTTCTGGCAAACCGTTCAGGTCGTTGTGGTAATAACGGACGGTCTGGTGCGCTCCGTATCCATCGATCCGTGCAAGCGGGTCGTAGGTGTTATCCGCATAAAGATAAAGGCTGGTCTGGTTGTACCGGCTTTCCTGCAATAAGCGCATGCCGTCCCAGATGAAGCGGGTTTCACCCAGCGGGTAGCCGTGGCTGTCGTGTTCGGTTTTTTCGATGCGCCGGCCCAACGGGTCGTAGGTCATGCGGACCACGCTGCCGTTGTCATTGCGCACTTCAATCAAGCGGCTCTGGGCGTCATAGGCGAAGCGTTGCAGGCCGCGGGCAGCGCTGCGTTTCTCGATCATCCGGCCAAAGGCGTCATAGCGGTAGCGCTTGTCCTGATAGGTCAGCAGTTTGTTGTGCACCACCAGCCCGGCGCCGGGGGATGGGCCGTCGAGCAGGTTGGCGGCGGCGTCGTAGGCGAAGGTTTCGCGCTGACCGTGCAGGCTGTCCTGGCTGGCGATGATGCGGCCGGTGGTGTCGTAATGCAGCAGCTGCCGGTGTTGCGCGGCGGGTTGCTGGTCAAGTTTGCCGATCAGGTGGTCGGCGGGGTCATATTCGAAGTGTTTTTGCACCGCCGCCGGCAGCAGCGAAGGTTGGCTGCCGTGGCGACGTTGGCGAGCGCGCAGGCGACCGCTGCGGTCGTATTCGCTGCGGGTGCTGATCTGCCCTTGGGTGCGCAGCACTTCGCGGTGCAGGCGGTCGCGTTCGAAGTCACTGATGACCTGGCCGTCGAGGTTGATCTGGTGCAGGTGGCCGCTGCCGTAGTACAGGCGGTTGACCCAGCGGCCATCGGGCAGTTGGGTCTGGATCAGGTTGCCGAGTTCGTCGTAGTGGTGTTGCAGGCTGCCGGCGGCGCTGAGTTCTTCCAGCAACTGGCCGGTCGCGTCGTAGGTGAAGCCCAGGGTCTGGGTGTTGCCTTGCAGGTCGGTGAAGGTGATCGCCGTGAGCTGGTCCAGTGCGTTGTAGGTGTACTCGGTGCGGCCATCGTCGGTGACTTTGGCAATCAGCCGGCCCACGGCGTCGCGTTCCAGGCGATGAACGATAGGCGCCGGTGGGGTTTCGGGCACCACGGCCAGGCCATTGCCGTAAGGTGCCGGAAGGGCCGTCACCGCCGCGACATTATCGAGCACGTCGTAGCGGTAGCGTTTGGCGCTGCCGTCCAGGTCCTGTTGCTCAATCAGCCGGTTCCCGGCATCCCAGGCAAATCGATAGCTCTCGCCATTCTCGTTGATCAGCGCTTGCAGCCGCCCGAAGCTGTCATACCCGAACTGTACCTGCCGGCCTTGGGCGTCGGTGCGTTGGCGGATCTGGCCGCGGCGGTTGTGCTGGTAAAGGGTGGTATGTCCGGCCGGGTCGGTATAGCCGGTCAACTGACCCGCGATGTCGCGCTGGTAATGCTCGGTGCGGCCGTCCGGCAATTGGCTGCTGAGCAGTCGGCCTTGGGCGTCGTAACTGAATTGCGTGCGTTCGCCGAGGGCGTCGGTGATGGTCTGCAAGTAGCCACGCGAGTCGTAGCTGAACCGCGTCGGGTAACCCGAGCAGTCGACGTGCTCCACCAATTGCCCGAACGGGTTCCAGCGCAGCTTTTTGCTTTTGCCGGTGGCGTCGATGACTTCGATAATCTGGCCGTGGGCGTCGTAGCGGTAGCGAGTGACGTGGCCCAACGGATCGGTCTCGGCGATGCAGTTGCCACGCGGGTCATAACGGTACCGCCAGCTATGGCCGGCGGCATTGGTGTCCACCAATGGCAGGGCCCAGTGCTCAAGCCAGAGGGTGGACTCACTGCGACCCAGCGGGTCGGTTTCGCTGATCAGGTTGCCGGCTTCGTCGTAGCTGTACGCGTAGCACCCGCCCTGTGGGTCGGTGGCGTTGAGCAACTGGCGCTCGTCGTTCCATTCGAACAGCCAGGTCTGGCCGAGGTTATCGCTGAATCGAGTGATCTGGTGCTGGCTGTTCCACTGCCGCATGCTGACCCGCTGGAGGCTGTCGGTGATGCGCGTGGTGCCCGCCTTGAGGTCATAGTCGAACTGGTAGGCATCGCCTTCGTCGGTCCAGTGACGGACCACACGCCATTCCTGGTCCTCGATCAGGGCCCAGTCGTAGAAGCAGTGCAGGCCGGTGGGCAACTGATGTTCCACCAGGCGCCGGCCGGCATCGTAGCTGAAGCGCCGCTGCACCTGGCCGGTGGCATCGCGCACTTCGGCCAGGTTGCCGGCGGCGTCGTAGGCGTAGCTGACCAGCACCTCGCGCTGTTGGTCCGGGTAGAGGCGTTCGATCTGGCTGACGTGCTGGCCTTCGCGGATCAGGTCGATTTGCACGAGGTCGAAGGTGTCACGCAGCCGCACCAGGCGTCCGGCGTCGTCGTAGTCGAGATAAATACGGTTGTCGTTGCGGTCGCCGAATTGGTTCAGGCGCAGCCGCGATGGGTTGGCCGGCGTGGGCTCGAACAAGCGATACAGGCCATTGTCGCTTTCGATCAGCAACTGGCCATTGACGTGGCGGCGCACGGCCAGGCCTTCGCCCGCACTGAACACCGCGCCACCCAAGGGGATCGAACCCATGTCGATGGGGCGGCCCTGTTCGTCGGTGTAGACCAGGGTTTCGCCGCCGTCCGGGTGAGGGACGATTTCCACCTGCACTTCGTAGGACACACTCCAGCCATTACCGAACAAACTGTCGCGGCGCTCGTCGCGGCTGTTGTAGACGCGTTGCCAGTCGATGGGCAGGAGACCGGGCAATACGAAATCCAGCTCTTCGTTGCCGCCCAGCACCTTGGCTCCGGTGGCCGCGTGGACCGGGTTCGACGAACCCAGCGCCGCATTGGCCGCCGCGTTCGCGGCGCTGCTGGCGGCCATGGATACCGCGCCGCCCACCAGCATGCAGGGCAGTTTGCTGAAGAATTTGCCCTTGCCGCCCTTGAGCATCAGCAGCGCCGTGACCGCCAGGCCGACGCCCGGGGTCTTGCCGCTGCGGATTTCACGCACCACCACCGAACCGCCGCCAATGGTCACATTCGAAGAGATCAAGCCCGATGACACCACCGTCGCATCGCAAGTGCTGCGGTCGCCACTGCGCACGGCAGGCTGGCCATTGATAGTGACCTTGTCGGAGCCCTCGGCCATGAACTGCGGCGGCATCGGCGGGTGCTTCATGCAGATGACCAGGTCTTGCGGCTTGGGCACGGCCCCTGGCGCAGGCGTGGCGACGGTGGGGCGCCACATCTGCGAGAAAAAATTGCCGGCCATGTCCAGGTAGCTGGGTTCGGCTTGCGCCTCGGGAGCTTCCAACTCGGTGCCGGCTGGCGCGACATGGGACTCGATCGCTCCGGCAGCGCGGGCGGCGGGGATGTTGTTGGTCAGGGTGTCGGTGGAGCCGGTGAGAATGTTCGCCTGCACCGTGGGCGGAAAGAGGGCGTTGCCGATGCCCTCGCATATATTGCTCAAGCCCTTGTCGGCCCCGGTCTTGCTCATGGCCAGGCCAACGATGGTGCCGACCACCAGGCCAAGGACGAAGCAGCCCAGGCCGCCTGTGACGACGGTGATGCCGGTGGCCGCCACGACGGCGGCGGTGGCCAGGGCTGTGATGGCGATATTCGCCGCCACCTCCAGCACGCCGCCGAGGATGTCGGCCATCATTGAAGTGTGGTTGAGTGCATCGCCCAGGCGGGCCGCCCAGAGCGCGTCAGACATGCTCGACGCTCATATGGGCTGTGCGCTTGAGTACTTCGATGCCTTCCATTGCGCCTGTCTCCTTGGCGATTTTATTGAGGGGCTGTTGCAGGGGCGTATCAGTGCGACCACGGATTAAGCAACGCCACGCCGCTGCTTTGGAAATCTGCGGCGTTGCGAGTGACGACAGTCAGCCCGTGGACCAGCGCGATGGCGGCAATCATTGCATCGCATTCATTGCTGCGATCCGGACCGTGCAGGCGAGCGCAGCGTAGCGCGACGGCGCGGTCGACCGCCAGGATTCTTCCAGCAAATGCGGGCATGACATGATTATCCAGCCATGCGCGCAAGCGGCTCCCTTGCTCCGGGTCCTTGCGTTCGAAGCGCAATACGCCGGTTTCCAGTTCCAATACGGTAATGGCCGAGACGTAGAGGCTGGGGGCGGGGACGCTACGCGCCCAGGCCTGTACGTTTTTATCGGCTTGAGGCTTGCGTAATTCTGAAATGACTTGGGTATCGAGCAGGTACATCAGGACAGGTCCACCGGTCGAGGCGTGATGACGGCACGCTCGGTGTCGAAATCGATATCCGGCGTATCGGGCATGACCAGCAACTCGACGATGCTGCTGCCAAGGCCGGTCAGTTTTTGGTACTCCTCAATGCTTAGCAGTACATGAGCCGGCTTGCCACGGTCGGTGATGATGACCGGCCCCTCGCGACTGGCTTTTTTGGCACCACTTGTGTCGTGGTTGAATTCGCGGCTGGAAATCGTGGTGATGGACATGGCGGCGTCCTCAAGAAACTTTAATGTAGGAACGTTACTACCGCCGCTGCTTGCGGGCAAGATAAACAATCTGAGCATATCGCTGCGGTAAATAAAAAGGCCCCGTCAACGTTGGTTGACGGGGCCTTTCGTACATCGGCAGCGGGCTTTACTGGGCGTCAGCCGCAGGAGCCTTTTCGCCGTGGGACAGGCTGTAGACATAGGCGGCCAGCAAGTGGACCTTGTCGTTGCCCTGCAGATCGGCCTGGGCAGGCATCTGGCCTTGGCGGCCGTAGCGGATGGTCTGCTGCAGTTGGGCGAAGCTCGAGCCGTAGATAAACGCGGCTGGATGCGTCAGGTTCGGTGCGCCCATGGCGGGCGTACCTTTACCTTCCGGACCGTGGCAGGCCACGCAGTTGGCAGCGAACAGCTTCTGGCCGTTGGCCGGATCGGCCTTGGCGCCTTCCGGCAGCTTGCGACCGTGCAGGCTGGTGACCAGGTAGGAAGCCACGTCGGCCACGCCCTGTTCGCCCACGACGGCAGCCCAGCCCGGCATCACTGCGTGACGACCGCCCATGATGGTGGTCTTGATGGTTTCCGGTTCGCCGCCCCAACGCCAATCGGCGTCGGTCAGGTTAGGGAAACCGTAGGCGCCCTTGGCGTCGGAACCGTGGCAGACCGAGCAGTTGGAGGCAAACAGGCGGCCCCCCATCTTCAAGGCTTGCGGGTCCTTGGCGACTTCCTCGATCGGCATGGAGGCGAACTTGGCGAAGATCGGACCGAACTTGGCGTCCGAGCGAGCCATTTCCTTTTCCCACTCATGAACGCCTGTCCAGCCGGTCTGGCCGTTGGCGAAGGCGGTCTGCTTTTCCGTGTCCAGGTAGTTATAACCTGGCAGCAGGCCTTTCCAGTTGCCCAGGCCGGGGTAGAGCGCCAGGTAGCCGAGGGCGAACACGATAGTGCCCACGAACAGCATGAACCACCATTTCGGCAGAGGGTTGTCGTACTCCTCGATGCCATCGAACGAGTGGCCAACGGTCTCGTCCGTTTGTTCGGCGCGCTGGCCCTTGCGGGTCGACAGCAGCAGCCAGGTCAGGGCGAAGATCGTACCCAGACTGAGGACTGTGACGTACAGACTCCAGAACGTAGTCATTCTTTGTTACTCCTAGAAGCTTGCTCGACGTGCTTGATGGCTTCGGGATCATCCGCGAACGGCAGCAGGGTCGCGTCGTCAAACTCCGACTTGCGCTTGGGGCTGAACACCCACAGGGCCAGGCCGATGAAGGCCACCATCACAACGACGGTGCCCAGGCCTCGAATCATCCCGATATCCATTAACAATCACCGTTTGCTTTTGATGATGGTGCCCAGGCCTTGCAGATAGGCCACCAGCGCGTCCATTTCAGTCTTGCCCTTCACGGCATCCTTGGCACCGGCGATGTCTTCGTCGGTGTAAGGCACGCCCAGGGTGCGCAGGACTTCCATTTTCTTGGCGGTGTCTTTGCCGTCGAGCTTGTTTTCCACGAGGAACGGGTAGGCCGGCATCTTCGACTCGGGCACCACGTTGCGCGGGTTATACAGGTGCGCACGGTGCCAATCGTCGGAGTAGCGAGCGCCAACACGGGCCAGGTCCGGGCCGGTACGCTTGGAGCCCCACAGGAACGGGTGGTCCCAGACGCTTTCACCGGCGACCGAGTAGTGGCCGTAGCGTTCGGTCTCGGCACGGAACGGACGGATCATCTGCGAGTGGCAGCCGACACAACCGTTGGCGATGTAGATGTCGCGGCCTTCCAGTTCAAGGGCGGTACGCGGCTTCATGCCTTCGACCGGCTTGTTGGTCACGTCTTGGAAAAACAGCGGAACGATCTGGGTCAGGCCGCCGATGCTCACGGCAATGACCATGAAGAAGGCCAGCAGGCCGATATTCTTCTCTACTGCTTCGTGCTTCATCAGTGAGCTCCAACTACGGCGATCTTGGCGGCGGCTTCAGCTTCAGCCGGGTCAGAGGCACGAACGGTGCGGTACACGTTGTAGGCCATGAACAGCATGCCGCTGGCGAAGAACGCGCCGCCCAGGGCACGCACGATATAGCCAGGGTGGCTGGCTTGCAGCGCTTCAACGAACGAGTAGGTCAGGGTGCCGTCGTCGTTGATTGCACGCCACATCAGGCCCTGGGTGATGCCGTTGACCCACATCGAAGCGATGTACAGCACGGTACCGATGGTCGCGAGCCAGAAATGCGCGTTGATCAGGCTGGTGCTGTGCATCTGGGCACGCCCGAACAGTTTCGGGATCATGTGGTAGATGGCGCCGATGGAAATCATCGCTACCCAGCCGAGGGCGCCGGCGTGTACGTGGCCGATGGTCCAGTCGGTGTAGTGGCTCAGGGAGTTGACGGTCTTGATGGCCATCATCGGGCCTTCAAAGGTCGACATGCCGTAGAACGCCAGGGACACCACCAGGAACCGCAGGATCGGATCGGTGCGCAATTTATGCCAGGCACCCGACAAGGTCATCATGCCGTTGATCATGCCGCCCCAGCTTGGCGCCAGCAGGATGATCGACATCGCCATGCCGAGCGATTGTGCCCAGTCCGGCAGCGCGGTGTAGTGCAAGTGGTGCGGACCGGCCCAGATGTAGAGGGTGATCAGCGCCCAGAAGTGGACGATGGACAGGCGATAGGAATAGATCGGACGCTCGGCCTGTTTCGGCACGAAGTAGTACATCATCCCCAGGAAACCGGTGGTCAGGAAGAAACCCACGGCGTTGTGGCCGTACCACCACTGGATCATCGCATCGGTCGCGCCCGAGTAGGCCGAGTACGACTTGAAGAAGCTGACCGGCAGGGAGGCGTGGTTGACGATGTGCAGCATGGCCGTCACGACGATGAAGGCGCCGTAGAACCAGTTGCCGACATAAATGTGCTTGGTCTTGCGCTTGACGATGGTGCCGAAGAACACCAGACCGTAGGTCACCCAGACGATGGCCAGCAGAATAGCCAGGGGCCATTCCAGTTCCGCGTATTCCTTGGTAGTGGTGTAACCCAGTGGCAAGGTCACGATCGCGCCGACGATCACCGCTTGCCAACCCCAGAAGGTGAAGGCGGCGAGGCTGTCGGAAATCAGTCGCGTTTGGCAGGTTCGCTGCACGACGTAGTAAGAAGTGGCAAACAATGCACAACCACCGAAGGCGAAGATCACCAGGTTGGTGTGCAACGGGCGAAGGCGTCCAAATGTCGTCCATGGCAGATCGAAGTTCAACTCCGGCCAGACCAATTGCGAGGCAATGAAGACACCGAGCCCCATGCCAAGGATCCCCCAGACCACCGTCATGATGGCGAACTGGCGGACTACCTTATAGTTATAAGCAGTCGGACTGATTGCTGTGCTCATTCTAAGGTTCCACGGTTTGGGTGTTTTATTAGGATAAAAATCGGTCGCAAGTATGGAGAAAGCGGGGGGTCATTGCAACGCGCCATGACCTGGGTCAATGCTTTCAAAAGCTGATTCTGCGGCCTTTCCATGCGCAGGGTAGGGTCAAAATTGACCCCCGACAAATTGTCGCAGCGAATGAAACAGGTGAGGGGGGCGGATCGGTTGTAACGGGGTGTGTTCGAACACCGTGTCCGGGTCAGGCGGGACAGATCTCGCAACAGCGGGTATCCACCTGAATTTGCGGCCTTTTATCGAACGGATTGTCGAACACATCGAGTCGCGTCAACCTGAAAACCGGCAATCACCCGTGCACGTCAAAACTAGCTTAGACCCGATTGGAGGGAACCGAAAGGCAGACCTTGGAAGGGTGCGACAATGCGTCGCGCTGGGGCACGGAACTGCCGCATCCGGAAGAATGCGGCTGTTCGTGTGGTCAGGATTTATTCGCTTTTGCTGTCAGCTTGCAGGCGCTCGGCGCTGACGGTGTGGGACAGGCTGTAAACGTAGGCGGCCAGCAGTTGCACTTTGTCGTTACCCAGCAGTTCGTTCTGCGCGGGCATGTGACCCTGGCGACCGTGGCGAATGGTCTGCTGCAATTGTGCAAGGCTGGTGCCGTAGATGAAGCCGGCCGGTTGCGTCAGGTTCGGCGCGCCCATGGCCTCGGTGCCCTGGCCGTTGGCGCCATGGCAGGCAGCACACGTGGTGTTGAACGTCTGCTGGCCGGCTTGCAGGTCGGCACCGCTGTCGGCCGCAAGAGGCAGGCCGGCCAGGTCATGGCGCACATACGCGGCGACATTCTTGACCCCGGCATCTCCCAGCACTTCGCCCCAGGCCGGCATCGCCGCCATACGGCCGCCCAGGATGGTGGCCTTGATGGTGTCGGCCGCGCCGCCCCAACGCCAGTTGCTGTCGGCCAGGTTCGGGAAGCCGAAGGCACCCTTGGCGTCCGAGCCGTGGCAGACCGAGCAATTGGAGGCAAACAGCCGGCCGCCCATCTTCAGGGCCTGGGGGTCCTTGGCCACTTCCCCCACCGGCATGGCGGCGAATTTGGCGAAGATCGGCCCGAATTTGGCGTCGGCCTTGGCCATTTCCTTTTCCCATTCATGGGCGCCGGTCCAACCATTCTCGTAGCCCGGCAGGATGCCTTTCCAGTT
Source organism: Pseudomonas sp. Q12-87 (assembly GCF_001269755.1). Classification (NCBI taxonomy): domain Bacteria; kingdom Pseudomonadati; phylum Pseudomonadota; class Gammaproteobacteria; order Pseudomonadales; family Pseudomonadaceae; genus Pseudomonas; species Pseudomonas sp. Q12-87. The sequence goes on along the minus strand of NZ_LHVI01000023.1, from coordinate 255,026 downwards.
GCCCAGGCCTGGGTACAGGACCAGGTAACCGACGGAAAACACCAAGGTGCCAGCGAACAACAGGAACCACCACTGTGGCAGCGGGTTGTCGTATTCCTCGATGCCGTCGAAGCTGTGGCCCATGGTCTGGTCGACGCTGCCCTTGGTCTCGCCCTTGCGGGTGCCGATCAGCAGCCAGGTCAGGCCGATCAGGCTGCCGATGGTCAGTACGCAGATCCACGTACTCCAGAAGGTGGTCATGGCCGGGTACTCCTTGTTGCAGGGTCTTGGGGGTTGGCGATGTCGGCGGCGGGTTCGTCGGCGAACGGCAGCAGGCGTGCCTCGGCGAACTCCGGGCTGCGCTTGCTGTTGAACACCCACAGGGTCAGGCCGATGAAGGCTATGAACACCACGACGGTGCCCAGGCCGCGGATCATTCCGGTACTCATTTCAAGAACCATGGCTCACCTCTTGCTCTTGATGGCAGTGCCGAGCACTTGCAGGTAGGCCACCAGCGCATCCATTTCGGTCTTGCCCTTGAGCGAGGCCACGCTGCCGGCGATGTCGTCGTCGGTGTACGGCACGCCCAGGGTGCGCATGGCCCGCAGCTTGCCTTCGGTGTGGCTGCTGTCTACCGCTTGGGTGACCAGCCACGGGTAGGCCGGCATTTTCGACTCGGGCACGACGTTGCGCGGGTTGTACAGGTGCGCGCGGTGCCAGTCATCGGAGTAGCGTGCGCCGACCCGGGCCAGGTCCGGCCCGGTACGCTTGGAACCCCACAGGAACGGGTGGTCCCAGACGCTTTCACCAGCGACCGAGTAATGGCCGTAGCGCTCGGTCTCGGCACGGAACGGACGGATCATCTGCGAGTGGCAGCCGACGCAACCTTCGCGGATGTAGATGTCGCGGCCTTCCAGTTGCAGGGCGGTGTAGGGCTTCATGCCGTCCACCGGTTTATTGGTCACGTCCTGGAAGAACAGCGGCACGATCTGGGTCAGGCCACCAATGCTCACGGCCAGGACCATCAGCAGCATCAGCAGGCCGACGTTTTTTTCGATGGTTTCGTGTTTCATGGCGGACTCCTCAGGCCATCTGCGCGGCAGCGGCGGCTTCGGCGGGTTGGTAGGCCCGCACGGTGCGCCAGGTGTTGTAGGCCATCAGCAGCATGCCGCTGAGGAAAATCGCTCCGCCCACCAGCCGTACGACGAAGCCCGGGTGGCTGGCCACCAGTGTTTCGACGAAGGAGTAGGTGAGCGTGCCGTCCTCGTTCACTGCGCGCCACATCAGGCCTTGGGCGATGCCGTTGACCCACATCGAGGCGATGTACAGCACGGTGCCGATGGTCGCGAGCCAGAAGTGCGCGTTGATCAGGCCGATGCTGTGCATCTGTGGCCGGCCAAAGACTTTCGGGATCATGTGATACAGCGCACCGATGGAAATCATCGCCACCCAGCCGAGGGCGCCGGCATGCACGTGGCCGATGGTCCAGTCGGTGTAGTGGGAGAGGGCGTTGACGGTCTTGATGGCCATCATCGGGCCCTCGAAGGTCGACATGCCGTAGAACGCCAGGGATACCACCAGGAACCGCAGGATCGGGTCGCTGCGCAACTTATGCCAGGCGCCCGAGAGGGTCATCATGCCGTTGATCATGCCGCCCCAGCTGGGCGCCAGCAGGATCAGCGACATCACCATGCCCAGCGACTGTGCCCAGTCCGGCAGCGCGGTGTAGTGCAGGTGATGCGGGCCAGCCCAGATGTACAGGGTGATCAGGGCCCAGAAGTGGACGATGGACAGGCGATAGGAATACACCGGACGCTCAGCCTGCTTGGGCACGAAGTAGTACATCATCCCCAGGAAGCCTGCGGTGAGGAAAAAGCCCACGGCGTTGTGCCCGTACCACCATTGCACCATCGCATCGGTGGCCCCGGCATACACCGAGTAGGACTTGGTGAAGCTCACCGGCAGTTCCAGGTTGTTGACGATGTGCAGGATCGCCACGGTGAGGATGAACCCGCCGAAGAACCAGTTACCGACATAGATGTGCTTGGTGTTGCGCTTGGCCACGGTGCCGAAGAACACGATGGCGTAGGCGACCCAGACGATGGTGATCAGGATGTCGATCGGCCATTCCAGCTCGGCGTATTCCTTGGAACTGGTGTAGCCCAGTGGCAGGCTGATGGCCGCCAGCACGATCACCAGTTGCCAGCCCCAGAAGCAGAACGCGGCGATTTTCGGGGCGAACAATTGCGTCTGGCAGGTGCGTTGCACCGAATAGAACGAACTGGCGAACAAGGCGCAGCCGCCAAAGGCGAAGATCACCGCGTTGGTGTGCAGCGGGCGCAGGCGGCCGAAGCTGGTCCAGGGCAAATCGAAATTGAGTTGTGGCCAGACCAATTGAGCCGCGAGAAAAACCCCGAGCCCCATGCCGACGATGCCCCACACCACCGTCATAATGGCGAATTGGCGGACCACCTTGTAGTTGTAGGCGGTACTGATAGAAGTGTTCATGGTTCCCCATCCACGGTTCAGCCGAAGTGAGCGCCTGCGCAGGGCAGTGCAGCGTTCTTCGCCTGGAGTTATAGGCAGACTAAAAGCGAGGCAAGCATGGACAAACAGCACAAGGCCAGTATTGACGGGGATCAATGGGCGCAGTGTGTGGAGCAACATGGCTGGCTATGGAACGTCGCCCAATCAAAGAGTGGAAGCGAGTCGCCGACCCTGATCCTGGCTCATGGCGCCGGTGCCCCGATGGACAGCGGCTTCATGGACGAAATGGCCGTGCGCCTTGCCGCACAGGGCGTCAACGTGCTGCGCTTCGAGTTTCCCTACATGGCTCAGCGGCGCCAAGACGGTGGTAAGCGTCCTCCGAACCCAGCACCGAAACTGTTGGAGTGTTGGCGTGAGGTGTACGCCACGGTGCGGCCTTATGTCGCTGGCCGGCTGGCCATCGGCGGCAAATCCATGGGCGGACGAATGGCGAGTTTGCTCGCCGATGAATTGGGCGCCGACGCGCTGGTGTGCCTGGGGTATCCCTTCTATGCGGTGGGCAAGCCAGAAAAGCCACGGGTCGAGCACCTGGCGGAACTGAAGACTCCCACCTTGATCGTCCAGGGCGAGCGCGATGCGTTGGGCAATCGGGAGGCGGTGCAGGGTTATGACTTGTCGCCGAGCATCGAGGTGATGTGGCTGGTGGCTGGGGATCATGATCTCAAGCCGCTGAAGGCTTCGGGGTTTAGCCATGAACAGCATCTGGAGGCGGCGGCGGGAAAGGTGGCGGCGTTTCTTCAGGATTTATAGCGTCTGTCCTGGCCTCTTCGCGAGCAAGCCCGCTCCCACATTTTGAAATGCGTTCGCATGAACAACTGTAATCCCCTTGTGGGAGCGGGCTTGCTTGCGAAGACGGTTCATAACGCGACACCATTTTGAATTAGCAATAAAAAACCGGGAAGCGTCACCTTCCCGGTTTTTTATGGGGCAGACATCTATCAGCGGTTGAATCGCTCCACCAGCGAATACTGGGTATTGGCCGTACGGGTCAGTTCTTCGCTCAGCAGGGCCGAGCTGTGGGCCTGGCCCGAGGTCTGGTCGGCCAGTGCGGAGATGTTGCTGATGTTGCGGCTGATCTCCTCGGCCACCGAGCTCTGTTCTTCGGTTGCGGCTGCGATCTGCGTGGTCATGTCGGTGATGTGAGCCACCGCTTCGCTGATGCCAACCAATGCCCGGTCGGCTTCCATGACCCGCGCCACGCCTTCTTCGGCTTGGCGATGACCGGCGTCCATGGTCTGCACGGCGTTGGTGGCGGTTTGCTGGAGCTTGGCGATCAGGGCATGGATCTGCCCGGTGGACTCGCTGGTGCGTTGTGCCAGTTGGCGTACTTCGTCGGCTACCACGGCAAAGCCACGACCCATCTCACCGGCACGGGCCGCTTCGATCGCTGCGTTGAGGGCCAGCAAATTGGTCTGGTCGGCGATGCCCTTGATCACGTCCACCACGCCACCGATCTCGTCGCTGTCCTTGGCCAGTTGGGTCACGGTCTGCCCCGTCTCGCCGACCACCACCGACAATCGCTCGATGGCTTCGCGGGTTTCCCCAGCGATGTCTCGGCCACGTCCGGTCAGGCGATTGGCTTCCTGGGTAGCGTCGGCGGTGCGTTGCACATGGCTGGCGACTTCCTGGGTGGTCGCGGCCATCTGGTTGACGGCAGTGGCAACCTGTTCGGTTTCCACGCGCTGGCGTTCCAGGCCGCTGGAGCTGTCGTGGGCCAGCGTGTTGGATTGGCGTGCCTGATCGTTGAGGTGTTCGGCGGTGTCCTGCAGGCGGGTCAGGCAGGTTTTCAGGCGAGCTTCCTGGCTGAGAATCGACATCTCCAGGCGCGCCTGGGCGCCGCGGCTGTCGGTGTACATCCGGGCGATCAGCGGGTCGGAGGTGGTTTGTTCGGCCAGGCGCAGCAGGCGCTTGATCCCGCGTTGCTGCCATTGCAGGCCCATCAGTCCCAAGGGCACCGATAGCACCGCCGCCAGGGCAAAGCCCCAATGGGAGTTGAGGAAGGCGCCAACGACGAAGCTCAACTGGCTGACCAGAATGAACGGCAGCCAGTCCTGCAGCATCGGCAACCATTTGTCGCTGCTGGGAACCGCAGATTTACCCTGGTTGATGCGCAGGTAGAGCGCCTCGGCCCGGCCGATCTGCTCGGCGGTGGGCTTGATCCGCACCGACTCGTAGCCGACCACCTGGTTGCCCTCGAACACGGGCGTGACATAGGCGTTGACCCAGTAATGGTCGCCGTTCTTGCTGCGGTTCTTGACAATGCCCATCCATGGCAAGCCCTGTTTGAGCGTGCCCCACATGTGCGCGAACACAGCGGACGGAACATCGGGATGGCGCACCAGATTGTGTGGCGAACGGATCAGTTCTTCTTTCGAATACCCGCTGATTTCAATGAAGGCGTCATTGCAGTAGGTGATCACGCCCTTGGCGTCGGTGGTGGAAATCAATCGCTGCTGGGCCGGGAAGGTCCTTTCACGCTGTGTGACGGGCTGGTTGTTACGCATGGTGTGTGAGTCCGCAAGGCTTTGAAAGGTTGTCGGCGTCGTCAGGTTTTTATTGAAGTTATTTTCACCTGTCGCTATCACGCCAGCATCGGGTAAGTAAATAGGGCGTAATGAAGCAGATTGAGGCCAAAATGCGTGGCGATCGCCGCGCTCAGGCCGCCGAAACGATACGCCAAGCCATAACCGATCCCCGCCAGGCCGGACAGCAGCACCCATTCCCAACCGGCGCCCGCATGCACCAGGCCGAACAGCAGCGAGGCCAGCAGCAACGCCAGATTGTCGCCATGAGCCAAGTGTTTGAAGTGCCGGCTCAGGCCACCCTGAATGTAGCCGCGAAATAGGGCTTCCTCCACCAGGGTGACCAATAGAAGATTATTGAGTAGCCACAGCCAGGCGTGATCCGGCCACTTCGGTGCCCAGTGGATCATGCCCAGCAGCAGGGCCCCGCCGAGGGCCAGCGCTACGCTTAGGCCCAGGCCCAGGGCCGTGGCGTAGACCGACAGGCGAAACGAGCGGCGGCCAACGATCCACGGGCAGGCCAGCAGCAGCCAGAAGCCGATCAATGGCTTGTCCTGGTTCAGGTACATGGCGAAGCGCGTTGCATCATCGGTCAAGCGTTGCGCGGCAATGGCCCGCCCGTTGAAAAAGCCTGGCATCCAATGCATGGCCAGTGCCAGCGCCATCACCACGAACAGCGCGTGCCCGAGAAACTGGCCGACCGGTGTCTTCTGCTGGCGAACGGCATAGCCGGCAAATAGCAGCAGCGCAACCGAGATGGCGGCAGTCCAAGCCAACTGACCGTAGGCCAGGGCCATGACGTAACCGATTGAAAGGAGGGCCAGATAGGGCCAGGGCAGGGCAGACATATCACATCCTTTTGAGGCTGACGAACGCGCAAAGCGGGCAGGGCAAAGTTAGCGGCGGGGATTATAGGCAGACCGATACAAAAACACCGCCCTAAAGCGGCGGTGTTTTTGTAGGAGCGGTCCTGTTAAGCTGCAATCAATTGCCGTAGGACATAGTGAAGGATGCCACCGGCCTTGAAATACTCGACTTCATTGAGGGTATCGATCCGACACAGCACTTCAATCCGTTCCTGGCTGCCGTCCTCGCGGGTGATGACCAGGGGCAGGTTCATGCGTGGCGTCAGTTCGATGTTGTCCAGGCCCAGGATGTCCACGGTTTCCTTGCCCGTGAGGTTCAGGCTCTTGCGATTCTGATCGAGCTTGAACTGCAATGGCAGCACGCCCATCCCCACCAAATTGGAGCGATGGATCCGCTCGAAGCTTTCGGCGATCACCGCCTTGACCCCCAGCAGGTTAGTGCCCTTGGCCGCCCAGTCGCGGCTCGACCCCGTACCGTATTCCTGCCCCGCAATCACCACCAGCGGCGTCCCCGTGGCTTGATAGAGCATTGCAGCATCGTAGATCGGCATTCTTTCGCCGTTGGGGATGTAGATCGTGTTGCCGCCTTCTTCGCCGTCGAGCATTTCGTTGCGAATGCGGATATTGGCGAAGGTGCCACGCATCATGACCTGGTGATTGCCGCGTCTTGAGCCGTAGGAATTGAAGTCCCTAGGCTCCACGCCCTGCTCGCGCAGGTAGCGACCGGCCGGGCTGTCAGCCTTGATGTTGCCGGCCGGGGAAATATGGTCGGTGGTCACCGAATCTCCCAGCAGGGCCAGGATCCGGGCGCCTTCGACGTTCTTGACCGCTGGTGGCGGCCCGCCGATGTCGTCGAAGAACGGCGGATGCTGGATATAGGTCGAGTCCGATTGCCATACGTAGGTGGCCGCTTGCGGCACTTCGATGGCTTGCCATTGCTCGTCCCCGGCGAACACCGCCGCGTATTCCTTGTGGAACATGCTGGTGTTCACCTGGGCCACGGCGTCGGCCACTTCCCGGCTGCTCGGCCAGATGTCCCGCAGGTACACTGGGTTGCCATCTCGATCGTTACCCAGCGGCTCGCTGCTGATGTCGATGCGCACGGTACCGGCCAGGGCATAGGCGACCACGAGGGGCGGCGAGGCCAGCCAATTGGTCTTGACCAGCGGATGGACTCGTCCTTCGAAGTTGCGGTTGCCCGACAAGACCGAAGCCACGGTGAGATCGGCTTTCTGGATAGCTTTTTCAATCGGTTCCCGCAGCGGTCCGGAGTTACCGATACAGGTGGTGCAGCCGTAGCCCACCAAGTCGAAACCGAGTTTATCCAGGTACTCGGTCAGGCCAGCGGCCTTGTAATAGTCGGTGACGACCTTGGAGCCCGGTGCGAGGGAGCTCTTGACCCAGGGTTTGCGGGTCAAGCCCTTTTCCACTGCTTTTTTGGCCAGCAGCCCGGCGGCCATCATCACGCTGGGGTTGGAGGTGTTGGTGCAGGACGTAATGGCAGCAATCACCACCGCGCCGTTCTTCAGACGATGGGTCTGGCCTTCGAACTCGTACTCGGCTTCGCCCACCTGATCGGCGTTGCCCACCGCCACGCCACCGCCGCCTTCGCTTTCCAGGCGACCTTCCTCCTTACTGGTGGGTTTGACCTGGAGTCCCAGGAAGTCACTGAAGGCCTGGCCGACGTTTGGCAGCGATACCCGGTCTTGGGGGCGTTTCGGTCCGGCGAGGCTGGCCTCGACGCTGCCCATGTCCAATTCCAGGGTGTCGGTGAACACCGGTTCCTGGCCGGGCAAGCGCCACAGGCCCTGGATCTTGCAGTAGGCTTCCACCAGTTTCACAGTGTCGGCCGGCCGGCCGGACAAGCGCAGATAGTCCAGGGTTACATCGTCGACCGGGAAGAATCCACAGGTGGCGCCATATTCCGGGGCCATGTTGGCAATAGTGGCGCGGTCGGCCAAGGGCAGGTCGGCGAGGCCGTCGCCATAGAACTCGACGAATTTACCCACCACGCCCTTCTTGCGCAGCATCTGCGTGACGGTAAGCACCAGGTCGGTGGCGGTGATGCCTTCGCGCAGCTTGCCGGTAAGTTTGAAACCGACGACTTCGGGAATCAGCATCGACACCGGTTGGCCGAGCATGGCCGCTTCGGCTTCGATGCCGCCGACGCCCCAGCCCAGTACGCCGAGGCCATTGATCATGGTGGTGTGGGAGTCGGTGCCTACCAGCGTGTCCGGGAATGCATAAAGGCGGCCATCCTCCTCGCGGGTCCACACGGTGCGGCCCAGGTATTCGAGGTTGACCTGGTGGCAGATGCCGGTGCCCGGCGGTACCACGCTGAAATTATCGAAGGCACTCTGGCCCCAGCGCAGGAAGGCGTAGCGCTCGCCGTTGCGCTGCATTTCGATGTCGACGTTCTGCTCGAACGCCTGGCTGCTGGCGAATTTGTCCACCATCACCGAATGGTCGATCACCAGGTCCACGGGTGACAGCGGGTTGATCCGCTGGGGATCGCCGCCGGCCTTTTCCACTGCGGCGCGCATGGCAGCCAGGTCGACCACGGCGGGGACACCGGTGAAGTCTTGCATCAATACCCGTGCCGGGCGGTACTGGATTTCCCGGTCGGAGCGACGCTCCTTGAGCCACGCGGCCAGGGCCTTGAGGTCAGCGCCAGTGACGGTTTTTTCATCTTCCCAGCGCAGCAGGTTTTCCAGCAGCACTTTCAGCGACATGGGCAGCTTGTCCAGGTCGCCCAGGCTTCGGGCGGCATCCGGCAGGCTGAAATAATGATAGGTCTTGGCGTCGACTTGCAGCGTTTTAAGGGTTTTCAGGCTATCGAGGGACGGCATTGAAATCACTCCTTTGAGTCCGCACGGCTACGGACTGACGGAACGGACAGAGCCTTTAACCTAGCCCTGTTTTTAGCGAATGACTAATCACTGGACTCTACGAGCAGGTTCGGGGTTCCGAACTCCGCTATCATGCGGCGGTTTTCGTGACAGGCTTTGCTACGGAGTTTCAATGAACACGCTTTTTATGCACTGCCGGCCGGGCTTCGAAGGCGAGGTCTGTTCCGAGATCGCCGAGCATGCTGCCCGGCTCAACGTGGCCGGCTACGCCAAGGCCAAACCGGCCAGTGCCTGCGCTGAATTCGTCTGCACCGAAGACGACGGGGCCGAGCGCCTGATGCGCGGCCAGCGTTTCGCCGACCTTATTTTTCCGCGCCAATGGGCGCGCGGCACTTTCATCGATTTGCCGGAAACCGACCGCATCAGTGTGATCCTGGCGCACATGGCGGCATTCCCGACCTGCGGCAGCCTGTGGCTGGAAGTGGTGGACACCAACGACGGCAAGGAACTTTCGAATTTTTGCAAGAAATTCGAAGGCCCGCTGCGCAAGGCGTTGACTGGGGCCGGCAAGTTGGTGGACGACCCGCGCAAGCCGCGTTTACTGCTGACCTTCAAGAGCGGCCGCGAAGTGTTCATGGGCCTGGCGGATGCGGATAATTCGGCGATGTGGCCCATGGGTATTCCACGCCTTAAATTCCCCCGGGAAGCACCGAGCCGCTCGACCCTCAAGCTCGAGGAAGCCTGGCACCATTTCATCCCGCGTGACCAGTGGGACGAACGCCTGCACAGCGACATGACCGGCGTGGACCTCGGCGCGGCACCGGGCGGCTGGACCTGGCAACTGGTCAACCGTGGCATGTTGGTCACGGCCATCGACAATGGTCCCATGGCCGAAAGCCTGATGGACACCGGCTTGGTGCAGCATTTGATGGCGGACGGCTTTACCTTCAAGCCCAAGCAGCCGGTGGACTGGATGGTCTGCGACATCGTCGAGAAGCCGGCACGTAACGCGGCAATGCTGGAAGAATGGATCGGCGACGGGCATTGCCGCGAAGCGGTGGTGAACCTCAAGTTGCCGATGAAACAACGGTATGCCGAGGTCAAGCGCTTGCTCGAACGCATCGCCGAGGGCTTCAAGGCCCGGGGCATCAAGGTTGAGATCGGTTGCAAGCAGCTGTACCACGATCGCGAAGAAGTGACCTGCCATCTGCGGCGGTTGGATAGTAAAAAGCCGAAGTCCCGTTGACGTTGCCTTGAATAGCTCCCTCGCCACAGGGATTGATGCAGGTCTGTTAAGGGCGCCGGCATTGCGCGACAATGCCGGCCTGTTTCAGGAGTAGAACATGAGTGAAATGAACGATACGCCGGTCGACGGCACACTGGATGCCACGGGCCTTAATTGCCCGGAACCGGTGATGATGCTGCATCAGCACATCCGCGACCTGGCCCCCGGCGGTTTGCTCAAGGTGATTGCCACCGACCCGTCGACCCGCCGCGACATCCCCAAGTTTTGCGTGTTTCTCGACCATGAGCTGGTGGCGCAGCAGGAAGAGGCCGGCACCTACCTCTACTGGATCCGCAAGAAACTCGCTTAATCGATCGAGCGGCTGATGCGGATCTGCTTGTGCGCACTGCGGGCCAGGCGGATCGACAGCATCAGCGCCGCGCAACTCAAGCCCACGATCAAGCCTTGCCATAACCCGCTTGGGCCGCTGGCTGCGCCGAGCCAGTCGGTCAGGCCCAGGGCGTAACCGACCGGCAACCCGATGCCCCAGTAGGCGAACAGGGTGAGGATCATCGTCACACGCGTGTCCTGGTAACCGCGCAACGCACCCGCCGCCGTGACTTGTATCGCATCGGAAAACTGGAACAGCGCCGCATAGACAATCAGCATCGATGCCACCTCGATCACTATCGGATCGGCGGTGTAGATCGCAGCGATGGGGCCGCGCAAGCCGAACATCAGGCTCGCCGACAGGCAGGCATAGGCCAGCGCCGTGGCCATTCCCACGCCGGCGGCGAAGCGCGCCTCCCGAGGCTGGCGCCGCCCCAGGGCTTGACCGACGCGCACGGTCACGGCCATGCCTAGAGAATAGGGGATCATGAACACCAGGGAGCTGAAGTTCAGGGCGATCTGGTGTCCAGCCACCACCGTAGCGCCGAGGCTGCCGATCAGCAGGGCTATCACTGCAAAGATGCTCGATTCGGCAAACACCGCGATGCCAATCGGCAGGCCAATGCCCAGCAGGCGCTTGATGGTCGCCCATTGCGGCCAGTCGAAACGGCTGAACAGTCGACTCGACTGATAGGCCGGCGCCCAGCGGGCCCAACCGGCCATGCCCAGCGCCATGACCCACATCACGATGGCGGTGGCCCAGCCGCAACCCACGCCACCTATGGCGGGCACGCCCAGGTGGCCGTAAATGAAAATGTAATTGAGCGGAATGTTCAGGGCGAGCCCGCACAAGCCCAGCACCATGGCCGGTCGCGTACGACCCAGGCCGTCGCTGAAACACCGCAGCACGTGATACAACGCCACGGCTGGCAGGCCCGTGCCGATGCCTCGCAGGTATTCCATGCACGGGCCGATCAATTCGGGATCGACCTTCATGACGTGCAGGATGGGTTCGGCGCTGAATAGCGCCAGCGTTGCGATCAATCCCACCACTAGCGCGAGCCACAACGCCTGGCGCACCAGTGGGCCGATCTCGTCGAACGTGCCGGCGCCAAAGCGCTGGGCGACTTTCGGGGTGGTGGCCAGCAGCGTGCCGGTCATCAACAGGAACACCGGCACCCAGATCGAGTTGCCCAGCGCCACCGCCGCCAAATCCCGCGGGCCGACACGACCGGCCATCACCGCATCGACGAACCCCATCGCAGTGGTCGCCAGTTGCGCCACCATGATCGGCACTGCCAGGGCCAGCAGCGTCTTGAGTTCCAGGCGAATCCGGGCCGGGCGGGAGAGTGGGGGGGTGTCTGTAACCGTATTCACAGGCGAAGCGTCCGAAAAGATTAAGCGCGAGGCGGCGCATTCTACGCCTTGACGCAGTGGTCAGGAAAAAAGCTGTGTTGGGGATTTGTAATCGCCTGCTCCCGTGTGTCCAGCCTGTACTGTTGACCGGGGATAGGGTGACCCGTGGCGAGGGCGCTTGCTCCCGCTCGGCTGCGCAGCAGTCGTCGCTCTTTGGATAGGGGTTGCTTCGCAACCCAGCGGGTGCAAGCTCCCTCGCCACAACATCGTTCACTGAAGTAATGCGCTGGCCCATCTAGCCGCGTAGCGCCTACACTGCCCATCCCCGCCAAAGGAGCTTTGCCATGCTGATCGTCGCTGACGAAAACATCCCCCTTCTCGATGCCTTTTTTCAAGGTTTCGGCGAGATCCGCCGGGTGCCGGGACGGGGCATCGATCGGGCGATGGTCGAGCAGGCCGATGTGCTGCTGGTGCGCTCGGTCAGCCAGGTCAATCGGGCCCTGCTCGAAGGCAGCAAGGTGCGCTTCGTCGGCACTTGCACCATCGGTACCGATCACCTGGACCTGGATTATTTCGCCGAGGCCGGCATCCGCTGGGCCAGTGCTCCGGGGTGCAATGCCCGTGGCGTGGTGGACTATGTGCTGGGCAGCCTGATGACCCTGGCTGAGATTGAAGGCGTGGACTTGCGACAGCGGACTTTTGGTGTGGTCGGTGCGGGCCAGGTGGGGGGGCGATTGATTGAGGTGCTCAAGGCCCTTGGCTGGGCCGTGAAAATCTGCGATCCGCCGCGCCAGGCTGCCGAGGGTGGCGAATATGTGAGCCTGGAGCAGATCATCGAGCAGTGCGATGTGATCAGCCTGCACACCCCGCTGACCCGTGACGGCGATCAACCGACCTGGCATCTCTTCGACGAAGAACGCCTGAACCGGCTCAAACCTGGGACCTGGCTGATCAATGCGGCCCGCGGCCCGGTTATCGACAACGCGGCGCTGCGCGAGGTGCTGCTGGAGCGCGAAGACCTGCAAGCCGTGCTCGACGTCTGGGAACAGGAACCGACCGTAGACGTGGACCTGGCTGATCTGTGCGTAATTGCCACGCCGCACATCGCCGGCTACAGCCTCGATGGGCGTCAACGCGGCACCGCGCAGATCTATGAGGCCTTGTGTGGTTTCCTGCAGCGGCCGGTTGAAGTCAGCCTCGGCGACCTACTGCCCAAGCCCTGGCTGGGTGGCATCACCCTGAACGCCGCAACCGATCCAGCCTGGGCCCTGGCGGCACTATGCCGGAGCGTGTACGACCCAAGACGCGACGACGCGGATTTTCGCCGCAGCCTGGTGGGAACGGTCAGTGAACAACGCGGTGCGTTCGATGCCTTGCGCAAGCACTATCCGCCGCGTCGGGAAATCGACAGCTTGAAGGTGCGTATCGACGGGGCGTCCCAGGCTTTGCAGCAGATCGTGACAGCGCTGGGCGCCACCACTCTTTAACGGTGGAATGCTCCCTAGCCATGCAGGCATAAAAAACCCGACATCAACGTCGGGTTCCAATTGAAGACGGGCTGTATCACTCTTGTTCGGCAGGCTTGACCAGTCTTTTTTCCAGCTCGCTGCACGCTTTCTGGATCATGTCTTCGGTGATCGGAACTTCGTGCCCTTGGGCATCGATGAACGAGCAACCCAGGGACTGGTCCGGTTGCGTACGGATTACTTGGATCTTGTCGTCGCTGCTGTGTTGCAAGGACATGGCCTGTCTCCTCATCAGGTTGTGTGCCTACTTTAATGTCGCCAGGTGACCGAGCCATGACACTCCTTGTAGGTTCATGGCGACACCTCCACTCAATCAGAAACACACTCGCGTTTCCAGCCAGACTTTAGACCGATAACATCTAGCCGCTAGTCGTTGTGGTCATATTTAACCTGACTCATTCTGATTCAACTTGGTTCCGTCGCGCTTCGGTGCCGCTGGCCGGTTTTCTCCCGCTGTATTATCGGATGCTTCTGATGCTTTCTTCCCGTCATCGCCGTGCCATTCGCTTGGCCAGCGGCTTCATTACCCCTTATCGCAAACAGGTTGCCGGCGCCTTGCTGGCTTTGATCGTCACCGCTGGCATCACCTTGTCCATGGGGCAGGGCATACGGTTGCTGGTGGACCAGGGCTTCATGACCCGCTCACCGCACCTGCTCAATCAATCCATCGGCCTGTTCATGGTGCTGGTGGTGGCGCTGGCGATCGGTACGTTTGCCCGTTTCTACCTGGTGTCCTGGATCGGCGAGCGGGTGGTCGCCGATATCCGCCGACAGGTCTTCAACCACTTGGTGTACCTGCACCCGGGCTTCTACGAAAACAACCGCAGCTCGGAAATCCAATCACGGCTGACCGCCGATACCACCTTGCTGCAGTCGGTGATCGGCTCATCGCTGTCGTTGTTCTTGCGCAACGTGTTGATGGTGATCGGTGGCATCGTGCTGTTGTTCGTCACCAACCCCAAGCTGACCAGCATCGTGGTGATTGCCTTGCCCCTGGTGCTCGCGCCGATCCTGATTTTTGGCCGACGGGTGCGCAGCCTGTCGCGCCAGAGCCAGGACCGCATTGCCGATGTCGGCAGCTACGTTTCCGAAACCCTCGGCCAGATCAAGACCGTGCAGGCTTACAACCATCAGGTCCAGGATGAACAACGCTTTTCGGTGACGGTTGAGCAGGCCTTCGACACGGCCCGGCAGCGTATCGCCCAGCGGGCATGGCTGATCACGCTGGTGATCGTGCTGGTGCTTGGAGCGGTGGGCGTGATGCTTTGGGTCGGTGGCATGGATGTGATCGCCGGGCGCATCTCCGGCGGCGAGCTGGCGGCTTTCGTCTTCTACAGCCTGATCGTCGGCAGTGCCTTCGGTACCCTGAGCGAAGTCATTGGCGAGCTGCAACGGGCGGCCGGCGCGGCGGAACGCATTGCCGAACTGTTGCGCTCGCAAAACATCATCCAGCCGCCGGCGTCTGGCCTGGTGATCTTGCCGGAGCGTGTCCGGGGTGACCTGCGCCTCGAAGGCGTGCGGTTTTCCTACCCGTCCCGGCCGGAAAGTTACGCGGTCGACGGCCTCGACCTGACGGTCCATGCCGGCGAGACCCTGGCCCTTGTCGGGCCGTCCGGCGCGGGCAAATCGACGGTTTACGACTTGCTGTTGCGTTTCTACGATCCGTCGCAAGGGCAGATCCTGATCGACGACGTGCCGCTGACCTTGCTCGATCCGCTGGACCTGCGCCGGCATTTCGCCCTGGTCTCACAAAGCCCGGCGCTATTTTTTGGCACGGTCGAGGAGAACATTCGCTACGGAAACCCTCAGGCGACTTCCGCGCAGGTGCGTGAGGCCGCGCAGATCGCCCATGCCCATGACTTCATCGAAAAAATGCCCGACGGCTACCAGACCCACCTGGGCGACGGAGGCCTGGGGCTATCCGGCGGCCAGCGCCAGCGCCTGGCCATCGCCCGCGCGCTGCTGGTGGACGCACCGATCCTGCTGCTGGACGAAGCCACCAGCGCCCTTGATGCGCAAAGTGAACATCTGATCCAGCAAGCCCTGCCCAGCCTGATGAAAAACCGCACGACCCTGGTCATTGCCCATCGCCTGGCCACGGTGAAAAACGCCGACCGGATCGCGGTCATGGACCAGGGCAGGGTGGTGGCCATTGGTACCCACCAGGAACTGGTCGCCAGCAATGCTCTGTATGCGCGGTTGGCGGCGTTGCAGTTCAGCCAACATGGCGGTTCTGAAGCATGAGTCATTGTGAGCCGAAATCCATGTGGGAGCGAGCTTGCTCGCGATGGCGGTAGATCAGCCACAGGGATGTTGGCTGTGGCACCGTCTTCGCGAGCAGGCTCGCTCCCACAGAGGGGGCTGGGGTCTTCCCAGATTCGCTGTTCACCACCGACTTACAAAGTCCAGCCACCGACCAAAACAAATGCCCGCGTCTTTCGATACGGGCATTTTGTTTTCCAGGGGTAGATGGCTGCTTGAGGCCAGCGTTCGCCATTCACTCACTGATCATCAAAATACCGCTCATGCCAGTCCACCAGCGGCTGCGGTGAGTTGAGCTTCTGACCGTAGATCACCGAATAAGACAGCACGTTCTGCACGTATTGGCGGGTTTCGTCGAAGGGAATGCTTTCGACCCAGACGTCGAAGCTCAGGTGATCGGCGCCGCGCAACCATTGGCGGACGCGACCGGGGCCAGCGTTGTAGGCAGCAGAGGCGAGGACGCGGTTGCCATTGAACTGGCTGTGCACCTGGCTCAGGTATGCAGCGCCCAACTCGATGTTCTTGTCCGGATTCAGCACCTGCTGTGGCGAAGCGAGGGGAATGCTGAACTTGCGCGCGGTTTCCTTGGCGGTGCCGGGCATCAACTGCATGAGGCCGGTGGCACCGACGCCGGAGCGGGCGTCGTCCATGAAAGCACTTTCCTGGCGGGTGATCGCAAATACCCAACTCGAATGCAGTCCGCGAACCTTGGCTTCGCGCACCAGGGTGTCGCGGTGGGCCATGGGGAAGCGGATGTCCAGGTCGTCCCAGTACTTGGCCTGGCTGATGGTGCGGATCGCCGGGAAATACCATTTCAGGTCATAAGCCAGTTTCGCCTGGGCGACCATCTCGTCCCGGTTGAAGTGACGGCTGACGTGATACCACTCGCGGCGTCCGTCGACGATGTCGCCTCGGGCGTGGAATTCCAGCGCCCGGCGCACACCGGGCGTGTTGCGCACTTTGTTGATCAGCGCCTGGCTCATGACCAATGGCTTGTTGACGAGCGAGTACGGTGACTGGGAGCGGTCGGCAGCCAGGAAGCCATAGAAATCCCGTTCGCGGGCCAGGTGCTTGTAAAGTGTCAGCGCCTCGGGGTTCTGCGGCTGTGCCAGCTCCAATGTGCGGGCCTGCCAGTAGCGCCAGCGGTTGGTGCTGGCCAGCGATTCCGGCAGGCGTCGGGTCAACTGGTAAGCGTCGTCCCAACGGGCCAGGCGCAGCAGCAGGCGCAAGCGCCATTCCGAAACTGTGTCGTCCCGCAGTTCCGGATCGTATTGGGTCATTACGTCCAAGGCGCGACTGTCGAAGCGCTTGGCCAGGGTCAGGCCGATCTCGCGAGCAATGGCGACTTTTTCATCCCGGGAAAAGTGCATGATACTGGCGTAGCCATCCAGCAAGGCCATTGCTTTGTCCGGGTCTTGGCGGGCCAGGCGACGCAGGCCGAGGCTGACAATGTCGGACATCGGTTCGTCGGCTGGGCTGAAGCGCGCCGGCTGGTTGAGCAGCTCGGGTTTTTGCGCGACATCCACCAGCAGTTTGCCGCGTGGGGCGAGCGTCGTCAGGCCACTGCTCAGGCTGTTGGCCAGTGGGTAGTTGCGAGCCTGGGCGGCCAGCTTGGCACGGTCCCAGCGCTTCTGTTCGGTCAACTGGCCTTCGGAGGCCCACAGGCCGAACAGCGCATCACAGGTCGCCGGCTGGGATTTGCCGGTGAGCCAGAGCTTTTCCGTATTGGCGTAGCCCTCGGCCTTCAGCCCATGGGTAATCTGATACTGGGCGTTGAGGCAGTCCAGTTCGGTGAAATTGAGCTTGGGGTCGTAGTATTTGACGAACGTCTCCCAATCGCCGCGCTCGGTCAGCCAGCGCAACCAGCGCAACTTCATCCAGTTGGCCTGGGGCAGGTCGCCGTGCTCGGCGAGAAATTTCTCGATCTCGGCGTTGCTCGCGCTCTTGAGACGGGCGGTCAATTCGTCATAGGCCAGGTACGGCTCCAGCGGATAATCGCGCAGGGCCTGGCTGTAGCGAAAATAGGGGCCTGAATCGCCCTTGGCCAGGGCTCGCTTGGCCTCGTCGTAATACTGGCGTTGAATGGAAATATCCACCGCCTGAGCGGTTTGAGCGGCAGTGGCACACACAAAAAGACACGTTAAAACACTGAAAAGGCGACTGCGCATGAGACATCCGGGCAGAAAAAACATGACAAGCCCAGGGGTGACCCCAGGGTAACTGTCTGTAGCTTAGCCTTTTGCCAGCAGCCGGCGAAAGCTTTGCAAGGCCGTCGGCGCAAGTTCGCAACATTTGTTGTGCAGAGTGCTTCAGTTGCGAAATTGGCGGACTCCTGAGGTCTCATCTCAGGTAGAATGCGCGCCCGGTTTTTGGAGAAGCTCATGACCCTGCTCAAATTCAGCGATGTGTCCCTTGCTTTCGGCGCGATGCCGTTGTTGGACAAGGTGTCCTGGCAGATCGCCCGTGGTGAGCGGGTGTGCATCATCGGCCGCAACGGCACTGGCAAGTCCAGCATGATGAAGCTGGTCAAGGGCGACCAGAAGCCCGATGACGGCTCGGTCTGGCGTGCGCCAGGCCTGAAAATAGGCGAATTGCCCCAGGAATTGCCGGTGGCCGACGAGCGGACGGTGTTCGACGTGGTCGCCGAAGGCCTGGACGGCGTCGGTGCGCTGTTGGCCGAATATCACCACTTGAGCCAGAACATCGTCACCGATGCCGACCTGGACAAGTTGATGCATGTGCAACATGACCTGGAAGCCCGTGATGGCTGGCGGTTGCAGCAACTGGTCGACAGCACCCTGAGCCGCCTGCAATTGCCCGCCGACAAAACCCTCGCCGAGTTGTCCGGTGGCTGGCGTCGTCGCGTCCTGCTGGCCCAGGCCCTGGTGTCCGAGCCGGATCTGCTGCTGCTCGACGAACCGACCAACCACTTGGACATCGGTGCCATCGCCTGGCTTGAAGAGGCCTTGAAGGATTTCCAGGGTGCCGTGCTGTTCATCACCCACGACCGTTCCTTCCTGCAGAACCTGGCAACGCGCATCCTCGAACTGGACCGCGGCGGCCTGATCGACTGGAACGGCGACTACGCCAGCTTCCTGGTGCACAAGGAAGCGGCCCTGGCAGCGGAAGAAACCGCCAACGCCTTGTTCGACAAGCGTCTGGCCCAGGAAGAGGTCTGGATTCGGCAGGGCATCAAGGCCCGTCGTACCCGTAACGAAGGGCGTGTCCGGGCCCTCAAGGCCTTGCGTGTCGAACGCAGCGAGCGCCGCGAGCGCACCGGCAAGGCGAATATTCAGCTGGAAACGGCCGATAAGTCCGGCAAGCAGGTCATGGTGCTGGAGAACGTCAGTTTCGCCCATCCGGGCGGCCCGTTCCTGGTCAAGGACTTCTCCATGGTCCTGCAGCGTGGCGATCGCATTGGCCTGCTGGGCGCCAACGGCACCGGCAAGACCACGTTGCTCAAGCTGATGCTCGGTGGCCTGGTGCCGACCAGCGGTAAGGTAGAAGAGGGCACGAAGATCGACGTGGCCTATTTCGACCAGTTGCGCCACCAGTTGGACTTGGAAAAAACCGTGATCGACAACGTGGCCGAAGGCCGCGATTTCATCGATATCGATGGTCAGAGCCGCCATGTCCTGAGCTACCTGGGCGATTTCCTGTTCAGCCCCCAGCGTGCCCGTACGCCGGTCAAGGCGCTGTCCGGTGGTGAGCGCGCCCGTCTGTTGCTGGCCAAGTTGTTCAGCAAGCCGGCGAACCTGCTGGTGCTCGACGAACCGACCAACGACCTGGACGTGGAAACCCTCGAACTGCTGGAAGAGGTATTGCTGACCTTCAACGGCACCGTGCTGATGGTCAGCCACGACCGGGCATTCCTCGACAACGTGGTCACCAGCACCCTGGTCTTCGAAGGTGAAGGCCTCGTGCGTGAATACGTCGGCGGCTATCAGGATTGGTTGCGCCAGGGTGGCTCGCCGCGTCTTTTGGGGGTAACCGAGAGCAAATCCGGCAAGGCCGACCTGAACTCAGCGGTAGTCAAGGCCGAGCCCGCCCCAGCTGCCGCCGCAGCGGCGCCGGCCAAGAAAAAGCTCAGCTACAAGCTGCAGCGCGAGCTGGAAGCGTTGCCGGGTGACATCGATGCGAAGGAGCAGCAGATTGCAGCGGTAGAGGCCGAAATGGCCGATGCCGGCTTTTACCAGCGTCCTGCTGCCGAAACCGCCAAGGTGATCGCGCACTTGGAACAACTGCAGGCCGAGCTGGATACCCTGGTCGAGCGTTGGGCTGAATTGGACGCTTGAGTCCGCCCGCTCAATGGCTGTGGCGAGGGAGCTTGCTCCCGTTGGGCTGCGAAGCAGCCCTGGCGGTGAGTGCTTCGCACTCAAGCGGGAGCAAGCTCCCTCGCCACAGGTTCAGTGAGTGAACTAGCTGCGTTTGACCAAGTGCACTGCCAGCACATCGCAGGGCGCGCCATGCAGCACATCGTTGGCGGTCGAACCCAGCAGCAACGCCAGGCCGTGCCGGCCATGACTGCCGACAACGATCAAGTCGCAACCCTGTTCCTTGGCCAGATGATGAATCTCCTGGCGCGGCTGGCCGTAGGTCAGGTGGCAGTTTTCCTTTTTCAGGTCCGGATATTTCACGATCAACCGGTCCAGGCGCTCCTTGGCTTGGTCGAACTGCTGTTGCTGCAATTGGGAAAGGTCCATCGGCACGTCGCCGCCAAAGGCCATGGCCATCGGTTCGACGATATGCACCAGCGACAATTTCGTGTCTCTGTCGTCGCACAGGGCGCGAGCGCGCTTGACAACGGGATCGCATTCTTCAGTGAGGTCGACAGCGACCAGGACGTGGTTGTAGTACATGGAAAGCACTCCAGAGAATTGCGATACGGTAAGTATGGCTGGTTTCAAGCGCATTGACGGCGATGTGCGTCGATGGCTCATCAGAATCGGGGAGTACGAATATGACGGTCTGGATAGTGCTGTCAATCCTGTTGGTGGTGTTAAGTCCGCTGGCATGGTTGCGCCCGTCCCGTGTCCAGAGCGGTCGCATGGCCCTGCGCATGGAAGCGCGGCGCCTGGGACTGGCCATGCAATTGGCGCCCCAGGAGTGGCCACACTGGCTCGGTCAGCAGCCACCGAACCCTTGCGCCCAGTACCATCGGCCTCGGCGGGGCAAGCAACCGGCCTGCTGGTGTTATTGGCAAACGGCGCCGGGCGTGTGGGTCAACCAGTGGCGCGAGGTCTGCCAGGATGAGGCATTGCTCAATCATTTCGAAAAATTGCCGGCCAACGTCTACAAAGTCGAAGCCGATGGGCAAATGATTGCCTTGTATTGGGGCGAAAAAGGCGAAGCCAGAATCTTGCAGGACATTGCCGACGTGCTCAAGGCGCTGGCCTGAGGCGTAAAAAAGCCCGACAGTCTCATCGGGCGGGTTGGCCAGGCAGGCCGGTAATTTATTTCTCATGTCGGGTGTCGTTCACATCGCCCCATCATTCCCAAATATCCACTCGTCTTCCTGACAGCGTAGCCAACTGAATCCGACGCGCCTGCAATTAGGGCGACTTTTCTAATTATTGATTCTATGAATGGCTGCTCATGCACCGCCGTGTTGCGGATCCATGGGGTTCGGAAATGACCGTAAAGTCGAATTCTTGCCCCTGTTTAGGGCGATTGACAATTGTCGGAAATTCCGTGAAGGTGACGTACCCAAATCAAACGGGCGTATGAATTGAGCGTTTGTATTTTCAGAATGCTCCTACAGAACCCGACTATCGCGTTGACGGGTGTGCCTGGCGGATTGGCGTAGCATTGATGACAACGTCAATGCCCAAACCAGCGGTCAGCGTTCAACGTGTACTGTTCAGCTTCCATATCGTGGAGATCAGTTGATGATTTACGAAGGTAAAGCCATCACGGTTAAGGCTCTTGAAAGTGGCATCGTCGAACTGAAGTTCGATCTCAAGGGTGAGTCCGTCAACAAGTTCAACCGTCTAACCCTGAATGAACTGCGTCAGGCCGTAGACACTATCAAGGCAGATGCTTCGATCAAGGGTGTGATCGTCAGCAGCGGCAAGGACGTGTTCATCGTCGGCGCCGACATCACCGAATTCGTCGATAACTTCAAGCTGCCCGATGCCGAACTGATCGCTGGCAACCTCGAAGCCAACCGTATTTTCAGCGACTTCGAAGACCTTAACGTCCCCACCGTTGCTGCCATCAATGGCGTCGCCCTGGGTGGCGGCCTGGAAATGTGCCTGGCAGCGGATTACCGCGTCATGTCCACCACCGCCAAGATCGGCCTGCCGGAAGTCAAGCTGGGTATCTACCCAGGCTTCGGCGGAACCGTGCGCTTGCCGCGCCTCATCGGTGCCGACAACGCCATCGAGTGGATTGCCGCCGGCAAGGAAAACCGCGCTGAAGACGCGCTGAAAGTCGGTGCCGTAGATGCCGTGGTCGAACCTGGCAAGCTCCAGGACGCGGCCCTTGAGACCATCAAACGCGCCATCAGCGGCGAGTTCGACTACAAGGCCAAGCGCCAGCCGAAGCTGGAGAAGCTCAAGCTCAACGCCATTGAACAGATGATGGCGTTCGAAACCGCCAAGGGTTTCGTTGCAGGCCAGGCAGGCCCGAACTATCCGGCGCCGGTCGAAGCGATCAAGACCATCCAGAAAGCCGCCAACTTCGGTCGCGACAAGGCCCTTGAAGTCGAGGCCGCCGGCTTCGTCAAGTTGGCCAAGACTTCGGCTGCACAAAGCCTGATTGGTTTGTTCCTCAATGACCAGGAACTGAAGAAAAAGGCCAAGGCCTATGACGAAATCGCTCGCGACGTGAAGCAGGCTGCCGTACTCGGCGCCGGCATCATGGGCGGCGGCATCGCCTATCAGTCGGCGTCCAAGGGCACGCCGATCCTGATGAAGGACATCAACGAACACGGGATCGAACAGGGCCTGGCCGAAGCCGCCAAGCTGTTGGTCGGCCGTGTCGACAAAGGCCGCATGACGGCTGCGAAGATGGCCGAAGTGCTCAACGGCATTCGTCCTACGCTGTCCTACGGCGATTTCGGCCATGTCGACCTGGTGGTCGAAGCGGTTGTCGAGAACCCGAAGGTCAAGCAGGCGGTGTTGGCTGAAGTCGAAGACAAGGTCAAGGAGGACACCATCCTCGCCTCGAACACCTCGACCATTTCCATCTCGCTGCTGGCCAAGGCGCTCAAGCGTCCGGAAAACTTCGTCGGCATGCACTTCTTCAACCCGGTGCACATGATGCCGCTGGTGGAAGTGATCCGTGGCGAGAAGTCCAGCGAACATGCCGTCGCCACTACCGTGGCTTACGCCAAGAAAATGGGTAAGAACCCGATCGTCGTCAATGACTGCCCGGGTTTCCTGGTCAACCGTGTGCTGTTCCCATACTTCGGCGGTTTCGCCAAGCTGGTCAGCGCTGGCGTGGACTTCGTGCGCATCGACAAGATCATGGAAAAATTCGGCTGGCCAATGGGCCCGGCATACCTGATGGACGTGGTCGGCATCGACACCGGTCACCACGGTCGTGACGTGATGGCTGAAGGCTTCCCGGACCGCATGAAAGACGACCGTCGTTCGGCTGTGGACGTGCTCTACGAAGCCAAGCGCCTGGGCCAGAAGAACGGCAAAGGCTTCTATGCCTACGAGACCGACAAGCGCGGCAAGCAGAAGAAGGTGGCCGACGCGTCGGTGCTGGAAGTGCTCAAGCCGATCGTCTACGAGCAGCGCGAAGTCACCGACGAAGACATCATCAATTGGATGATGATCCCGCTGTGCCTCGAAACCGTGCGTTGCCTGGAAGACGGCATTGTCGAAACCGCCGCCGAAGCCGACATGGGTCTGGTCTACGGTATCGGTTTCCCTCCATTCCGTGGCGGTGCGCTGCGCTATATCGATTCGATCGGTGTGGCCGAGTTCGTTGCCCTGGCTGACCAGTACGCTGATCTGGGCGCGCTGTACCACCCGACCGCGAAGCTGCGTGAAATGGCCAAGAACGGCCAGAGCTTCTTCGGTTAAGCGCCCAACGACTAGAGCGAGAGAACATTTATGAGCTTGAATCCTAGAGACGTCGTGATTGTCGACTTCGGTCGTACGCCGATGGGCCGCTCCAAAGGCGGCATGCACCGCAACACCCGCGCCGAAGACATGTCGGCGCACCTGATCAGCAAGCTGCTGGAACGCAACGTCGAGGTCGACCCCAACGAAGTCGAAGACGTGATCTGGGGCTGTGTGAACCAGACCCTGGAGCAGGGCTGGAACATCGCCCGCATGGCCTCGCTGATGACCCAGATCCCTCACACCGCGGCCGGCCAGACCGTCAGCCGCCTGTGCGGTTCGTCCATGAGCGCGCTGCACACCGCCGCCCAGGCGATCATGACCGGCAACGGTGATGTATTCGTCGTGGGTGGTGTCGAGCACATGGGCCACGTGAGCATGATGCATGGCGTCGATCCGAACCCGCACATGTCGCTGCATGCGGCAAAAGCCTCGGGCATGATGGGCCTGACCGCGGAAATGCTCGGCAAAATGCATGGCATCACCCGTGAGCAGCAGGATGCCTTTGGCGTGCGCTCCCATCAGCTCGCCCACAAGGCGACGGTGGAAGGCAAGTTCAAGGACGAAATCATTCCGATGCAGGGCTACGACGAGAATGGCTTCCTGAAGCTGTTCGACTACGACGAAACCATTCGTCCGGAAACCACCCTGGAAAGCCTGGCAGCCCTCAAGCCGGCATTCAATCCGAAGGGCGGCACCGTGACGGCCGGTACCTCGTCGCAGATCACTGACGGCGCCTCGTGCATGATCGTGATGTCGGCCCAGCGTGCCCAGGACCTGGGTATCCAGCCGATGGCGGTGATTCGTTCGATGGCCGTGGCGGGTGTGGACCCGGCGATCATGGGCTATGGTCCAGTACCGGCCACGCAGAAAGCCTTGAAGCGTGCAGGCCTGGGTATTTCCGACATCGACTTCTTCGAGCTCAACGAAGCGTTCGCCGCACAGGCCCTGCCAGTGTTGAAAGATTTGAAAGTGCTCGACAAGATGAATGAGAAGGTTAACCTGCACGGCGGTGCGATCGCCCTGGGTCACCCGTTCGGTTGCTCCGGTGCACGTATCTCCGGCACGCTGCTCAACGTCATGAAGCAGAATGGCGGCACCTTTGGCGTATCCACCATGTGCATTGGCCTCGGCCAGGGCATCGCCACTGTCTTCGAACGCGTCTAAGCGTTGCGTCGATGGAAGCCGGGGCCAAGTGCCCCGGTTTTTGTTTTTACGGGTTTAGTAGAAAAAGATTTTATTTTTATTTTGAAAAGATTTGAGTGAGGGCCAAAGCATGCCGATACAACCTGGGCTCTACCAGCATTACAAAGGTCCGCAGTACCGCGTATTCAGCATTGCGCGGCATTCCGAGACCGAGGAAGAAGTGGTCTTCTATCAAGCCTTGTATGGCGATTACGGCTTTTGGGTGCGTCCCTTGAGCATGTTCCAGGAGTCCGTCGAGGTTGACGGCGAACAGGTGCCACGCTTTGCTTTGGTGCAGGCCGAAGAGAGCATTTTTTCCAGGTCTTGAGGTCCACATGCGGGCAACCCTGCGCTTGACCTCACCTTGCAGCCACTATATATAGCGGTGCCGCGTCAGGCGCCAACCGCCTTTCACTTTTTAGAATTCAGGAATTTTCTGATCCATGGGCAAATCGCTGGTCATTGTGGAATCCCCGGCTAAGGCCAAGACCATCAACAAGTATCTGGGCAACCAATACGTGGTGAAGTCGAGTATCGGCCATATCCGAGACCTGCCCACCAGCGGTTCGGCTAGCGCCAGCAAGGAGCCTGCCGCCAAGCGCGGCAAGGCTGCGGCTGGTGAAGCGCCGGCGCTGTCGCCGAAAGACAAGGCGCGCAAGCAGCTGGTCTCGCGCATGGGGGTCGATCCGGAACACGGCTGGAAAGCCAAGTACGAGATCCTCCCGGGCAAGGAAAAAGTCATCGAGGAGCTGCGCCGGCTCGCCAAGGATGCCGACACCATCTATCTCGCGACGGACTTGGACCGCGAAGGGGAAGCCATTGCCTGGCACCTGCGCGAAGCCATTGGTGGGGATGACAGCCGCTACAAGCGCGTGGTGTTCAACGAAATTACCAAGAAGGCCATCCAGGAGGCCTTCTCCCAGCCGGGCGAGCTGGACATCGATCGGGTCAACGCCCAGCAGGCGCGTCGCTTCCTCGATCGTGTGGTCGGCTACATGGTCTCGCCATTGCTGTGGGCCAAGATCGCCCGTGGCCTGTCGGCCGGTCGCGTGCAGTCGGTCGCAGTGAAACTGGTGGTGGAGCGCGAGCGGGAAATCCGTGCGTTCATCCCTGAAGAATATTGGGAAGTCCATGCCGACCTCGGCACCGCGAAGGGCGCCACCGTGCGCTTCGACGTGGCCCGGGAGAAGGGCGAAGCCTTCAAGCCTCTCAATGAAGCACAGGCCATGGCCGCGCTGGAAAAGCTCAAGGCTTCCAGCTACAGCATCGTCAAGCGCGAGGACAAGCCGACCAGCAGCAAGCCGTCCGCGCCGTTCATCACGTCCACGCTGCAGCAGGCCGCGAGCAACCGCCTGGGCTTTGGCGTGAAGAAAACCATGATGATGGCCCAGCGTCTGTACGAAGCTGGTTACATCACGTACATGCGTACCGACTCGACCAACCTCTCGGCTGACGCCGTGGCGATGGCACGTACCTATATAGAAAGCGAGTTCGGCAAGAAGTATCTGCCAGAAACGCCAAACGTCTATAGCAGCAAGGAAGGCGCCCAAGAGGCTCACGAAGCGATTCGTCCGTCCGATGCCAACACCGAGCCAAGCAAGCTATCGGGCATGGAGCGTGATGCAGAGCGTCTCTACGAATTGATCTGGCGCCAGTTCCTCGCCTGCCAGATGCTGCCGGCGCAATACCTGTCGACCACAGTCAGCGTCGGAGCCGGTGACTTCGAGCTGCGCGCCAAGGGCCGTATCCTGAAGTTCGACGGCTACACCCGCGTCATGCCGCAAATCACCAAGCCTGGTGACGATGACGTCCTGCCAGATATGGCCCAGGGCGACGTGATGAAGCTGATCAAGCTCGATCCGACGCAGCATTTCACCAAGCCGCCGGCGCGTTATTCGGAAGCCAGCCTGGTCAAGGAAATGGAAAAGCGCGGTATTGGTCGTCCTTCGACCTACGCGGCGATCATCTCCACCATTCAGGATCGTGGCTACGTGGCGCTGCACAACCGTCGCTTCTACTCGGAAAAGATGGGTGACATCGTTACCGAACGCCTGTCCGAGAGCTTCTCGAACCTGATGGATTACGGTTTCACCGCCGGCATGGAAGAGAATCTCGACGACGTGGCCCAGGGCGAGCGAGACTGGAAAAACGTCCTTGACGAGTTCTACGGCGACTTCAAGAAAAAGCTCGAAGTGGCCGAGAGCCCGGACAACGGCATGCGGGCCAACCAGCCGGTCATGACCGACATTCCGTGCCTGACCTGCGGGCGTCCGATGCAAATTCGTACCGCCTCGACCGGCGTGTTCCTCGGTTGCTCGGGCTACAGCCTGCCACCCAAGGAGCGCTGCAAGGCGACTGTCAACCTGGTGCCAGGCGATGAAATCGCCGCTGACGACGAGGGCGAATCCGAATCCCTGGTGCTGCGCGGCAAGCATCGTTGCCCGATCTGCAGCACGGCGATGGATGCCTATCTGCTGGACGAAAAACGCAAGCTGCACATCTGTGGCAACAACCCGGACTGTGCCGGCTATGAGATTGAAGAGGGCACCTACCGCATCAAGGGCTATGAAGGTCCAAGCCTGGAATGCGACAAGTGTGGCAGCGAGATGCAGCTCAAGACCGGTCGTTTCGGCAAGTTCTTCGGTTGCACCAACCCGACCTGCAAGAACACCCGCAAGCTGCTCAAGAGCGGTGACGCGGCGCCGCCGAAAATGGACCCGGTGAAGATGCCCGAACTCAAATGCGAGAAGGTCAACGATACCTACATTCTGCGCGACGGTGCGTCCGGCCTGTTCCTGGCGGCCAGTCAGTTCCCGAAAAACCGCGAGACCCGTGCACCGTTGGTGTTGGAAATCGTGCCGCACAAGGATGAGATCGATCCGAAGTACCATTTCCTCTGCGAAGCGCCGCAGAAGGATCCTGACGGGCGCCCAGCGGTCATTCGCTATAGCCGCAAGACCAAGGAGCAGTACGTGCAGACCGAAGTCGACGGCAAGCCGACCGGGTGGAAGGCGTACTACGACGGCGGTAAATGGACCGTTGAAGACAAGCGCTGATCGCCAGGACTTGTCTGGAGGGCGGAGCTGAGGCTCTTGTGGCGAGGGAGCTTGCTCCCGCTGGACCGGTCCGACGTTTCGGTCGCTGCCGTCCCCTGCAATCGCTGAATCCGCACTGACCTAACAAAAAGGCCACATGGCAAACCCACGGGTTTTCATGCGGCCTTTTTGTTTTTGGCTTGCAGTGGCCTCGGTTGATCCACGACACTGTCGCCCTTGCCTGAAGCTTTCATTTCGTTGGGGAGATGCCGCCATGGCCCACGAACTCTATACCCGCACCAATCAGAAAATCTATTTCGCCGGTCTGTCGCTCGAAGCGCTCACCAGGGCCGAGGATGGGCGTGCGATGAATTCCCCGGCTCTGCTCCAGGCAGGACGCGAGTCTGCGCTGTTTCACCTGTACGGTGCGCTGTTGGGGTTGTGCCATGAAATCGCCGGTTTCTATCGCCTGCCCCAAGCGAATGCCGCGCGGGCCGAGCTGCTGTTGACCCGCGAAGTGCTGGAAACGATCGCTATCCCGGAATTGGCCGAAATGGTCGAGCTGGCGCATAACCCGGAAACCTGGCTGGCGAAGCTATTGGCGGCCCATGCGGCCTTGTTCGAGCCGCCACGGGCTCCACGCAAGCCCAAGGGTGACGTGACCCAGCCGTTGATCGTGGCGGTCAATCTGGATGAACAGGACCCTGAGCTGGAGTTGAGCCGGGAGGAGCTGGAGAGCTGGCGCCAGAACTTGAAGAGCCTGGCGATACGCTTTCGTGAAGGCCTGAATGAGTGCTGAGTTTTTCCAGGCCAGTTACGTACGTTAAATAACGCTTGGTCAAGATCCCGAGCGAAGCCTGGCTGATGACTATATAATCCTCGCCTTTCGTGGAGAACAGACTTTTATGCCAACGTCCTTTCTAGAAATAGTCGAACTTCCTGATGGTCGCATCGAGCTGCGCAGGGCCGAAGACGAGGGTTCTCTGGTTACCCTGAACTTTTCCGAAGATGCCAAGGTATTCCTGCAGGGCCAACACGTCGAAGTTGCCAAGGCGATGCTCAGCGTGGGCGTCCAGATGGCAGGTCGCCTGGTTGAGGGCGAATTCAACAAGGAAGAGGGACCGCGGGTTCTTCATTGATCCCGCCTGTCGGCTTTTTTGGATAGCGTGACCGCCGGCTTCTCTGCCTTTGAAGAAGCCCCGCACCTGCTTTAGCCCAATCGAATATTCAGGCTTTGTGCGTCCCCAATGCGGGCGGCGCTGATCAACTGTTGCCGCGCTGTCGTGGTCAACGGGTTGAGCCAACTGACCACTGTGTGACTGCGACCCAGGCGCAAGGCTTCGCAGGTCAACTGCTGGGCGCTTTGAGTGCCTCGCGGTTGCAACAGCAGGATGCGCTCACGATTCAGGCCAGCGTCCCGCAACCAGGCCTGGGTAACGCTGGCCGGTGGAGCAATCAGCGTCAACCAGCGAGCATCCTGGTCCTGGCTGAGTTCTCGCAGAACCGGCGCCAGAAGGTTCAGGCAGCTCCCAGCCGCACCACGTAACGACAGTTCACTAAAAGGCTCGGGCTCGACGCCCCAGGGCGACTCGATGACCTCTTTCAGAACTGGAACCAGCGGTTGGGCCATGAATGCCTCGAACAGCGGAAGTTGTGTGTGCTGTGGTGTGTGAGGGAACTGCATAAAGCCTCCTTTAGCGGCGAATGACGCCGACGCTCAAGCCTTCGATGACCAGGTCCTGATCTTTCAGGTTTACTTCAATGGGGGCGAATTCGGGGTTCTCGGCAATGAGCCAGACCTTGCTGCCGTCGCGCTTGAAGCGCTTGACGGTGACCTCGTCGCCGATTCGTGCCACGACGATCTGGCCGTTGCGGGCCTCGCGGGTGGTATGCACGGCCAGGAGATCGCCGTCGAAGATGCCGATGTCCTTCATGCTCATGCCATGTACGCGAAGGAGATAGTCAGCTCGCGGATGGAAGAACGATGGATTGATATTGCAGGACTCCTCGACATGTTGCTGGGCGAGGATCGGGGCGCCTGCCGCTACCCGGCCGATGATCGGAAGGGTGGTTTCGTCGGCCTTGGCTTCGAAGCCAGGGATGCGAATGCCACGGGATGCGCCCGGGGTCATTTCGATAGCGCCCTTGCGGGCCAGCGCCTTGAGGTGTTCCTCAGCCGCGTTGGGCGACTTGAAACCCAGTTCCTGGGCGATTTCCGCACGGGTCGGCGGATAGCCGTTGTCTTCGAGGCAGCGTTTGATGAAGGCCAGAATCTCTGCTTGGCGTGGCGTCAGCTTTATCATAATGAGCGCTCTGTCTTTTTATACAGTGACTGGGATTATATACAGTGGACGCCGCTTGGCAATCCTCCTTTTTTCTCAGGCCGCTGGACGGTCGGAGGGGCATCTGGAGGAGAGGTGGCTACCGTCCGGGAAAAGATGGTTAAATAACTGACCGGACGTTCGCAAAACGCCCGGGCAGGCTTGACAAACCCATGGGCTGAAACGTATGTTTCAAACAAGTGTTTGTCAGGCGGAATTACCATGGCCCAGTCGGAAACCGTTGAACGCATCCTCGATGCTGCCGAGCAGTTGTTCGCGGAAAAAGGTTTCGCCGAAACCTCGTTGCGTCTGATTACCAGCAAGGCCGGGGTGAACCTGGCTGCGGTGAACTATCACTTCGGTTCGAAAAAAGCCTTGATCCAGGCGGTTTTCTCGAGATTCCTCGGGCCCTTCTGCCTCAGCCTCGATCGTGAGCTTGAGCGGCGCCAGGCCAAGCCTGACGTCAAGCCGACCCTGGAAGAACTCTTGGAGATCCTGGTCGAGCAAGCCCTCGTCGTGCAGCCGCGCAGCGGTAACGACCTTTCTATATTCATGCGTCTTCTGGGCCTGGCTTTCAGCCAGAGCCAGGGTCACTTGCGGCGTTATCTGGAAGACATGTACGGCAAGGTGTTCCGCCGCTATATGCTGCTGGTCAACGAGGCGGCGCCGCGCATTCCACCGATTGAACTGTTCTGGCGCGTGCACTTCATGCTTGGTGCCGCAGCGTTCAGCATGTCCGGTATCAAGGCGCTGCGGGCCATCGCCGAGACCGACTTTGGCGTAAACACATCCATCGAGCAGGTGATGCGCCTGATGGTGCCGTTCCTGGCTGCCGGCATGCGTGCCGAAAGCGGCGTCACCGACGAGATCATGGCCGCCGCACAATTGCGTCCGCGCAGCAAATCGGCCCCAGCCCCGGCCCTGGCCAAGGCTTGAGTCCTTGGGTGGGCGCGGCTGCCCACTTCCGCTAAGCTAGCTGCCCATGCCGACTCTCGTTCCGAACCCGTCTATCACTCAATGCATGACCACGACCTGCCTGGCCCAGTCCCAGGCGGGGCGGTTATGCCTGTGTCGTCACGGGTCCATCATTATTAAGGAAATGCTATGACTGCTGGCCTGCAAGGCTCGTTGATGGTGGACGTCGCCGGTACCTGGCTGACGGCTGAAGATCGCCACCTGTTACGCCAACCCGAAGTGGGCGGCCTGATCATTTTTGCCCGTAATATCGAGCATCCGCGGCAAGTGCGTGAGCTGAGCGCGTCGATCCGCGCCATCCGTCCCGACCTTCTATTGGCCGTGGACCAGGAAGGCGGTCGCGTCCAGCGGCTGCGCCAAGGGTTCGTGCGGCTACCGGCAATGCGGGCGATTGCTGACAACCCCAACGCCGAATACCTGGCCGAGCAGTGCGGCTGGATCATGGCCACCGAAGTACTGGCGGTCGGCCTCGACTTGAGTTTTGCCCCGGTGCTGGATCTCGACTACCAGCGCAGCGCCGTCGTCGGCAGTCGTTCCTTCGAAGGCGATCCCGAGCGTGCCGCATTACTGGCCGGTGCGTTCATTCGCGGCATGAGCGCTGCCGGGATGGCCGCCACCGGCAAGCATTTTCCGGGTCATGGCTGGGCCGAGGCCGATTCCCATGTGGCGATCCCGAACGATGAGCGCAGCCTCGAACAGATTCGCGCCAACGATCTGGTACCGTTCGCCAAACTGAGCAAGCAACTGGCTGCCGTCATGCCGGCCCATGTCATCTACCCGCAGGTTGACGCTAATCCAGCCGGCTTTTCCCGTCGCTGGTTGCAAGACATCCTGCGCGGCGAGCTGCAATTCGATGGCGTGATCTTCAGCGATGACCTGTCGATGGCCGGTGCCCATGTGGTCGGTGATGCCGCCAGTCGTATCGAGGCTGCCTTGACGGCAGGCTGCGACATGGGCCTGGTGTGCAACGACCGAGCGGCTGCGGAGTTGGCCTTGAGCGCTGCCCAACGCCTGAAGGTCAAGCCTTCGGCGCGGATCGCCCGTATGCGCGGCCAGGCTTACGCGTCCACGGAATACCGCCAGGACCCTCGCTGGCTGGCGGCGCTCGGTGCGTTGAGGGCTGCTCAACTGGTTGATTGACGGCTGTCAGCGCTTTTCCAGTTTGTCCGGCAGCGGTGCAAAGAGCGCCTCGATATCGTCGCTTTGCAGCTTCCAGTCTCCAGCCACGCGGCCGTCCAGCACGCCGGCCGCAAGGTCGGATTTTTCCTTTTGCAGCAGCTGGATTTTCTCTTCCACTGTGCCCCTGGCAATCAGTTTGTAGACGAATACCGGCTTTTCCTGGCCGATGCGATAGGCGCGGTCGGTCGCCTGGTTTTCCGTTGCCGGGTTCCACCACGGGTCATAGTGAATCACCGTATCGGCCTCGGTCAGGTTCAGGCCCACCCCGCCGGCCTTCAGGCTGATAAGAAAGATCTGACGCTTGCCGCTCTGGAATTCCTTGACCGGTGTGCGTCGGTCCCGGGTTTGCCCAGTCAGGATGGCGTAGTCGACGCCGCGCTTCTTCAGTTCATCTTCAATCAAGGCCAGCATTGACGTGAACTGGGAAAACAGCAGCACCCGGCGGCCTTCTTCAAACAGTTCTTCGAGCATTTCCATCAGGCTGTCGAGCTTGCCCGAGGTACTGCCTCGAGCGGGCAGGGCGGCGTCGTTGATCAGGCGCAGGTCGCAACAGACCTGGCGCAGCTTGAGCAGCGCTTCAAGAATGATGATCTGGCTGCGAGCCACGCCTTTGCGGGTGATTTCGTCGCGCACCTTCTTGTCCATTGCCAGGCGCATGGTTTCGTAGACATCCCGCTGGGCATCGCTGAGCTCGACCCAATGGATAATCTCGGTCTTGGGCGGCAATTCTGTCGCCACCTGCTCTTTGGTCCTGCGCAGCAGGAAGGGTTTTATCCGACCGTTGAGGTGCTGCAGTCTTACGTCGCTGCCACGCTTTTCGATCGGCACGCGGTAATCGCGGTTGAAGCTCTTGGCGTCCCCGAGCCAGCCCGGCAATAGGAAATGGAACAGCGACCACAGTTCGCCCAAGTGGTTTTCCAGGGGCGTGCCGGACAGGCACAAGCGCTGCCGGGCGTTGAGTTCGCGGGCTGCCTGGGCGGCTTTGCTGGTGGGGTTCTTGATGTACTGGGCTTCATCGAGAATCAATACGTGCAACGGCTGCGCAGCCAGGCGTTCGACATCCTTGGGCAATAGCGCATACGTGGTGAGGATCAGGTCGTATTCGGCCAGCCGTTCGAAGTGCTTCTTGCGCCCGGCGCCATACAGGGCCAGCACCTTGAGCTGCGGCGTGAAGTGAGCCGCCTCGTCGAGCCAGTTGGGAATCAAGCTGGTAGGCATCACCACCATGCACGGCCGGTCGAGGCGGCCGGCGTTTTTTTCGCTGAGAATATGTGCCAGGGTCTGTAGGGTTTTGCCCAGGCCCATGTCGTCCGCGAGAATGCCACCAACCTCCAGCTGTCGCAGTGATTGCATCCAGCTCAAGCCTTCGAGCTGATAGGGTCGCAGCGTCGCGTTCAGGCCTTCCGGGGCAGCCGCCGTATAATCCTTGATATCGCGCAGGCGTTGGGCCAGGCCACGGATGTGTTCGCCGCCCTCCCAGGCCAAAGGCATATCTTGCAATGGGTTCAGGCGCAACGCGTCCGCAGTATTCAGGCGCAGTTTGGTGGTGCCGGGTTCTTGCAGATAGAACTCGCCGAGGGTCGCCAACACCGGCTTCAGCCGGCCATAAGGCAAGGCCACTTGTTGCGGGCCGAATTCCGAGTTCGGGCGGTGGGGCAAATTGACCAGGATGAGCTCGTCATCGCGGCGCCTGGCCAGGCGCTCCGGGTTGAACAGCTCGATGTGCGAGCGCATCAGGTTCAGCAGGATCGGCAGCAGGCTCAGGCGCTCACCGTTGACGATAATGCCAAGCTCCAGGTCGAACCAATCCCGCTCCGGTGTTTCCTCCACCGTGGCGTACCACTCGTCCACCGCCGTGAGGTCGAAGCCGAAGTCCTCGTCGATCTGCAATTCCCAACCCTGGCTGCGCAGCTTGGGCAGATCATTGAGAGTAAACGTCAGCCAAGCGCTGTCGTTGACCATTTCGTACAGCTCACCGGCGCTTTCCGGCAGAGCTTTGCTTTGCCGGGTCGCGATTTTGAAACCTAGGATGCGCAGCTGTTCGCGGTAGGATTGTTCCACATCGGTATGGCGTTTTATCCGCAGCGTCTGGGTTTCCTGGCGAATCAGCACGTCCGTGTTGCGCTGGCCGCTGACGTATTCGTCCAGGTAGCTGAAGGACAGGGCGGCCCGGTGCTGGATGTAGCGCTGCATCTTGCCGTTACGTGGCTCGAAGGCACTGAACTCGATGCTGGCCAACCACAGGCGAGGCACCGGTTGCACATTGTCCACCAGCACTTGCGGTGGAGCCTTGGGGCTGCGGTTGTCCAGCACTGCCTGGAGTTTTTCCAGCAACTGCGCGTCTTTTTCCGCGGCGGGGTAAGCGAGGGTTTCCTGGACTTGCAGCAGTACCGCCGCGCAGTGCTTGCAATTGATGCGTACCGGGCAGGAGCAAGCCGCTTCAAGCAGAATCAGCGTGCCCTTGGCTGACTCTTTAAGGCGAATGGTCTGACGGTAGATGTTGCCGCCGGAGCCTTCGCAACTGGCGGTGATCGTGCTATCGCCCGCCTCGACGATCCTGACCCGGTTTTCAAGCGCGTAACGGCGCCCGCGCTCCAGGCTTTGTTCCTTGAACCGATTGACCCAGGAAGGGGCCAGGGGTTTGCTCAGGGGCGAAGGCATAGGCGCGCCGATCAGTCCGGAATGACGTCAGGTGCCTGCCGTGGCGCGGGCGCGGTCAGGGAGGTGATCTTGATCAGCAGGCCGAGGTGGCCGTTATCGAGGAAATTCAACTGGCCGTTCTTGGTGTGGCTCTGCTGCTTGAGGCGTTCGCTGGCGGTGACCAGGCCGTTGGCATCGATCTGGTTGATCCAGAAATCGGCGTCTACGTCGGTGAAACGGCCGAGTTTCAAATCCAGAGTGCCCTCGATGGGAAACTGCCCGAACTGTTCGGCGCCATCGCTGACGGCGATTTTACGGCTCTGTTCGCCCAGGTTCTGCTGCCACGCCTTGTGCATCAATACGGTGTATTGGCCACTGGCGTTGAGTTTTTCGACGATATTGCCCAGTGCTGGCGTGCGCTGGCTGTCCGAGCCCAGGCGCTGTGCGCCGGCGTCCCAGTCTTCCGGCGCGGCGCGGCTGATAATCGTCGGCTCCGCATTCTGCCGGACCAGGATCATTTCAACCTGATACAGGTCGTCGGCAAACGCCAGGGGAGCGACCAGGGTCATCAGCAAGGTCAGTGAGCGAAACAGGCGCATGTGGCGTCCTTCAAGCAGTGGTCGGAGTGAGGCGCTCGAACAGCGCCTCTACGGTATTGAAACGCTCTTCCGCGCGTTCCATGGGCACCATGAACTTGAACATCGTGGCGCCTTCGAATTTGTAGCGTTTGGGTTGGCCCTGGATCAGCTTGATCAGTACCAGCGGATCGACCGGCGTCTGGGCCTCGAACTCGATGCGACCGCCGTTGGGGCCGCCGTCGACTTTCTTGATGCCTAGTTGCTCGGCCTTGAGCTTGAGCAGTGTCGTGCGCACCAGGTTCTTGGTCGGTTCCGGCAGCAGCCCAAAGCGGTCGATCATCTCCACTTGCAGGTCCTTGAGACCTTCCTCGTCGTTGGCCGAGGCGATGCGTTTGTAGAGGATCAGCCGCGCGTGGACATCCGGCAGGTAATCTTCCGGAATCAGCGCCGGTACGCGCAGATTGATTTCCGGCCCGCCACCCAGGGGTTGGTCGAGGTTCGGCTGTTCGCCCTTGCGGATCGATTTGACCGCCCGTTCGAGCATTTCCATGTACAGCGTGAAGCCCACGGCCTGGATCTGGCCACTCTGGCCGTCGCCCAGCAGCTCGCCGGCGCCACGGATTTCCAGGTCATTGGTGGCGAGCACGAAGCCGGCGCCGAGGTCCTGGGTGTTGGCGATGGCCTCCAGGCGCTTTTCCGCATCCGGGGTAATTTGCTGGCGTGGCGGCGTCAGCAGGTATGCGTAGGCCTGGTGGTGACTGCGCCCGACCCGGCCGCGCAACTGATGCAACTGGGCCAGGCCGAACTTGTCGGCGCGCTCGATGATGATGGTGTTGGCGCTTGGCACGTCGATGCCGGTCTCGATGATGGTCGAGGCGATCAGCACGTTGAAGCGCTTGTGGTAGAAGTCGCTCATCACCTGTTCGAGCTCACGCTCGCGCATCTGCCCGTGGCCGATGCCGATACGGGCTTCCGGGACCAGTTCGGCCAGGTCGGCGGCGCATTTCTCGATGGTCTTCACGTCGTTGTGCAGGTAATAGACCTGGCCGCCCCGCAGCAGCTCCCGTAGCAAGGCTTCCTTGACCGTGCTCTTGTTCTGCTCCATGACGAACGTGCGTACCGACAGGCGACGGGCCGGCGGTGTGGCGATGATCGACAGGTCGCGCATGCCCGAAACCGCCATGTTCAAGGTGCGCGGGATCGGCGTGGCAGTCAGGGTCAGGATGTCGACTTCGCTGCGCAGGGCCTTGAGCTGCTCTTTCTGACGCACGCCAAAGCGGTGCTCTTCGTCGATGATCACCAGCCCGAGGTTCTTGATCTTCACGTCGTCCTGCAGCAGCTTGTGGGTGCCGATGACGATGTCGATCTTGCCCTCGGCCAGGTCGGCCACGGCGGCGTTGACTTCTTTAGTGGATTTGAAACGGCTCATCACTTCCACGGTCACCGGCCAGTCGGCGAAGCGGTCGCGAAAACTGTTGTAGTGCTGCTGGGCAAGCAGGGTGGTCGGGACGAGGATTGCGACCTGTTTGCCGCCGTGCACGGCAATGAACGCGGCGCGCATCGCCACTTCGGTCTTGCCGAAGCCCACATCGCCACAGACCAGGCGGTCCATTGGCTTGGGTGCGAGCATGTCGGCGCGCACGGCTTCGATGGTGGTCTGCTGGTCGACGGTTTCTTCGAACGGAAAACCGGCGCTGAAGGTTTCGTAGTCGGCCTTCGGATCGGCGAAGGCGTAGCCCTCGCGGGCGGCGCGGCGGGCGTAGATGTCCAGCAGCTCGGCGGCCACGTCGCGCACCTGTTCGGCCGCCTTGCGCTTGGCTTTCTGCCAGGTTTCCGAGCCCAGGCGATGCAGCGGGGCCAGGGCGTCGTCGCTGCCGGTGTAGCGGGCGATCAGGTGCAGGTTCGCCACCGGCACGTAGAGCTTTGCGCCTTCGGCATATTCGAGGGTCAGGAACTCGGCGGCCTGGTTGTCGATTTCCAGTGTCGCCAAGCCCAGGTAACGGCCCACGCCATGGTCGATGTGCACCACCGGCGCGCCTTCGCGCAGCTCGGTGAGGTTCTTGATGACCGCGTCGTTGGTGGCGTCGGCGCGTTTCTCGCGACGGCGGCGCTGCATGACGCGCTGGCCGAACAGCGGGCTTTCGGCAACCAGCGCCAGGGCCGGGTCATCCAGGACGAGGCCGTCGTTCAGCGGCGCGATGGTAATCGCCAATCGGTCCTTGCCCGCGACGAAGTCCGGCCAGCTGTCTACCGTCTTCGGTCGCAGCTTGAGGCGTTCAAGCAGCTCCAACAGGACTTCTCGTCGACCGGCGGACTCGGCGGTGAACAGCACGCGGCCGGGGAACGCATCGAGGAAGCCGGCAAGCGCCGCCAGTGGCTGCGTGGCCTTGGCTTCGATCGCCAGGTCCGGCAGTGCCTTGGCCGGGAAGCGTTCACGGCCGACGCCGGTTTCCACGTCCTGCTGGCTCGCTACCACCCGTGGCCAGCTCTTGAGGCGGCCAAAACAGTCTTCCACTGGCAGGAACAGCTCGGCCGGCGGCAATAAGGGCCGGGACGGGTCGACGCGGCGCTCTTCGTAGCGGTTGCGCACGTCGTTCCAGAAGTTCTCCGCCGCCTGTTCGATGCCCGGCAGGGAAAACACCTGGGTGTCCGAGGGCAGGTAATCGAACAGGGTGGACGTTTCTTCGAAAAACAGCGGCAGGTAGTACTCGATACCGGCGGGAGTGATTCCGCTGTTCAGGTCCTGGAAAAGCGGGCAGCGGCGGAAATCTACGTCGAAGCGCTCGCGAAACCGCGCCTTGAAGCGGGTCACGGCGTCTTTTTGCAGCGGGAATTCCTTGGCCGGCAACAGGCGGATCGACTGCACTTTGTCGATGGAGCGCTGGTTTTCCGGGTCGAAGGTGCGCAGGGTCTCGATTTCGTCATCGAACAGGTCGATGCGGTACGGCAGCTTGCTGCCCATCGGGAACAGATCGATCAGCGCGCCGCGTACCGCGAACTCACCGTGCTCATACACCGTGTCGACGCAACGATAGCCACTGGCCTCCAGGCGAGTGCGCATTTGCTCGACATCGAGCTTCTGGCCGATGTCCAGCACCAGGCTGCTGCCGAGTAGAAACTGGGTGGGCGCCAGGCGATGTAGGGCCGTGGTGATAGGCACTACCAAAACGCCATGACTGA
Organism: Pseudomonas sp. Q12-87; assembly: GCF_001269755.1. Classification (NCBI taxonomy): domain Bacteria; kingdom Pseudomonadati; phylum Pseudomonadota; class Gammaproteobacteria; order Pseudomonadales; family Pseudomonadaceae; genus Pseudomonas; species Pseudomonas sp. Q12-87. The sequence goes on along the minus strand of NZ_LHVI01000023.1, from coordinate 216,336 downwards.
GCTCCGGCAGCCGATAGAGACTGGCGATTCGCTGGGAAATGATGTCCTGGTGAGGCGAAAAAAGATCGTAGGGCAGGGTTTCCCAGTCCGGGAAATGCAGCACGGGCAAATCCGGAGCGAAGAAACTCAGCTCCTGCTCCAGCCGTTCGGCACTTTGGCTATCGGCGGTCAGCAGCAGGGTGAAGCGCTTTGCAGCGCTGGCAGCCTCGGCGATGGCCAGGCTCAGGGCGGCACCGGGCAGGTTGCCCCAGTGCTGTTTACCTGCCGCGGCAGGGAGAAGCGGAAGACGCAGAACGGGCACGGAAGGTTGAGCTCCAGCGTTGCGACAAAGTCGACAATTGTAGCGGGGGAAGGGGGCCGCTGTCAGTCGCAGACTACCCAGGCAGACAGGAAAACCACGGCGCGACGGGCGCGCATTGCTCCGCCGAAGACTCGGCGGCATAATGTAGCCCCTTTTTTCAGCCCCTACATGTGGAAGGTTACCGTGACTCAGAAGCCCGACCAGTGTCTTGGTGAATGGATTGATCGTGAAGCGCTCGCCGAAGCGATGATCCCTCTCATCGGTCAGCTCTACCGCAATAACAACGTGGTGAGCTCGATCTATGGCCGCAGCCTGATCAACCAGTCTGTCATCGCGATCCTCAAAGCCCACCGCTTTGCTCGCCACCGTTCTTCGGACGACAGCGAACTCTCCGTCCACGAAACATTCCCCCTGCTCAAAGCCATGAGCGAGCTCAAGCTCGGCGCGGCCTCGGTGGATCTGGGCAAGTTGGCTTTCAAATTCCGTAACGAAGGCAACGGCCGTAGCGCCGAGCAGTTCGTTCGTGAAGAGATGGCTGATGTGGTTGGCCAGCAGAACGCTTCGGCTCGCAAAGGCACCGACGTGGTCCTGTACGGCTTCGGTCGTATCGGCCGTCTGCTGGCGCGCATCCTGATTGAAAAAACCGGTGGCGGCGACGGCCTGCGCCTGCGGGCCATCGTGGTGCGCAAGGGCGCCGAGAACGACCTGACCAAGCGTGCCAGCCTGCTGCGCCGCGACTCGGTTCATGGTTCGTTCAACGGCACCATCACCATCGATGAAGAAAACAACACCATCAGTGCCAACGGCAACCTGATCCAGGTGATCTACGCGAAGAACCCGACCGAGGTGGACTACACCCAGTACGGCATCAAGAACGCGTTGCTGGTGGACAACACCGGTGTATGGCGTGACGCCGACGGCCTGGGCCAACACCTGGCCTGCCCGGGTATCGACCGCGTCGTGCTGACCGCGCCTGGCAAGGGCAAGCTGAAAAATATCGTCCATGGCATCAACCACGGCGAAATCACCGCTGACGACAAGATCATCTCCGCCGCCTCCTGCACCACCAACGCCATCGTGCCGGTGCTCAAGGCTGTGAATGACAAGTTCGGCATCGTCAACGGTCACGTCGAAACGGTCCACTCGTACACCAACGACCAGAACCTGATCGACAACTTCCACAAGGGCGATCGCCGTGGCCGCAGTGCCGCGCTGAACATGGTCATCACCGAGACCGGTGCTGCCACCGCCGCCGCCAAGGCCCTGCCAGAGTTGGCCGGCAAGCTGACCGGTAACGCCATCCGTGTGCCGACGCCGAACGTGTCGATGGCCATTCTCAATCTGAACCTTGAGAAAGCTGCCACCCGTGAAGAGATGAACGAGTACCTGCGCTACATGGCGCTGCACTCCGATCTGCACAAGCAGATCGACTTCGTCAATTCCCAGGAAGTGGTGTCCACCGACTTCGTTGGCTCGCGCCACGCCGGTGTAGTGGATGCCGAAGCAACCATTTGCCAAGACAACCGCGTTGTCCTGTACGTCTGGTACGACAACGAGTTCGGTTACAGCTGCCAGGTGGTTCGCGTGATGGAAGACATGGCCGGGGTCAACCCGCCAGCGTTCCCGCGCTAAGCTTCAGCCGCTTGTGAAAACGCCCCGACTTGTCGGGGCGTTCTTGTATCTGGAGATTTTGTGTTGAGTGGGCCGGCCTCTTCGCGGGCAAGCCCGCTCCCACAGTTTGTCCGCGTACATCCTGTGGGGGCGAGCTTGCTTCGGGCGGCGATCCGACGATAGCGATAGATCAGGCGCCGCCGACGACCGAAGCCTGCGCCGTGCGCAGCTCATGCCGATTGCCCTTGAACAACACCAGGGTGGCGATCAACCCCAGCACCGCCGCACCACTGAGCCAGATTCCCGGCGCCGCCTTGTTGTCCAGCACATGGATCAGATAGGTACACGCCGCTGGCGTAAACCCACCGAATGTCGCGGTCGCCAGGCTGTAGGCCAGGGAGAAGCCAGTGGTGCGCACCTCGACCGGCATGATTTCCGTCAAGGCCACCACCATGGCGCCGTTGTACGATCCGTACAGGAACGACAGCCACAGCTCGACGATCAGCAGGTGACTGAAGCTGGGGTTGGCCACCAGCCAGGCCAGCGCCGGGTAGGCGGTCAGGATCGCCAGCACCGTCGCGCCGAGCAGCAAGGGTTTGCGCCCGATCTTGTCGGAGAGCGCACCCATCACCGGTAGCCAGAAAAAATTCGACAAGCCGATGCAGACCGTGACCAGCAGCGCATCGAGGTCCGACAGGTTCAGCTCGGCCTTGCCGAAGGTCGGTGTGTAGGCGGTGATCAGGTAGAACGACACGGTGGTCATCACCACCAGCGCCATGCCGGCCAAGACGATGCCAAAGTTCTGGCCGATGGAGCGGATAACTTCCGACAGGCTAGGCCGATGTTTCCTGGCCTGGAACTCCGGTGTTTCTTCCAGGGAGCGACGGATCACGAAAATCGCCGGTACGATCATGCACCCCACCAGGAACGGTACCCGCCAGCCCCATTCGCCCATTTGCTGCGGGCTCAGCCAGTGATTGAGGGCCACGCCCAGCAGGCCGGCAAAGACCACTGCAGCCTGTTGACTGGCGGATTGCCAACTGACAAAGAAACCCTTGCGCCCCGGCGTGGAGATTTCTGCCAGGTACACCGACACGCCGCCCAGTTCCACGCCGGCGGAGAAGCCCTGCAGCAAACGCCCAAGCAACACCAGCAGGGGCGCGGCCACGCCCAGCGTGGCGTAGCCCGGCACGCAGGCGATCAGGATGGTGCCCAGCGCCATCATCGCCAGGGTAATGATCAAGCCTTTGCGCCGTCCATGACGGTCGATATAGGCACCGAGAAAAATCGCCCCCAAGGGGCGCATCAGGAATCCGGCACCGAACGTGGCCAGGGACAGCATCAGCGAGGCGAATGCGCTGTCGGTAGGGAAAAATGTCTTGGCGATGGCCGTGGCGTAGAAGCCATAGACCATGAAGTCGAACATCTCCAGGAAGTTGCCGCTGACAACGCGAAAAATCGCCTTGCCGTTGCTCGTGGTGGAAGGCATGGGTAGGTACTCACTCTGACAAATCTTGTATGGGGGTTGTATCTCCTGTGGGAGCGGGCTTGCTCGCGAAGAGGTCGGCAAACTCAACCGAGATACTGCCTGTTTGATTGCCTTCGCGAGCAAGCCCGCTCCCACAGGGTTTTGCATTTGGACTGGCACTGAAGCCCATAATGGCCGGCGCGGTTTTGAGGGGAGATGAAGATTTGTTAACTGGACGGTGGGCAATGCTTGTGGTTTTTGCCGGCGTGTTGTCCGGCTGTGGCAATGGCGACACCCTGGAGCGTTTCGACGGCCCGACCATGGGCAGTCACTATTCCATCCAGTACGTCAGGCATTCCGCCGGGCCCGATCCGAAACTGGTGCAGGTCGAAGTGGAAAACATCCTTGCCGAAGTGGATCGGCAGTTCTCGACCTATCGCAGTGACTCGGACATCGAACGCTTCAATGCGCTGCCGGCCAATAGCTGCCAGGTCATGCCAGGTCCGGTTCTGGAATTGATCCGTGTCGGCGAGCAGTTGTCGGTTCAAAGCGACGGGTCCTTCGACCTCACCGTGGAACCATTGCTCAACCTGTGGGGCTTCGGGCCCCAGTCACGGGCAGAGAAAGTGCCGACCGAACAAGCCCTGGCCCTGGTACGTCAGCGCGTCGGGCACGATCACTTGCGCATCGACGGTGACCGCCTGTGCAAGGACGCAGCGGTGGAAGTTGATTTCAACAGTATCGCCGCAGGCTACGCCGTCGACCGGATCGCCGCCCGGCTCCAAGCCCTGGGGCTCGACAGTTACCTGGCCGAGGCGACGGGCGAACTCAAGGCCGTCGGACGCAAACCCGATGGCTCGCCCTGGCGGGTTGCCCTGGAGGAGCCGCGGGACGACCGGCAGGTGGCCGAGCGTGTCATTGAAGTCAATGATTACGGGGTTTCGACGTCCGGTGATTATCGTAAATATTTCGAGCAGGGCGGCAGGCGTTACTCCCACACGTTTGACGCACGCACCGGTACACCGGTCCTACATGACCTGGCGTCAGTCACGGTGATTCATCCTTCGGCGCTGATGGCCGATGGACTATCGACGCTGTTGCTGATTCTCGGTCCTGAACGGGGTTGGGACTATGCCGAAAAACATGGCATCGGGGTATTTTTCGTGTTGCGGGACAACGACCGTTTCGTCGTTCGTACAAACGATGCGTTTGAACGGATAGCGGGCGGGAAAACCCAATGATGACAGCGCCCTGAAAGGTTGCCTGTGGCGAAATAGCGCAGCCAAAACTAGCCTATGACGCGACCAAGGGGTAATGTGCGCGGCGTTGACGCTTCTATAGACTGTGGCCGGGCTCGTGAACCGGCCTGAAAATTGTTCCTTCATGCCGCTGCCGGCATGATTTAGCCGTCGGTGCCGGTGTGGTGCCGCGGCCTGTTCTGAGGAGTACGCATGGCTGTCTACAACTACGACGTGGTGGTACTGGGTTCCGGCCCGGCGGGGGAAGGCGCGGCAATGAACGCCGCCAAGGCGGGGCGCAAGGTGGCGATGGTCGACAGCCGTCGGCAGGTCGGCGGCAACTGCACCCACTTGGGTACCATCCCGTCCAAGGCCTTGCGTCACTCGGTCCGGCAGATCATGCAGTTCAACACCAACCCGATGTTCCGGGCCATCGGCGAGCCACGCTGGTTCTCCTTTCCGGACGTGCTCAAGAGCGCCGAGAAGGTGATTTCCAAGCAGGTCGCTTCGCGCACTGGCTACTACGCCCGCAATCGTGTCGATGTGTTCTTCGGCACCGGCAGCTTTGCCGACGAGCAGACGGTGGAAGTGGTCTGCGGTAACGGCGTGGTCGAGAAGCTGGTGGCCAAGCACATCATCATCGCCACTGGCTCGCGCCCGTATCGCCCGGCTGACATCGATTTCAACCATGCGCGTATCTACGATAGCGACACCATCCTGAGCCTGGGTCACACCCCGCGTAAGCTCATCGTCTACGGTGCCGGCGTGATCGGTTGCGAATACGCCTCGATCTTCAGCGGCCTGGGTGTGCTGGTGGAGCTGGTGGATAACCGTGGCCAGTTGCTGAGCTTCCTGGATTCGGAAATCTCCCAGGCCCTGAGCTATCACTTCAGCAATAACAACATCACCGTGCGCCACAACGAAGACTACGACCGTGTCGAAGGCGTCGACAACGGCGTGATCCTGCACCTCAAGTCCGGCAAGAAGATCAAGGCCGACGCCTTGCTCTGGTGCAACGGCCGTACCGGCAACACCGACACCCTGGGCCTGGAAAACATCGGCGTGAAGGTCAACAGCCGCGGCCAGATCGAAGTCGACGAGAACTACCGCACCTGCGTGCCGAACATCTACGGCGCCGGTGACGTGATCGGCTGGCCGAGCCTGGCCAGTGCTGCTCATGACCAAGGCCGTTCAGCCGCCGGCAGCATCGTCGACAATGGCAGTTGGCGCTTCGTCAACGACGTGCCGACCGGCATCTATACCATTCCGGAAATCAGCTCCATCGGCAAGAACGAGCAGGAACTGACCCAGGCCAAGGTGCCCTATGAAGTGGGCAAGGCGTTCTTCAAGAGCATGGCGCGAGCGCAGATCGCCGGCGAGCCGCAAGGCATGCTGAAGATCCTGTTCCACCGCGAAACGCTGGAAGTGCTAGGCGTGCACTGTTTCGGCTACCAGGCCTCGGAGATCGTGCACATCGGCCAGGCGATCATGAACCAGCCGGGCGAGCTGAACACGCTGAAATACTTCGTCAACACCACGTTCAACTACCCGACCATGGCCGAAGCCTATCGGGTAGCGGCCTATGACGGGCTCAACCGGCTTTTTTGAGCGGCTCCGGCCGGTGGCCTGAGCCGGCCGGGGAGACCGATTTCAGCCTTTCTCAAGCGTGGCAGTGGCCAAACCGGGAAAGTCTGTAATCAGGCTGTCAACGCCGAAGTCGGCGAGCCTGCGCATCAGCGCGGGTTCGTTGACCGTCCACACCGACACGTGCAGCCCCTGGCGCTGGGCCTTGATCAGGCGCTCGGGTGTGCACAGCGTCCAGTTCAGCGCCAAAATCTCACAGCCATAACTCTGGGCGACCTTCAGCGGGTCGAGCCAGGCGTATTCGGCCACCAGGCCGCGGGAAATGTCCGGGGTCAGGTCCAGGGCCGCCTTAAGCACTTCCCGTGAGCTTGAAGTGATGGTGATCTTGTCCAGCAGCCCGAATCGCTGGGCCATCTCACGAATTCCCAGGACGGTGGCGGCGGCGCGGGTGCGTGAGGCGCTCTTGACCTCCAGTTGCCAGTGCTCGAAATCGCACTTCTCGAACAGCTCCTCCAGGCGTGGGATCGGGCACGGCTTGATCCAGCCCGGGCCCCCCTTGCGCGCATCGTAGGTCACCAGCTCGGCGGCGGAATGCTCCACCACCTTGCCCCGGCGATCCGTGGTGCGCTTGAGGGTCGGGTCATGGATCACCATCAACTCGCCGTCCATCGAAAGATGCAGGTCCAGCTCGCAACGGCGCACGCCGTGCTTGAGACACTCCTGAAAACCGGTCAGGGTATTTTCCGGCGCTTCGCCCTTGGCGCCGCGGTGGCCATAAATGAGGGTCACGGTTGTTCCTTATTGATACCTGATTCGTTCAGTTCCCGGGCCAGGCGCCGTTCTTGCGCCTGTTTTTGCAGGATGTAGCGGGCCAGCAGCTGGCGCTGGGCATCGGTCGGATGTTCGAACTCGGTGCCCACGTCGTAGCCGCCACCCTTGGGGTCGCAATGGGTGACGCGCGCTCGCAGCAGCAGGCCAAGGGCTTGCGGCATCAGCACGAGCTTGATCGACAGATGCGTGCCGACGGCAATTGGCGTGGGGTATTGGAAGTCGATGCCGCCTTCGGAAATGATCACCGGTTGCGGTTCGCCGATTTCCCCGAGCACGGTCAGGGCAATGACCTGGCTGAGCAGGTCGAGGCGTTTGTTCATGGCCTTGAGATAGGCGGCGATGCTGCGTTCGCGCTCGCTGATCTGGCGCAGCAGGTGTTGTGACTCGAATTCGCTCAGGTGCAGTTCACTGAGCAGATTGAACAGTGGAGAAGGATCCTGCAACACTTCCTGGCCGGCGGCTTCAGGAATTGAGAGGGGCCGAATTTCCAGTGCGATCGTGTCCTCGATACGGTAGTATTCGCGGCGATCTTCTTCATCTAATGTCGACATGGCGAACCCATGGTAGCGGCGGTGGTCTGAGTGTAAAGCTGGTTTGTGACCCCCGCCACAAGGACGTTCCTTTTCCCTCCGAACAAGCCCCGACATGTTCAGACCTCTCTTCGTATTTATCGGCACGCGTTATACCCGTGCAAAGCGCCGCAATCATTTTGTATCGTTCATTTCCCTGACTTCCATCATCGGACTGGCCCTTGGCGTGGTCGTGATGATCGTCGTGCTCTCGGTCATGAACGGCTTCGATCATGAAATGCGCACCCGCGTGCTGGGCATGGTGCCCCACGCGACCCTCGAATCCGGCGAAGCCATCAGCGACTGGCCGAGCCTGGCCGCCAAGGTCAAGCAGAACCCTCAGGTGCTGGCCGTTGCGCCGTTCACCCAGATGCAGGGGCTGCTGACCAATGACGGCAAGGTGTCCAAGGTCTTGCTCAATGGCATCGACCCTGCGCTGGAACGGCAGGTGTCGATCATCGATAACTTCATGCAACAGGGCAAACTCGACGACCTGGCGCCGGGCAGTTTCGGGATCGTCATCGGTGACAAGGCCGCAGCCAAGCTTGGCGTGGCCATCGGCGACAAGCTGACCTTCGTCGCCCCGGAAGTCACAGTGACTCCGGGGGGCATGTTCCCGCGCATGAAACGTTTTACCGTAGTTGGCATTTTCCATGTCGGCGCCGGCGAGCTGGATGGTTACCTGGGCGTCACCAACCTCCAGGACCTGGCGCGCCTGCATCGCTGGAAGCCGGACCAGGTCCAAGGCCTGCGGTTGAAGTTCGATGACTTGTTCCAGGCGCCGCGCGCCGCCTGGACCATCGCCCAGCAACTTGGCGAAGACCGCTACTACGCTCGGGACTGGACCCGCACCCACGGCAACCTGTACCAGGCGATCCGCATGGAAAAAGCCATGATCGGCCTGCTGCTGTTGCTGATCGTCGCCGTGGCGGCGTTCAACATCATCTCTACCCTGGTGATGGTGGTGAACGACAAGAAGGGCGACATCGCCATCCTGCGCACCCTCGGCGCCACGCCGGGGCAGATCATGCGGATCTTCATGGTCCAGGGCACGGTCATCGGCGTCATCGGCACGTTCGTCGGTGCGCTGGTCGGGATGTTCGCCGCGCTGAATGTCAGCGCCGCGATTGCCGCCCTCGAAGGCCTGATCGGGCACAAGTTTCTCAACGCCGACGTGTATTTCATCGACTACCTGCCGTCGCAATTGCAGGCAGATGATGTGTTGATGGTCTGCGGCGCCGCGTTGGTCCTGAGTTTCCTCGCCACCCTGTATCCAGCCTGGCGTGCCGCGCGCACCCAGCCTGCGGAGGCGTTACGTTATGAGTGAGTCGGGCATGAGTGAAAAAGCAATCTTGAGCTGCCGCAACCTGGGTAAATCCTACGAGGAAGGCCCGGAGTCGGTGGTGGTGTTGTCGGGCCTGCAACTGGAGCTGCATCCGGGCGAGCGCGTGGCGATTGTCGGTACCTCCGGTTCGGGCAAGAGCACCTTGCTCAACCTGTTGGGCGGTCTCGATACGCCGACCGCCGGCAGTGTCTGGCTGGCGGGCGAAGAGCTCTCGGCGCTGAACGAAAAGGCCCGTGGCCTGCTGCGCAACCGTTCCCTGGGCTTCGTCTACCAGTTCCACCATTTGCTGCCCGAGTTCACGGCGCTGGAGAACGTCTGCATGCCGCTGTTGATCGGTCGCACCGCGATTCCAGAAGCCCGTCAGCGTGCCACGGCGTTGTTGGAGCGCGTAGGGCTGGGCCATCGCCTGGAGCATAAGCCGGCCGAATTGTCCGGTGGCGAGCGTCAACGCGTGGCGATTGCCCGCGCCTTGGTCAACCGGCCTGGCCTGGTGATGCTCGATGAGCCGACCGGCAACCTCGACTCCCACACTGCCCAAGGCATTCAGGATTTGATGCTGGAACTCAGCACGTCGATGCGCACCGCGTTCCTGGTGGTGACCCATGACATGAACCTGGCCCGCCAGATGGACCGCGTCCTGCACTTGCAGGAAGGTTGCCTGACGCCCATCTGACCGACCGAAACCCGGCGTTTGCTGCAAGCGCCGGGTCTTTTATTTTTATACGGTGCCCCGCGAATGTTCAGACCGTTATCGATCTTTATCGGCACGCGCTATACCCGCGCCAAGCGCCGCAATCGCTTTGTCTCGTTCATCTCCATGACCTCGATGATCGGCCTCGCCCTGGGTGTGCTGGCGATGATCGTGGTGCTGTCGGTGATGAACGGTTTCCAGCGTGAAATGAGTTCGCGCATCCTCGGCATGGTGCCCCACGCCACTCTCGTCGGCGTCAACCCGATCGACGATTGGCAACCGGTGGCCGCCGCGGCGCTGAAAAACCCCGAAGTCACTGCCGCCGTGCCGTTCACCGAAATGGAAGGCATGCTCAGCCATAAGGGCTCGATGCAGCCGATCCAGATCAGCGGCATTGATCCGGCCCAGGAAGGCAAGGTGTCCATCGTTGCCCAGCATATTGTCCAGGGGCGTCTCGATGCCTTGAAGCCAGGCGAATATGGTGTGGTGATCGGCGAAATCACCGCCCGGCGTTTTCGCCTGAATGTCGGTGACAAGCTGACGTTGATCGTGCCGGAAGTCAGCACTGCACCTGGCGGTATCACTCCGCGCATGCAGCGGCTGAACGTCGTGGGTGTGTTCAAGGTAGGCGCCGAACTGGACGGCTCCATGGCCTTGATCCACCTGGCCGACGCGGCTCAGATGCAGCATTGGCAGCCGAACCAGGTGCAGAGTGTGCGCCTGGCGGTGAAGGACCTGTATGCGGCGCCGAAGGTCTCCGCTGACATCGCCACGAGCCTTGGCGCGGATTTCAAGGCCGACGACTGGACCCACACCCAGGGCAGCCTGTTCAGTGCCATGAAAATGGAAAAGACCATGATTGGCCTGCTGTTGCTGATGATCGTCGCGGTAGCGGCGTTCAACATCATTGCCACGCTGATCATGGTGGTGAACGACAAGGGTGCGGATATCGCCATCCTGCGCACCATCGGTGCCACGCCTAGGCAGATCATGGCGATCTTCATGGTCCAGGGTACGGTGATCGGTGTCGTCGGTACGCTGATTGGCGGCGTGTTGGGGGTGATTGCGGCGCTGAACGTCAGTGAGCTGGTAGGCTGGCTGGAAAGGGTCAGTGGCCAGCATATCTTCAGTTCCGATGTGTACTTCGTCAGCAACTTGCCGTCGGAGCTGCAGCGCGGCGATGTACTGCTGATCTGCTCTGCCGGGTTCATCCTGAGCTTCCTGGCCACCGTCTACCCGGCGTGGCGTGCGGCGAAGATCGAGCCGGCGCAGGCGTTGCGGTATTCCTGATAATTCAAAGACCCCTATGGTGGGGGTATCCCTCACCATAGGGCTTGTGTCAGGGCTGCCTAGCCTTCGGCAACTCAACTCGAAACCGCGTCCAGCCATCGGCCGACTCACACCGGATCTGCCCGCCATGGGCGAGGATGATCGAACGGGTGATCGCCAGTCCCAATCCGGCATGTTCGCTGCTGCCTTCCTGGCGAGCCGGGTCGGCGCGGTAGAAACGGTCGAACAGGCGCGGCAGCAAGTCCGTGGAAATTCCCTCGCCACTGTTCTCCACGCTGAGGCTCACCACCTGAGCCTCATCGACAATCCGCAGCCGCACTTCGCCGCCACTCGGGGTAAAGCGCAGGGCGTTATCCAGCAGGTTGGAGAGGGCCCGGCGCAGCATGCTGCGGTCGCCCTCGATATAACCTTCGCCCATGCGGCTCAGGCGGACGTTGGCGTCTTCGGCCAGGGGCGCGAAGAACTCCAGCAGCACGTCCGCTTCCGCGGCCAATTCCAGTGGTTCGCAATGGGGCGCCAGCAGACCGTGGTCGGCCTTGGCCAGATACAGCATGTCGTTGACCAATTGCGCCATCCATTGCAGCTCCTCGAGATTGCCGTGCAATGCCTCACGGTAATCTTCCAGCGAACGTTCGCGGGTCAAGGTGACCTGAGTGTGGGTCAGCAAGTTCGACAGCGGTGTGCGCAACTCGTGGGCGATGTCGGCGGAGAATGCCGAGAGTCGTTGAAAGGCGTCGTCGAGGCGTCCGAGCATGGCGTTTATGCTGTGGGCCAATTCCGCCAGTTCGGCAGGCATTTGCTCTTCGGGCAGTCGGGCATTGAGGGAGCGGGCCGAAACACTGCCGGCAATGGCGCCCATGCGTCGCAACGGTCGCAAGGCCCGTCGGGCGGCCCAGGCGCCGAGCAGGGCGGTGGCCAGGGCCGAGAGGCCGACGGTCAGCCAGATCAGGCGCTGCATCCGCTGGAGGAAGTGCTGGTGGTGCGTGATGTCCAGCAGCAGCGTCAGTTGCGGTGAGCCTGGGCGCTCGGGGTAGAGCGGGGCATTCAGCACCCGGTAATCGGCGTCGGCATCGCTGAGGGTCGACAGGCCCGGACCTTCCGGTAGTTGCGCCGGGATCCGGATCGAACTGTCATACCAGCGTTCGCCATCGCTGCTCTTGATGCGTAGCGCCAGGTCCGCCTGGCGGCTCAGTTCATCTTCCAGGCGGTTCTGGGTCTTATCCGCATCGAAGTCCTGCAAGGCACGGCGCAGGCCGATCAGCTTGCCTTCGAGCAGTTGCTGGTCCAGCTCGATGAAATGCGCCTCGCTGCCCCGGCTGAACAAAACCCCGGCAAACAAAGACACCACGGCAGTGCAGGCGGCGAACAGCAGCGCCAGGCGACTGCTCAGTGACCATCGCCCCCTCACAGGCTGCGCTCTTCAAGCACATACCCCATGCCTCGTACGGTATGGATGAGTTTGTCGGGGAACTCATCGTCGATCTTGAGGCGAAGGCGCCGGATCGCAACTTCGATGACGTTGGTGTCGCTGTCGAAATTCATGTCCCAGACCTGGGAGGCGATCAGGGACTTGGGCAGTACTTCGCCCTGGCGGCGCAGGAGCATTTCCAGCAGGGCGAATTCCTTGGCGGTGAGGTCGATGCGCCGGCCGCTGCGTTCGACGCGGCGGCGGATCAGATCCAGGCGCAGGTCCGCCAGTTGCAGGCTGGTTTCCTGGGGTGTCGAACTGCCTCGTCGCAAGAGGCTGCGCACTCGCGCGAGCAATTCGGAAAAGGCGAAGGGTTTGACCAGGTAATCATCGGCACCCAATTCCAGGCCATGTACGCGGTCCTGTACCGCGTCCCGAGCAGTGAGGAACAGCACTGGCGTGTCCAGGCCGGCGCCTCGCACCGCTTGCAGGATCTGCCAGCCATCGCGCCCAGGCAACATCACGTCGAGGATCAGCAGGGCGTATTCACCGCTCAAGGCCAATTGTTGGCCAGTGATGCCGTCGGCCACCAAGTCAGCGTTGAATCCGGCTTCGCCCAGGCCTTGACGCAGATATTGGCCGGTTTTGGTTTGGTCTTCGACGATCAGCAGTTTCATGGGGCAGCTCAAGGCATGGTTGGAACGAGGGCGTTATACCGTGGCCGGCGAGGCCGTGGCGCAACCTGACAAAGTTGTAATCAAACTGTCAGGCGTCTGGCAGGCCTGTACGAATAGAGTTTCCCACAAGCTAAACCTTATTCGGTTGGAGTATGTACATGTTGATGCGAAACCGCTTGATCCTGGTTGCTTGTGCATGGGTCCTCAGCGCGCCGTCGTGGGCGTCGCCGGCCCATTTCGATTTCGGTGAGCCTGCTTCGGCGGCCAAGGCCGGGCGCAGCATCGATGTGGTGATGGAGGACATGACGTTCAAGCCTGGCGCGATTGAGATCAAGGCGGGGGAAACCGTTCGGTTTGTACTGGTCAACAAGGGCCAGTTGCTCCACGAATTCAATCTGGGCGACGCGGCGGCTCACGCCGAGCACCAGCAGGAAATGCTCGAGATGCAGCAGAGCGGCCGGTTGACACCGACTGCGATGAAGCAGGACATGGCTCATGGCGCCATGGATCATGCAGCCATGGGGCACGGCCAGGCCGGCATGGTCCACGACGATCCCAACAGCGTATTGGTGGAGCCGGGCAAAACCGCTGAGTTGACCTGGACGTTCAGCAAGGCCACGCGCCTTGAGTTCGCCTGCAATATTCCCGGTCATTACCAGGCCGGAATGAAAGGCAACCTGACAGTCAGTCAGTAAGCACTCAAAGGCGGCGGCAAAGGCTGATAGAATCCGCTGATTCTTCAGTCAGGTTTCCGCCATGCATCCCGCAGCCGAACACTCGCCGCTGGGCAAATCCAGCGAATACATTGCCACGTACACGCCGTCCTTGCTGTTCCCGATCCCGCGCGCCGCGAAATGGGCGGAGCTGGGCCTGACGTGCGAGACCTTGCCGTACAAAGGCGTGGATTTCTGGAATTGTTTCGAGCTGTCGTGGCTGTTGCCTTCCGGCAAGCCGGTAGTGGCCATCGGCGAATTCTCGATTCCGGCGGATTCGCCGAACATCATCGAGTCCAAGTCCTTCAAGCTGTACCTCAATTCCTTGAACCAGACCCCGTTCGTCGACACCGCCAGCCTGGAGGCCACCCTGCGCCAGGACCTGTCGGCAGCTGCCGGCAAGCCGGTGGGCGTGCGGATTCGCAGCCTCAAGGACGTGGCAGGCGAAGGCATCGTGGCGCTGCCTGGCGTATGCATCGACGATTTGGACATCAACGTCGACTCCTACGCACACCCGCGCCCGGAACTGCTGCGTTGCGACGAGTCACGCATCGTCGAGGAAAGCCTGCACAGCCATCTGCTCAAATCCAACTGCCCGGTGACCAGCCAGCCGGATTGGGGCAGCGTGGCGGTGGAATATCGCGGCGCGGCCCTGGACCCTGCCAGCCTGCTGGCCTATATCGTTAGCTTCCGCCAGCATTCGGATTTCCATGAGCAATGCGTGGAGCGGATCTTTCTTGACCTGCAGCGCTTGCTCAAGCCTGAGAAACTGACGGTGTATGCGCGGTATGTGCGTCGTGGCGGGCTGGATATCAATCCGTATCGCAGCACCGAAGCGGTGCAGTTGCCGAACCATCGCCTGGTCCGCCAATAAAGCCCCCCTGTGGGAGCGTAATGCCATTCATTTAAGAAAGATGATGGACTGTGGCGAGGGAGCTTGCTCCCGCTCGGCTGCGAAGCAGTCGTAAACCGGCGGGTGCGGTGTGTCTAATGCTCCGCATTTGCAGGTTTTTGGGCCGCTTCGCGCCGCAGCGGGAGCAAGCTCGCTCCCATACTTTGAGTTCGTGGATATAAAAAAGCCCCGCTATCGCTAGCGGGGCTTTTTAATGTCCGACGGATTAGATCCCCATGCTGCCCAAGGCTTGCACGATATTGCGCAACGTCCCGGCAATGGTTGGGTGATCCACTTCGAAACGTTCCACGGCCAGGTTCACGCCGTCGACCAGGTTGGTGTCCTGAAGTTGGTTTTCCAGTTGGATTTCAGCTTCGATCTGAGCCATCAATTGATGCAGATTTTCACGCTCAGGCTCGGACAACGGCGGGTTCTGGTCCAATTGCTCGCGCAGGGTATTGAGTTGTTCTTGCAGTTCGCGGCGGGCAGGCATTGGCGTACTCCCTTTATTGATAGGCACAGCCATGGACCGCGACGCTGCGTCAAAAGTCCGTGGCTCGCCTTAAGAGTAATCCACCCTCGCGCTCCCTGCATGATCCCGGTCATGGCTTCTCGCCTTTGAATCGACGCAGGCAGATATCCGCCAGGCAAGTATCGAGTTCACCCAGATGGTCGATCACCGAATGCACCCCCAGGCCAAACAATTGCACGGTGGCCCGGGCGCGTCGGATTTCCCGTTCCTGTTGGCTCAATGCCTGCCATTCACCTGGTCCCAGGCCGCACAAGGAGCCGCAGGAGGCCAGGCCGATGGTCCACAAGCCGGCGTTGAGCCCAGACTGCAACAGTTTCGGTTCGCCGCTGACCAGCACGCATCCATCCAATTGCTGGACGTTCAGCGCCATCAAGGCCTGCCAGCAGGCGTGAGGCGCCGGCCACGGATTATTTGTTGCCGGAAGTTGCGGCGGTTTGATCCAGCCTGGCAATGACGTCGCCAGGGCATGACTGATGGCAGGGGGTAATTCGTCTAGCCAGGCGCAGGGAATACCTTGATGTTGCAGGCGATGCAGGCTTTCCAGGGCGCCAGGTGTCGGTTGCGCATGCTCGTTGGGCACAGCCCCGGATTGGCGAATGCGTGCGCCGAAATCCACCAGGCACCCGCTAAGGCCAAACAGTACGGCGGTCAGGCGAGGAGCCGGGAGGG
This sequence comes from Pseudomonas sp. Q12-87, assembly GCF_001269755.1. Classification (NCBI taxonomy): domain Bacteria; kingdom Pseudomonadati; phylum Pseudomonadota; class Gammaproteobacteria; order Pseudomonadales; family Pseudomonadaceae; genus Pseudomonas; species Pseudomonas sp. Q12-87. The sequence continues at coordinate 200,517 of NZ_LHVI01000023.1, read as the reverse complement.
GCAGGGCTTCGGCGCGGGGCATGGGAACGTCCTTGAAATGACCCGTAGCCTAGCGAGCCTCGATGACAGTCCGGTGACAGTGAAGTGAAGCGCCGGGTGGCGGAAACGTCCTACAGCCCGCTTCTTTTTTCGGTGCTGTGTATCCACGCGTTCCGTCTTATACTAGCCACCTTACCGTCTGGGCCCGGCGCCCTTGCCTGAACAATCCAAGGAGTTCTACCTTATGCGCTGGAGCCATCGTCTAGCTCAGCTGTGTTTGTCTGCCAGCGTCCTGCTGGTCCCGTTCGCTGCCCAGGCCGCCACGGAAGAAGACCCTTGGGAAAGCATCAACCGTCCGATCTTCACCTTCAACGACACCGTCGATACCTATGCGCTCAAACCATTGGCCCAGGGTTATCAGTACGTGACGCCGCAATTTCTCGAAGACGGCATCCACAACATGTTTCGCAACATCGGCGACGTGGGCAACCTGGCCAACAATGTGCTGCAGGCCAAGCCGGCCGCTGCCGGGGTCGACACGGCTCGGTTGATCTTCAACACCACCTTCGGCCTGCTGGGCTTCTTCGACGTGGGCACCCAGATGGGCCTGCAACGCAGCGACGAAGATTTCGGCCAGACCCTGGGCTACTGGGGCGTGGGCAGTGGCCCATACGTGATGCTGCCCTTGTTGGGGCCAAGCACCGTGCGTGACGCGCCTGCCAAACTGGTCGATAACTACACCCTGCCTTATCGTTACATCGACAATGTCTCGGTGCGTAACTCGATCTGGGGCCTGAACATCGTCGACACCCGTGCCAGCCTGCTGTCGGCGGAAAAAATGGTGAGCGGCGACAAATACGTCTTCATTCGTAACGCCTACCTGCAAAACCGTGAGTTCAAAGTCAAGGATGGCCAGGTCGAAGACGACTTTTAATTCGGCCTGCAAGCCCGGGAAGGCGGTCCTGAATGCCGCCTTCTTTAGCTTTTATGCTTTGTTTGTTCGGGACTGATCCTTTCATTGAGTTACGCTTCGCTCGGTTCTTATAACTCTCTGTGCGTTGACAAACAAAGACGGCGAGCGGCTATTTGCATGCGCTTGAAACGCCCCGCGGATGGGAGTACCGTCTGCGCCTTAGAAGGGCACCTCTGATGTAATGGCGTGTCGGGCGAAAGCTCGAAACCGTTACGACAGAGAGGCTAGAAAGCGAATCCAGTAGTGCGTGCCAGGCCAGACAGCCCAGCCCGCTACGCCAACCTAATTCTGGCGCCGTTTGCCCACATGCCAAAAACCAGTGCCACGCTGCTGATAATCGATGATGACGAAGTGGTGCGAGCCAGCCTCGCGGCCTACTTGGAAGACAGTGGTTTCAGCGTCCTGCAGGCCAGCAATGGCCAACAGGGTCTTCAGGTATTCGAGCAAGACAAGCCCGACCTGGTCATCTGCGACCTGCGCATGCCGCAGATGGGCGGACTCGAACTCATTCGCCAGGTTACCGAGATTTCCTCGCAAACCCCGGTGATCGTGGTTTCGGGCGCGGGCGTGATGAACGATGCGGTCGAGGCGTTGCGCCTGGGCGCGGCGGATTACCTGATCAAGCCCCTCGAAGACCTTGCAGTGCTCGAGCACTCGGTACGCCGTGCGCTGGACCGTTCACGCCTGTTGGTGGAAAACCAGCGCTATCGCGAAAAACTCGAGACCGCCAACCGCGAGCTGGAAGCTAGCCTGAACCTGCTGCAGGAAGACCAGAACGCCGGGCGCCAGGTGCAGATGAACATGCTGCCGGTGAGCCCCTGGACCGTCGACGATTTCCGCTTTGCCCACCAGATCATCCCGTCGTTGTATCTGTCGGGGGATTTCGTTGACTATTTTCGGGTCGACGAACGGCGAGTGGCATTCTACCTGGCTGACGTTTCAGGCCATGGTGCTTCCTCGGCATTCGTCACGGTGCTGCTGAAGTTCATGACCACGCGGTTGCTATTCGAGTCCAAGCGCAACGGCACATTGCCAGAGTTCAAGCCATCAGAAGTCCTTGGGCATATCAACCGAGGCCTGATCAGTTGTAAGCTGGGCAAACACGTCACAATGGTCGGTGGAGTCATCGACGAGGAGACGGGCTTGTTGACCTATAGCATCGGCGGTCATTTGCCGTTGCCTGTGTTGTACACGCCAGACAGTGTGCGTTACCTCGAAGGACGCGGTCTGCCGGTGGGGCTGTTCAACGAAGCCACCTACCAAGACCACGTGCTGGAATTGCCGCCGACCTTCAGCCTGACGCTGATGTCTGATGGCATTTTGGACCTTTTGACGGAACCTACACTCAAAGAGAAGGAAGCGGCCTTGCCTCAGCGGGTGAGTGCAGCGGGTGGCAGCCTGGAAGGCTTGCGCCAAGTGTTTGGATTAGCCACGCTAGGGGAGATGCCGGATGATATCGCCCTGTTAGTGTTGAGCAGGAATCTTTGATGAGTACCGGTAGAATCCAGTTCGCCGAGCAGGACGGCACCTTCGTCCTGAAGTTTGTCGGTGAAGTGCGCCTGACCCTGTGTTCGGCGCTGGATGCGACTATTGAGCGGATCTTCACCGCGCTGAACTTCAGCGCTATCGTGATCGACCTGACCGAAACCCGCAGCATCGATAGCACCACCCTGGGCCTGCTGGCCAAGCTGTCGATTCTCTCGCGGCAAAAGGTTGGCCTGCTGCCCACCGTCGTCACCACCCACAACGACATCACCCGTCTTCTGCAATCGATGGGCTTCGACCAGGTGTTCAACATCGTTGGCGATCCTGTGCCGTGCCCCGAATGTCTGGACGACTTGCCAGACCAGGATCAGTCCGAAGAGGAAGTGCGGATCAAGGTGCTCGAAGCCCACAAGATCCTCATGGGGCTGAACGACTCCAATCGTGAGGCATTTCATGATCTGGTGAATGCCTTGGAGCGTCCCGGCGGCTGAGCCAGGAGCGAGCCTTTCAGTCGCTGCGTTCTATTATCAACCCCCCATGAAAAAGGGCGAACCTACCAAGGTTCGCCCTTTTTCATGCTGCTTGTATCGCCTTACAGCTTGGCTTGCAGCAACGCTTCCAGCTTTTCCTGGTCCCGGGCAAACTGACGAATACCTTCAGCCAGTTTCTCAGTCGCCATGGCATCCTCGTTGGACAACCAGCGGAACTGGGATTCGTTGAGGTTCAGGCGTGTTTCCCCGGCTTGCCCCGGCGCCAGCTTGCGCTCCAGCTTGCCTTCGTCTGTCGCCAGTTTCTCCAGCAGCTCCGGGCTGACGGTCAGGCGGTCGCAACCGGCCAATTGCTCGATCTGGTTGAGGTTACGGAAGCTCGCGCCCATGACTACGGTCTTGTAGTCATTGGCCTTGTAATAATTGTAGATGCGCGTCACCGACTGTACGCCCGGATCATCGGCGCCGGTGTAATCGTTGCCATTGGCTTTCTTGTACCAGTCGTAGATACGGCCCACGAACGGCGAAATCAGGAACACCCCAGCATCGGCACAGGCCGCAGCCTGGGCGAAGGAGAACAACAGGGTCAGGTTGCACTGGATGCCTTCGCGCTCCAGTTGCTCAGCGGCGCGAATGCCTTCCCAGGTGGAGGCGATCTTGATCAGCACGCGCTCACGGCCAATGCCTGCCTTTTCATAGAGGTCGATCAGGCGATGGGCACGCTTGAGCATGGCATCGGTGTCGAACGACAGGCGCGCATCCACCTCAGTGGAAATACGGCCTGGAATCACCTTCAGGATCTCTTGCCCAACCGCCACGGCGAAACGGTCGCTGGCCAGGCCCACATCACCTTTGCAATCCGCCACGCAGGCATTCAGCTGCTCGGCATAGCCGTGGATGGCCGAAGCCTTGAGCAGCAGGGAAGGGTTGGTGGTAGCGTCGACGGGCTTGATGCGGGCGATGGCCTCGAAGTCGCCGGTATCGGCCACGACGGTCGTGAATTGCTTGAGTTGTTCCAGCTTGGAAGTCATGAGTATGCTCTGTCCTATGGGTCTGTTGACATTACCCGAGGGCCGGCAGCCACTCAAGGGCGTGTAGAGGTATCGAAGGCCCCGGCGGCAACAACCTGAAAACGGCTGTTTGAAAGGCCAGGGCGGTATCGGTAGATACGATGCCAAAACAGGCCGCAGGTTCAAAGCAAGTGACGGTTAACGCCCTTCCAGCAACTGCCCTGCCTGATCCAGCAACGCCAACGGATCCTGGGTCTTGTGAATATCCACCGACAACAACTGCCGAAACCGTCGCGCTCCCGGGAAACCGGTACCGAGCCCGAGCACATGGCGGGTAATGTGATGCATTGCGCCACCCGCGGCCAGATGATTGGCGATATAAGGCCGCAATTGCGCCAGCGCCTCGGCCCGACTGATCACCGGTGCGGTGCTGCCAAACAATTGCTGGTCCACCTCGGCCAGCAGATACGGATTGTGATACGCCTCGCGCCCCAACATCACGCCGTCGAACGTCTGCAGATGCTCATGGCACGCTTCGAGCGTCTTGATCCCGCCATTGAGTACGATCTCCAGCTCTGGAAAATCCGCCTTCAACCGCGCCACCACGTCATAACGCAGCGGCGGAATGTCACGATTCTCCTTCGGCGACAACCCCTCCAGAATCGCAATCCGAGCGTGCACGGTGAAACTGGTGCAACCCGCTTCACGCACCGTTCCGACAAACTCACACAACTGCTCGTAACTGTCTCGCCCATTAATCCCGATGCGGTGCTTGACCGTCACCGGAATCGACACCGCATCGCGCATCGCCTTCACACAATCGGCCACCAGATCCGGATGCCCCATCAGGCAAGCGCCGATCATATTGTTCTGCACCCGGTCGCTGGGGCAGCCGACGTTGAGGTTCACCTCGTCGTAGCCGTGCTCCTGGGCCATCCGCGAACAGGCGGCCAGGTCTGCCGGGACGCTGCCGCCGAGTTGGAGGGCCAGCGGGTGTTCGGCCTCGTGGTGACGCAGGAAACGCTCATGGTCGCCGTTGAGTAGCGCGCCGGTGGTGACCATTTCGGTGTAGAGCAGGGCATGTTTGGAGAGGATGCGTAGGAAGTAGCGGCAATGGGGGTCAGTCCAATCCATCATGGGTGCAACACTAAAGCGCCGAGACAGCGTAGGCCTTGTATTTACTGGGCTAAAGCTCTGTTTATCTAGCATTTTCTTCAACGTGTTCTGGGCGTGATTTCGGGTGTTTTCAGGCGTTTTTGAGGGCTCGGTGGTACGATGTACCACTTCAAAACTGACGCGTACCACTTTTGACATGGCGACTATCAGGGCAAGAAAACTGGCGGATGGGTCTGTTAGCTACACGGCTCAGATCCGCATCAAGCGCGACGGAGTGCAAGTCTATCAAGAGAGCCAGACCTTCGCCCGAAAACAGGCGGCTCAGGCCTGGGCGCGCAAGCGTGAATCCGAACTGGATGAACCAGGTGCGATTGAGCGGGCGAGCCGAAAAGGCGTCACGCTCAAAGACATGATCAATCAGTACCTGGTCGAGGTCGAGAAAGCCCGGCCGCTGGGAAAGACCAAACGTGCAACCCTTACGGCCATCGGCGAAACGTACATGGGCAAGTTGGCTGATACCGATATCAACACCCAGTGCCTGGTCGATTATGCGCTGTGGCGAATGAGCCCCGAGGGGGGAGGCGTCCAGGCGCAGACCGCTGGCAACGACCTGGCGCACCTCGGTGCGGTGCTGTCCATTGGCAAAGACGCGTGGGGTTATCAGCTCGATCCTATGGCGATGGGTGGCGCACGGCGCGTACTACGCAAGCTCGGCTACAACTTGAAAAGCCGCGAGCGTGACCGGCGCCCTACGCTGGACGAGCTGGGCAAGCTCATGAAGCATTACCAGGACATGCAGGCCCGCCGTCGAAGCATCATCAACATGATGAAAGTGGTCGGCTTCGCCCTGTTCTCGACTCGCCGTCTCGACGAAATAACCCGGATTCGCTGGGATGACCTCGACGAGCCCGGCCAGCGGGTGTTGGTACGCGACATGAAGAACCCAGGCCAGAAGATTGGCAACGACGTTTGGTGCTACATCCCAGATGAGGCCTGGAAGATCCTCCAGACCATGCCCCGTGCCGGCGAGGATATTTTCCCGTACAGCCCTGAATCAATCTCCACGTCATGGGCTAAGGCTTGCAAATTCCTGGAAATCAAGGATCTGCACTTCCATGATCTTCGGCACGAAGGTGTAAGCCGGCTGTTCGAGATGGACTGGGATATCCCCCGAGTGGCGAGTATTTCGGGGCACCGTGATTGGAATTCGCTGAGGCGCTACACCCACCTACGTGGCAAGGGTGACCGCTATGTGAAGTGGAAATGGTACGAGGAGATATTGAGGGCGCCCGTCCAACTGGGCGCCGCATCAATGAAGTGGCTCAAACGGCGTGTTTTAACCCGTTGAGCTGGTTGTTCTCCTTAACCGCGGCTGCGCGCTGTAGATCGAGATACGCGGCCAGGTCGGTGATATGGATCCCCTTAGCCGACTTCTGGCTACGTTCCAGGCGAGTGATCGGGATCTTGATCAGCCCGCTCATCACCTTGCGTTGAAACATGTCAGGCGTCAGGTGCGTGAAGTAGTCCCGGCAAACCTGCTCCAGCGAGATAATCGCCTGGCCGTCGTATTGGGCCATCAGGATAAAGGCTGTGTTCATGATGTCCCTCACATCCGAAATGAATGATGAATGAGCGCCGGCCGAGCGGCACGTCCTGCAGGTTGCGTATCGTCCGCCTGAATCTCGCAAATGAATCTGTGCTTGTTCCGATTCGTTGCGCTCAGTGCCTGGGTGAGCCCTGGCAACGCGCCAATGCATTGCTCATAGGCATCCGGCCCATGCCAGCTTTGCGCAGGCAGAACCTGGCAGTCAGTACGAGTTGCGTCGCTGCATAAGTACAAAAGCAGGAGGACCGTCATACCTTCCCCTTCCGTTCCAGGCGGGGGCGGACAGATGTTGGTTTTATCGCTGAAGCCATGGCGACAACCCGCATATCGCTTTCGCTCAGCGCCATGTCCCTACTGCCTGATGGGGTCGCGGGAAATAATCGATTGGCCTGTACGAATGCGGAGAAGGCCTCGTCGAAGTGCGCAGCTAGAGCATTCCTCAACGTGTCGAAGTGAAGCTCGAACTCAATTGCCTCAGCCGGTGTAACTTCCACACCGACCTTCTTTGGTCGGTTCTTGCTGGTATACAGGCTGGGGGTGCATGTGTCGCAGACCTTGGACATGATCTGCGCCGCGAGCTTTCGGTCGTACACAGTCACAATCGGAAACCAGCGGATTTCGCGGCACTCCTCGTTTAAGTCGTCGAGGGTTAAGCCGTGACGCGCTAACAAATTATCCAGCATGCGGTGCGCATTAACCTTCTCGCCGCCTTCGCCACGCTCTGCGAGGGCCATCAGCTTGCGTAGCTTGGCCTGGACCTTCGCATCGCCTCCACGGGGCATTTGTGCTTGCATGGTGCTTCTCCTGGTAAGCGGTGGGGGAGTTGCCGCTCCCCGCGTTCCGCTTTTTTTGATTGTCAGCGTGCGTAGCGACGCGTTTGGTTTTGTCTTATTGCTTCCCGCTCTGCCATGAAAACGGCCCACTCCAGCGTTTTGCGCTTCTGGCGAACCTGACTACAGGTCTGGTGCTTGCGGGTGGAGCGCGCTTTGCCACAGATATCGCAGCGGCTGGGCAGGTCGAGGCGTTGACTTGCCATGGCTGGCCGAGTCCTCGCTGGGCTGACAGACATAATTACTGCCCTCCCATGAGCATGCGCGTCAGGGCGTTGGGCTGGCCGTCCGGTGTCAACTTGCTCAGCGGCTGGGTGGTGGTGCGTCCATTGGCGCTACGCAATGTGGCTACGTCGCCGTTGATCTCTTCAATCACAGCTTTGCGAGCACTGAAGCGATAGCTACGACCGCCGCCACTGATTGCCACGTAGCTGACCGTGTCTCCGATAGCCAACGGGGTTGTGGTAGCCTCTGCGGCGCTACCTTGGGTTTGATTCACTTGCATGGTGCTTCTCCTTTGGTGGTAGGTGTCGGGGGGTTGCCGCTCCTCGGCACCGTCTTTTCAGGCCATTCAGGCCTGGTCTTGCTTGATGATCGCTATGACTTCGTCCCGGTCCTTCGCATACGCGAAAGGCAGTTCGCCGCCTGGGCGAGTGATCGGGTACCGCGCTTCAGGCAATCGGCACTCGGCCACGGTGTAGCCGCTATCGGTAATCCAACAGTTCTGTTGCACTTGCCCGTCTCGGTTGCGTTTCGGTGCCCACTTCATGCCCAGACCCTACGCAGGTCCTGCCAGATCTCATCGCCGTCTGGGAAAAAGGTGTGAACCTCTTGCTCGGGGCTGTTATCCAGCCGCAGGACTGCAATGCAGTCGTCGAACAGGCCTGCGTCGAGACGGCGCAGCTCGGTCAGGTCAAACGGATGTGCCGGGCCGTTGTACAACCCGAGCAGAAAACGCCCGATTACCCCGCTTTGACCTGTGTCGCGCTGCGCGACCGGCAGCAAGCGAACCAGCGCCTCGAAGCCGGCTTTGCGGATGGCCGGACGTTCGGCCTGGTACTGGAACAACTCGTCAAAGGAATCTTTGAGCGTTTTGTTGTGCATGGTGCTTTTCCTTGAGTGGCAGGCGTTGCCGCGCCTGGTGTGTGTTGCTGTCGATTGGTCAGGCCTGGAAGTGCCAGCACTTCACGATTGGCTGCTTGGTGATGACCGCGTTGCTGTGCTTGGCCTGGTGAGCCCGCACCGCGCTATCCGTCGCTTTGTTGATGTCGATCAGCTTTCGAGAGCGGGAGTCCTTCAGCCGCTCGCGCAGCTCGCTGACATCGGCAATTTTCTGGCGATGCTCTGCGGCGCACTTCACGAAGTCGTTGAGGTTGATGGCGATGATGTTGTCTTTCTTGCTGTGGTTGACCACGGGCCCATCGGCGTCGAGGCCTTCCAGGTACTCGTACACCTCCCAAAATTCGGCCACGACCGGATGATCGGAACTGATGGAGGCCTGGCGCTCTATCGCCATGCGAATAATCTGGGTGCGGGTGTTGCTGATCTGCGCATCGGTGAGCGAAACCATCATCCGCAGGCAGTCGAGCAATGCGAGCAGTTGGGCGTGGTTCTTGTTGATCCGCTCGACACGGATGTAGCCGCGCAGCTTGTTGCCGCAATGTACGCAGTCGCTTTGCTCGTCTTTGAAAGGAGTGTCGCAAGCGAAGCAGTGCGAGTGCAGGCAGCGCAGTTTCGCTTCGTAGCCGGGCAGGCGCTGTGCAAACAGATCCATGACCTCGGCTTCTTTGCGCACGGCCTGCAACACGAAGTTGCTCAGCGTCGCGCCTTCCAAGGCGTTGAGTAAGTCCGCAGCTGCGCGGCTCTCTGGGGTCACGTTCGGCCGCACGAAGTGCAGTTTGACGATCCGGGTCATGATCGCTTCGGAGGCCACCACCGGCGCGTTCTGGCTGATGGCGATCGTTCCCCGAAAGGGGGGCTCATACGTCTCGTTGCCGGCGGTTTTAACCCCTTTGGTCGCTAGGGTGCCGCCGCCGTAATAATCCTTCAGCTCATCCCATTCGAAAGTTTTGGTGTGTGCCTTGTCTTCGCCGCTTCGGTCGGATTCCAGCAACACAATAGGCATGCCAGACACCTGACCCATCAAGCGGCTGCGGCCGGCCTTGGTGGATTTTGACGGGTCGAAGCCCTCATACCCATCACGGCCGAGTAGTTTCCATAACAATGTCAGCAAGGTCGTCTTGCCGGCACCGGCTTCACCGGTGGCCTCAAGGAAGGGGAACGACTGGTAACGATGACGGATTTGCTCAGCAAACAGTGAGCCGAACCAGAACGTCAGGGCGACGATGCCCTGGGTACCGAAGCATTGCCACAGTAGATCTAGCCAGCGCGGGTCGTAGTTTTTCGCATCCTTGGTAAGTTGAATCTTCACTCCCTTCTGCAAACTCTTGAGTTTCAGCTTGCCCATCTCGAAAAACTCTTCTTCGTTGATTGTGATCAGTTGCCCTTCGCGAACGGCCACATCGTTGAACACGTAGCAGCCGTATTCCCGGCTGTAGCCGACGTAGTCGATGGTCTGGACGGTTTTAATGCCAAACAGTTGGTCTTTCATGATCTTGTCCAGCTGCTGTCCACTGCCGGTGAATACCGCCCCGGCGCCCATGCCAAGAAGCCTTTTCTTGAACTCACTGGCAGCAGCGACCTGGCCGCCGGTGAAGGTGTTTTTCACGGAGCCGCCGTCGTGTGGGAAATCGACGCGGAAGAAATACCAGGACTCGTCGGTTATCTCGTTGCGCTGGAAATACAGTGCCTTGGGGTAGCAATTCGCGATCTCGACCACGCAGCCAGACATGCGCAGTGCCTTTTCGCGAATGGCCTTTTCGTTGAGTAGTTGGTCTTCTTTTTTGTCGCTGTCATCGAGCGCCTGTTTGGCGCTGTTGAACTTGGAAATATCCAACTTCCACCAGTACAAGCGGGAGTCGAAACAGAAGTGAAACTCCTCCCGTTCCCGCCACTGGTACATGAGCAATGCTTTATCGGTGGCGCTCTCGGCGATCAGCAGAGCGCCCTGGTGCTTGGCTTCTTTGAGGTCTTTGTCGATCCGCTGGGCACGTGCCTCGTCACCGTCCAGAAACGCCCAGCGCTGATGCAGATCGTTCCAATCGACCTTGCGAGCATCTGGTTGCGGGATCTGCGCGGCCTCGCAGACGAAGCCCAGCTCGCGAGCCTGCCTGACCCACGATTTAGTGTACTTCTGCGCGCCAGGCTCGTTATCCAGGGCCCAGACCAACTTCGGCGGCTTCCCCTCACAGTCCGCTATCAAGGCCTTCAACGATTCCTCAGGAAAAGCGTTGGAGGACAACGCTGCAACAGCGGAAATGCCGTTATGAATGAGCGCGATGGCATCGAAAATGCCCTCGACAATCCACAGTTCATCAACCTGGAGTACATCGATACAAGGTGGACACCACCAGTAGCCCTTGTAGCTTTGCTTGGGTTGGAAGCGAGCCTTCTTTTTGCCGAAGCGTGAGGGCTGGTCGATCAAGCGCTCCCAGTACCCGCCATGCTCCAGGGGGAATCTCACCGTGGCCGAGCCAATATTCAGGTCGCGGTCAAAGTAACTTTCCTGGGTGTACCAGCCCTCAATCAGCTCCAGCCGAAAGCCGCGAGCAAAGGTGAGATATGCCTTTGCGGTTGCTGTCGGCTCATCGTTGGTGGCTGGCGCTCGCTTGCTCCAGTCGTCAAAAAGGTCGGGGTAAAGCTCCTTGACTGGAGCCTGGTATCGGCACTTGTCCTCACGGCCGCAGCGAATAAACCAGGGTTCATCATGGCGAGAAAACAAGCGCTTCTGGTTGCACTGAGGGCAAGTGCCCTTGCGCATGTAATTCGTGCCAACCATGTGTTGCAGGCCGTAATCGGACTCAAGGCGCTGAAGCACATCAGCGCGCAGCTTGTGTTCCATGGGCTTACGTACATAAGTTTTTGAGCCATGGGAAATGTCGAGACGCTTATTCATCGGGTCTTACTTCACTTCGCCGAGACTGTATTTAAGGGCGCCAATCAGGCGTTTTTGCGCGGACATCACCGGGAAGGCCGCGAGCAACGAGCCATGCCGCAAACCCTCGGGGATCCTGCGAAAGCGGTCGTCGTACCAATGCTCGTTGAACTGCTGGGCGTACTGGCTTCGTAGCGCTTGGAGCAGCGCTTCGGCCTCTTCGCGGGGCAGTTTTGCGGTGATGGCGACGTCGATTTGCATGGTCCACCTCGGATTTCGGGCAAAGCTCACCCAAACCCACGGGAGGCGGGGCAGGGCGGGTTGTTTAAACGGGGTTTACTGAGGGTGTTGCTTCAGCGCTTCATCGCGCTGGGCGAGCAGGGTCTGCGGCAGCAGCCTTGCCGGAACCGGGTACCGAAGGTCGGCCCGGGTATCGATCAGGTGGACGACAGTGCTGCCTGGGCTGTTGCCCCAATCCACGCCGATCCACTTGCGCTGGTTGATGACCTGTAATTCGGTCCAGGCGTTGTGCACCAGCTTCTGCGCCATGAACACCGGGACTTCCAATGCGGTGGTCATGTGCCGAACGCAGTTTTCGTACAGCAGGTCAGAGTCCACCAGATGCTGCGCTTCGTGCCGTTGCAGGTAAGCGAACGCCACCCGTTGCATGCTGCTGCGGTAGTCGTGGTCAAGCTCTTCATGGTTCATTGCGCACACTCCATTTCCATTTGGTCGAGCAGGTCGGGTTGATCGTTGGCGGACTTCATCGCGGCACGGCGCAGGGCAATGTCGGCGATGGGCAACTTGACGGAGGGGTTAGCCATACCGCTGGGGCTCATTTCATGAGTCATTTCGAACTCAGCCCGCACCGACCAGCCGCAGGCCTCGTTGGTGCATTGCAGGTAGGCCACCCGCAGGAAAATGTGTGTGCCTTCGCTGGTGCGGATACGCATGCGGCCAAGGCAGTGAGGGCAGACAAGTTTGTAGGTGCTCACCCAGCGAACCCCCGGCCGTGCAGTTGAATGGTCGCTAGCACTTCGGCGTAGCGGGCTGACATGTACTTCATCAGGGCGGAAACGATGACTTCAGCCTCACCCTGCTCAATGACACCGTCGTCCAGGGCCCGGGCAATGATCTGGTCAACCAACCCACGCTTGGCGGCAGCTCTTACGGAACGGTTGTACAGCTCGACGTTATCCAGCGTTCCAGGCACCGCGACGGGCACAAACATGCCGCCATACATGCCGGTGATGTAATCCGCCAGATATGACGTACCCGTAACTTGCTCGAGGCGATAGATATGTTCGTCGCTCAGCGGCCGGCTGCCAGCGTTCTCATAGGCCTGGTTATCAAACTTCTTGATCGGCATCCCAAGGTCAGCCGCGGCGTAGTGCCGACCCCCGGGGTAAGCGGCAATGACGGCGCTGACTACGTCTTTGCGGTTGGCTAGAACTGAGCGTTTCATCTTCTGGTTTCCTACCTGAGCCAACGGGCCTAATTTGTGACGACGCCGTCTTTGATACCGAGCAACACCGCAGCGCGGTGGGACTCGCCCCGCAGACATTTCTTCTGTCCGTTCAACACGGCGTACACCGTGGACGGGGTCAAGTTGTGCTGATCGGCCCAGTCTTTTGCAGAGAGGCCTTGATGCGCGAGTCGCTCACGTGCCTTTCGGCAAGCTTGCTCCGTGGGGTATGCGTTCGGCATAGTCTCGTTTCGTGTGATTTCGTGTGATGACAGGCGAAGTATTTCCCATGAATGTGGGAATGTCAACTCGTCGTGGAGACGTTTGTGGGAATTGGTGATCGCCTAAAAGAAGAGCGCGAGCGCTTGGGCTTCAATCAGACCGAGTTCGCGGCGAAGGCTGGCGCCTCGAAAAACAGTCAGTACAACTATGAGAAGGGCGAGCGCAGCCCGGATGCCAGTTACCTGGCAGCAGTTGCTGAACAAGGGGTAGATGTCCTTTACGTGGTGACCGGCCAGCGCTCATCTGTGGGTGAAAATCAGCTGTCCGACGATGACTTAGAAATCGTGATGCACGTGCGTAGCCTGGACGATGAGGATAAGGGCGCGGTGATGCGCCTTCTCAGGGCTTTTACATTGAAAAAATAAGGAGTTGGGACATGAAAAGGATGACGTTATCGGTAGCAGTGCTGGCAATGCTCGCTTCGGGTGTGTGCGGTGCCAAGGAAAAGACCCAGAAGGTTTCGAGCAAAGACTATGGAGACGCTTGGCCGTTTACGGTCGATAGCGTTGACCTGTTGTGCTTTGGACCGTCGCCTAAGGCGTTGGCCCGGACGTCAGATGGGACCGTCTACGCATTGAGCGGGAGTGCACGGAGTCAGGCAAAAGATCGCGGTTGGTCGGACGGCCAGGACATCACCAAACCCAATCCTACGATGCCATCCATCAAGATGGACTACAGCGATATCGTGCAACGTGCTCAGGCGCTCTGCGGCGGGGCGTAATTTGCAATAAAATTTTTTCCGATGGGCTGGTGACACACCGAAACATGCTGAGAATGACGCACTCCCCGGGTGCTTTGGTTGGTGCCGATGTTGGTACCGGGTGCCCGACGTGTTGAATGGAGTGACACATGTCAGTGATGAAAGAGATAGAAACCAACCAATCGGAAGTAGTCGAATTGGGTGAACTGAATGAGCGGGAAAGGACAGTCGTGCAGCTTTTCAGATTACTTGATGAAGTGAGCCAGAAAGACATAATTCGATTTCTAAATGTACTGCTGTCAATGAAGTGAAGAATCCCGGCCTTGGGCCGGGATTTGCCAATCCATTAGCGCTCGGTTTTTCTTGTCGGCTAGGAGTTGTAATGAAAAGAGGTATCGTTGCTAGTCCAAACATAATAAGCCCGATTCCAGGCGGTTTCAAACTTCAGCGTTCTTTAAGTCAGGAGGAAATAAATTTCTATGCGTTATACTGGGATAGAGTTGTAATTCCTACAAATAGTTTTTTCCATTCCCGAATACATGATGAAGAAGCATTGATGGGCTGCGGTCTTGTTGAGCGTCCCCGCGCAATACTTTCCAATGGCTTTAACAATGCAGACATGCCAGAGCTTTTCGCAAAAATTCAAGTTGAAGTCACCAAAGAACTTATTGAGTCTGAGCGAGAAATGGATTGGGTGTTGCATCAGGTTGGTGATCAATTAATTCTCCCAGGCGTAGAAGTGGATAGTAAAAGATCTCTACGCTTTGAATTGATGAATGCGTTGCCAGTACCCGAGGGCAATGTGCTGGTTGCCGACTTGCTTGAATTCAAAGAGCGGCGTGCTGATGAGCTGAATGTTCTGCACGATACTCTCGATAACTTGTATCTAGATGTTCTGAAGTCGCCGGATCAAGATCTTTCGGCTAAAAAAGCTGTCGCAGATCTGAAAAAAGCTATTGAAAATTTAGAAGCTGTTTCGTCGGAAAAATGGAAGGCTACATCAAAGTTTGATTTTTCGGTTGATTTCAATTTGGATGGCGGTAAGATTGCAAATGCAATGGCTGCGGGTGCTGTGTTTGATTTCTATACAAATATGTTTGCAGCACCTATTGGCACGATAGCTGCTCCTTTTATAACTATGCTTAAAGTCAAGGCGGGGCGTGCAACCGCTATACAAGCGTCTGAAAAAGAAAATAAACTATCCTATCTTTCTAGTGCTCATTCGGAAAAAATTATTACCATTTAAATGATTCTGGATCGAGTTTAAAGGCGACTATCCAGGTTTGATAAGAACTTTGGTAGTCGCTGCAATTACTAAATACTGCTTTTCATTTTCAGCCATTCTCGATCAACTGCTCGTTTGGCGGTTCGCTCGCTAGCATACAACCACCGCAACCGCTTCGGCTTGCTCTGATCCCCCGCGGTTACCGTCTTTTCCTTCCCTGATTTCTTGTCGCGGTAGTACGCGATGATCCCTGTGTAATCCCCTTTGTTTTCCTCCGCCAATCCATCAACCGTATCCTCGGGCAGCTTGCTCTCCAGCTCCAGGCTGACGGTGTATCCATTGTCCGGGCTGAGGGTGTGCTGCACGTTTCCGCCATACCAGATGATCTCGTCAATTTCCGGCTTCACGCCCTGGAGCGTGTAGGTCAGTTCGGGAATGAGGTCAGGTCGACCCCGGGCAAGGGTGTAGCTGAGCGTCGCGCTGCCACGTTGCAGGCGATTGAATTCCGCCCGTGCTGCGCGCAGGGCGGACTGGCGGTCGCTGAACGTGTGGCGCAGGTCCTTGAGGTTTTCACCACCACCGGCGATGGCCTCCTGTTTCTTCGCGCTGTTCACGTCGTAGAAATAGGCGCGCACACCGTCGTAGCTGTCGCGGTCAGCTTGCAGGTAGCGGTGCTGGTCGCCATCGGCGCGGGTGAGGGTGATATGCGGCAGCTCGGTGCCGGTGGCCGTCTTGCCGCCGCCCGCCGGCAGGCATAGCAGGCAGCCGGCCTTGACGGTGACCACCGCGTCGAACTCCTCCCCGACGCGGCTAATCAGGTTGGCGTCGGATTCGTTGGCCTGGTCCAGTTGAAGGATGGGTAACCCGTCCAGAGCACCAGCAATGGTGGCGGTGAGGCCGTTACCCAGGGCGATATCGCCCAGAACATCGCCGAGGGTGGTGTTGCTCCAGCTGCGCTCGCGCTTGGTCTTCAGGCCTTTGCGAAGGTCCGCCGAGCGGGCGCGGATGCTCAATACATCCGGCGCGCCGCTGTGTTCGGTTTCATCGACCGTGTAGGTGCCTTTGTCCACTAGGCCTGTATCGTTCCAACCCAGCCACAGTCGGATGGTCGCGCCTTTGGGCGGGATCGCCAGCAGCCCGTCGTGGTCGCTGAGGGTAATGCTGAGCTGGTCGGCCTCGATCCCGCGATTGTCGGTCAGCTCCAAGCTCATCAGCCGTGGACTGATCAGCTGGGCGATGTCGTTGCCATCGACCGTAATACGAAACGCCGGCACCGGGTAGGCCGCATCGCGGCGGTAGCGTTTGACCAAGTCTTCTACGTAGCCGGTAACCTTGGACAGGGCTGCATCAATCACAGCAGTGCCCTCAAGATGTTGACGCCTGCGCTAGTACCGGCGCCGAGTAGATCGATCCGGTCGTCATCGATGCGCTTGAGGTTGACCGTGAACTCAATGCGCCGAGGCGTACCGTCACGGAAGAACAGCGTTTTGGTTTCGCTCAGACCATCGATAATCCACAGGCCGTAGATCCGGCCGCTGCCTTCGACCATCGGCCAGGCCTTGCCGGTGTTCGCCATCAGGCGCAGGGCGTCGAGGCTAAGGGCGCTGCCGGCCAGCTCCGGCAGGATGACGCCGGGCAGGGTGATGGTGTCGTCACCGCGCCCGACAAACTGCCGAGCCGGAGCGGCGCCGACGCGGCTGTTGCTCGCATGGCGCCATTCGGTTTGGCGTTGCAGCTCCTGGTAAGCGGCGGTGGACAGGCTGAACACGAACATGCCCAAGGCAAGCATCATGGGGATTACTCCAGATCTGACAATTTGCTGCGCTGGCGGGCGGCCTTCGCGCTGGCGATGCGCGCCAGCTCGGCCCGCACGGCGCGGCTGATCGCCTGGGCGTCCATGCCTGGCGTGGTGTGGATGTTGATTTCGTAGGTATCGTGGCTGTCATGAACCGGCGCCGGGGCAGGGCTGATGGGCGCACGATCATCGATCGACAACGAAGAGGCAGCGGCAGCCCCTACCGGAAATTGCGGCAACGACATGGCGGCCAGCGGCATGGCGGTTGCGCCGAGGGCCAGTGTGCCGGCTGCCGTGAGTTGTTTGCTCAGGCTGGTCATGGCGCTCAGCGGCCCGTTTTGACTGCCCTCAAGCCCCTGGGCCAGGCCAGCCATGGTGAAGCCGCCCAGCTCTGCGAACACACGGGAGGGGCTGTGGATGTCGAGTTTTTCCTTGAACCAACCAATCACCGCATCGCCTGCCCCTGTGATGGCCTCCTTGGCTACGGTCAGGCTGTTGGTGATGCCATTTGCCAGGCCTTGAATCATCTGCGTACCCAGTTCAGCGAACTGTGCAGGCAGGCCTAACAAAAGGCTGAGCATATTGCCGATGACAGCGCCGAAACGTTCGCCCATTGACTGAGCGGCGCCGCCGACGTCCTCGACGGGTGCAAGTAGCTGGCCGAACCAGGTGATCAAGCTGCTGACGCCATCTGATATCAGACTAAACAGCGGGCGTGCGATGCTGCCTAGAAGTTCCATGGCCGCGCCGACACCTGGCAGCGTAATGACGGCCTGGCCCAGGTTCAGCAGCGATTGGCCGAGCCCGGCGAAACTATCGAGTACCGGTTGCAAGGCCCCGACCAGGCCTTGCCAGAAGCCGAGGAAGAAGCCCTTGATCGGGTTCCAATATTTGTAGACCAGCACGCCAGCAGCAACCAGGGCAGCGATGGCCGCCAGCAGCCAGCCGATAGGCGTCGCCATGATGGCGGTACCGACCGCACTGATCGCGCCGCCGAGCATCGGCAGCACGCTGGCGGCAGCCAGGCGGGCGCTGCTAACGAAAGCGGGTAACGCACTGAGCAAACCACCAGCCGAGCGAATTGCTACCAGGGAACGCCAGACTTTCCCAAGTCTGCCGATGTTGGCACCGGCGCCTGCGGCTGCGGTGCGCGTGCCAATCAACTGGGCCTTAACAATGCCCAGGCGAATGCCAAACATGCCCATGCCGTATCGCACCATCGCGAATGGGCCGAGAAGGCTCGCCATCGTCAATGCCAGCCCACCAAACACGAAGGCCAGGCCGGCCACAGCAGCAACGACCTTGACTAGGCCGCCGGCCAATCGTGGGTTCTCCCGAGCCCAGGCACCGATGCTGTTGGCAACCTCCCCTAGCGTGCTGATGATCTGTTTCAGTTCGGGCGCAACAGCGGCGCCAAACTCGGCCAGGGCGTTGGTGAAGCTGCCCTCTGCGGCCTCCATGACGTTGGTGAGAGTGGCGAGTTGTTCGTTGACCCGCTTGCGCAGGTCGGCTTGGTTTTGCAGCTTCTGTTGTACTTCCCGATAACCCGCGATCCCCTTGTTCATCATGGTGTTCAAGGTGGTCATGGTTTCGGAGTCGTCCCCGAACAGCAGTTTGATCGTAGACGTGCGGTCCTCGTCGTTCAGGGACTTCAGTTTTTCAACCTGGGCGAACAGGTTATCCAGCCCTGCGAAGTTGCCTTTGTCGTCGGTGAACTTGAAGCGGATGTTTTTGCCTTCCAGCTCCATGATCTTGTTGACGTCCTTGACCCCGTCCTTGTCCAGGCCGGCCTGGAAGATCTTCCGGTAGGCGTTACCGGCCGCGCCGCCTTCCATGCCGGCCTGGTCCATCATGATCAGCAACGGGGCCAGCTCGGCAGCAGCGTCGATGCCCGACTTCTTGATGGTGTCCATGACCGGTGCGATCTTGCTGAAACCCTGGAGCATGTTGGTCGGGTCTACGCCGGAGTAGAACCCACGCTGGATGATGTCCATCAGCCCCATCATGTCCTTTTCGGACGTTCGGGTGGCGTCTTGCATCTTCGCGGCAAATTCAGCCGCGGCTGTTACGGGCATCTGCAACTGAACGCCCAGGTACGCGGCCGCTTCGCCGGTGCCGCCGAGAATGCTCTTGGCGCTGAGGCCTTGGCGCCGCAGCATGGTCATCATTTCTTGAAAGTCGGCCGTGGTACCAGGTAGGCGGTCGCCCAGCTTGGTCGCCAG
Organism: Pseudomonas sp. Q12-87; assembly: GCF_001269755.1. Classification (NCBI taxonomy): domain Bacteria; kingdom Pseudomonadati; phylum Pseudomonadota; class Gammaproteobacteria; order Pseudomonadales; family Pseudomonadaceae; genus Pseudomonas; species Pseudomonas sp. Q12-87. Next base: position 181,347 of record NZ_LHVI01000023.1, on the reverse strand, counting down.
GTCGGTGATTTTCTGGAAGTCTTCAGACACCTTGCCGGTGTCGTCCATCATCGAAACCTTGAGTTGCGTGGCCGAGTCTTCGTTCGGCGCAAAGGCACCGATGGCTTTAGCCACCGGCCGACTCGCGGCATATCCCACACCCAGGCCGGCGGCGCCGTTCATAGCCATGTTGCCGGTGAGGTTCTGGGTTTTCTCCAGCTTGGCGCGCTCGATGGCAAGACGCTTTTGCTGAGCATTCAACGCAACCAGGCGTTTGCCCTGTTCGCTGATGCTGGCGTTGGTGGCGCTGATTTGCTCGCGCAGCTGGCGTTCGTGACTGCTGAGGTTCTTGGTGCTGATGCCGGCGCCTTGCAGTTTGCTGCGCAGCACCTGGAGCTGTTCGCCCTGTTGTTGATGTTGTTCCTTGAGCTTCTGCGCTTCGCGAACGGCTGCCCGAAAGTCCTTGGTCATTGCCTTGGTCGGCGCACCGGTGGCAGCGAACTGCTGGGACAGCGCCCGTACTTTATCGCGGGCAGCGACAAGGGCTTGTTCGGTTTGCTCGGCGGCAGCGCGCTGGGTGCGCCAGGCGCTGACGTCCTTCTGCTGGGTGTTGAGTTCCTTGAGGCGGTCGCGGGCTTCCTTGAGGGCGCGGGCGGCACCGATGCTGCCGTTGTTGATGGCCTTCAGGGGGCCGCTCGCCTTGTCGATGGCGTTGAGCAACACCTGAAGTTTTAAGTCATTCGCCATCGGTGGAACTCCGCACCCGGGCGCGCTCGCGCCACTCCATCAGTTCTTGCAGGCCCAGCTGGTCCATGTCAGCTGGTGCCCAATGGAAAACCACGGCCAAGTCGGCCATGGCGTCTTCTACGCAACGAGGGACGCGTCCGTCTTCACCGACTTCTGCAACAAAAAACCGGAGATCTTGCTGCCACAGGCGAGCAGGTCGGCCGGGTCCATGCTGGCGACTTCCGGCGCGGTGATACCTGGTGCACTGATGCGCGGCAGGATCTTGATGAGGGTAGCGACGTCCATATTCAGCAGGTCCACCAGTTGCACACCGCGCAGCTCGCCGGATTGCGGTTTGCGCAGGGTGATGCTGTCGATGACGGTCTTGCCACGGTTGATCGGGGTGTCCAGGGTGACGGTGTTGTCGTCAACCGGCGGCAGGCTTTCGAGGGTTTCTTCAGGTTTCATACGGGGCTCCAGATTGCATTGTTAACCGCCCTGGGGCAGGGCGAGAGTGGTCAGATGCCGAGGGCTTTGCGCTGCTCTGCCAGCATGTCCACGCCATTGACGATTTCGATGAAATTGAGCAGGTCGATTTCGATGATTTCTTCGTTATCGACGATCAGTTTGTAGTAGGTGCAGGTGGTGGTGATGCTGTGTTCGGTGTCTTCGCCCGGCTGCGCGTCACCCATTTCGATGGTCTCGTGGCGGCCGCGCATGACGACCTCCACGGCACTGACCTCCTCGGTGTCGTCCTGTTGGAACGCGCCGGTAAAGCGCAAGGCGATACCCGAGGCATTGACGGCGCCGAACTGTTTGAGGGCGATAAGATCCAGGCCGCCGGTTTTCCATTCGAACTGGATCCCGTCGTCCGAGAAGCCCATGTCGGCCTTGACCGGGCCGTTCATGCCGCCGCCACGATAGGCTTCCATCTTGCGACCGAGCGGCGGCAAGGTGACGGATTTGACTACGCCGAGGTAGCTGTTGGCATCGTTGAAAAGGTTGAGGTTCTTGAGCTTGCTGGGCATAGCCATGGTGGTGTTCTCCGTTGCGCTGACGCGGGGACAGCTCCCCTTGCGGGGAGGCCCTGGTTAGCTGTTGATCTTGCTGGCGAAGTCGATCAGGTAGCGGTCGGTGATGCGTTGCCGCAGCGTGAGGTCTTCCAGCGGTGGCACCGGCGTGTAGTCGTAGTCCAAGAACAGCTTGCCGGCCTTGAGCGTGTCCTTATCGTTGGCATCTTCCGGATACCAGCACTTGCCGCCGATCAGGTAGCCCGCCGCGATCATTTCGCGGAACTTCGCGTTGACCCCTTCGATGATGTCGCGCACCAGGGAGGCATGCAGTGGCTTGTCCACAGCCCACATGTGCGCCTCGGCCATGGTGTCGGCCAGGATCTGCGCGGTACGGGTGTAGTTTTCGAAGGCGAACAGCGGGTCTTCGCTGGTGGTGCGGCTGCCCCAGAAGCGAAAGCCGCCTTCATTGATGAGTGTGGTGACCTCGTTGCTGTTGAGGTAGTTGGCGTCCGTGGCGGGGTTTTGCAGATCCCAGAACACGTCGGCGCTGATGCCGGTGACGCCGTTGACCGCGACGTTGGACAGCGTTTTGTGCCAGCCCACGTCCTGATCGATCTTGGCGCGCAGGCCCAAAGCCCGGGCCACGGCCGAGGCGGTGACGGTCGCGTTGGTAACGGTGCTCCAGTTCTGGAATTCCGGCCAGATGACCATGGCTTCGCGAGCACCGAAGTTGTCACGGTAGGCGACCACCTCTTCCTTGGTTTTACAGCCCCAGGCGCTGACGTAAGCGAAGCCGCGCAACTGCTGCGCGATGGTGACTAGGGCGGTGGCAACCGGCAGGCTGTCGAGGCCTGGCACACCGAGAATGCGCGGTACCATGCCAACGCGAGCCTTGGCGGCGAGCAGGGCTTTCATGCCGGTGTATTTGCCCTCGGCCGTGGTGGTGCCGATCAGGGCGCTGGTGGTTTCTGCCTCGGTGGCACCTTCCTTCACCCGCACGACGATGGTGTAGGGCTTGGTCTGGTCGGCGATGGCCTGAAGACTCTTCGCCAGGGTGCCCGTGGTGCCAGCTTTGCCGATGGCGGTTTGGACGTTGGTCAGCAGTACCGGTGTGTCGAATGGGAAAGCGGTGGCATCAGCGTCGTCGGCCGTGCAGACCATGCCGATAACAGCGGTGGGGATGGTGCGAATGGGGCGGGTGCCGTCGTTGAGTTCGATGACCCGCACGCCGTGAAGATAATCGGCCATGGGTTTGCCTGCGCAGTGATTGGGATGACAGTGCACAGGCTGCCGCGCGCGCGCCGGTTGGGCGAGCGCGGCGGGTTGTAGGGGAGGGTGCTACAGGAAAAGGGACATGGCCTTATTGGTTCTGCTCAGCGATCCATGACGGCGCGACTGGTCGAAACTCAACGCTCGGAAAATCTCCCGTTTGGGGCCAATCTCGAAGCGCCTGGCGATAGGTGAGCAGTTCGGAAAATTGCTCTGATGTCAGGGTCGGCGGACGCCCTAAATCCTGTTCATCACGATGGCGAGTGACCAGCCATTCAGTCCCTTGCAGCTCGAAGTTGCGCCATACCCGCTCAGAATCAAACTGCTCAGGCGTTGGGCCTGCTTGCGGCGGGGTGAACGTACCGTCTTCAACAATCCATCCTAGCCCGACTTCCGAAGGGCAGGATTGCCAAATCAGATCAGGATGAAAGCGATCTGCAGGATCAATGTCGGTGATTTCGGTCACCGTCCCACTTTCAATTCTTGCCCAGAACATTTGATTCCCCTTAACACGTGATGAAGACGCAGCCATCGGCGCCTGCCTGCGAGCGGGTTCCGACGCGGCCGCCCCCACCCATTCCAGGCTGCGTAAGCAGAGTAGTATCCACGGCTGCGAAAATGCTCTCGCCGCCACCGCCCGCGCCGCCGTTGGCGCCAGTACCTGCCGAGTTGCGCACTGGTGGGTTACCAGAACCCAGCATGCCGTTGAAGTCCCCCCCAGAGCCGTAACCACCACCCGCCCCACCAGTTATCAGCCCGCCCGCGCCACCAGTCGCCGAGCAGTGAGGGCCGAATGAAGATGTGCCGCCCGGATTTCCCATGGTGTTGGCCGCCGACACTGAAGCCCCTCCTGCACCAACGGTGATCGTTATGACGGTACCAGGCGTTACAGGTACCAACCGTGTACTGAACCCACCGGCCCCTCCACCACCAGCCCCCGTTTCCAAGGACCCAAAGGCACCACTCCCGCCCCCGCCGCGCACCTCGACAAATACCTTCCAAACATTCGCCGGCACCGTCCATTGAAAGACGCCGGCAGCGTTGTACAAGAACTTGGTGCGATAGGGCAGATGAAGGCTCTGAGCTATTTCATTCCATACCGGCACTTCCCCGGCGGTTACCTTGTGACCGATATAGGCCCGCGTTGGACCGTTTGCTGTGCTGTTGATGATCGCCAGGAAAGTCTTGTACCCAGGAAGAACATAGCCTCCCGCTACAACCACCGTCATGGAGGTCCCGCCGGAAACGCTAGTTTCCGGTGGCCCGCCGATTGACGCTTCTGGATGCCCTTTCGTGAACGCTCGGTAAAGGCCTGGTTTGATGTCGGCCGAAAAATCGGTGATCAGCGGAATCTTCGCGGCATCGGCGCCAAGGCCAAACTGAGCCATGATGGCGCGTACCGCTGCCGACGTAGCGATCTGGGTGCTGTTATCTGTCCCTGCCACCGTCGGCGCCGTAGGTGTGCCAATCAGGGCGGGAGAATTGAGCGGCGCAAATCCTTGCGTCACGTTCTGAAATGTCAGCGCAGTGGTGCCCACGTTGATCGAGCCGTCTGTGACCAGTTGCCAGCGGGTGTCGGCCAGCGTGGCGCCTTGCTCGACTGACAAAATCATTGCTGACGTCACTTCGGCGTTACTGTCAGCATCCGGAGCGCGCTGCCATGCCGCGCTGCCAGCGACGTAGATACCATTGTCCTTGGCGGCGGTCTGGTTCTTCACCAAAACCCGGTCCCCTGCCAGCAACGTTACGCCATCCACGATCTGCAACCCTGTCAATGCGATGTTCGCCATGGTGGCTACGCGTACCGATTGCTTGCTGTCGAGCTTGTACAGTTCCTCAAGGATTTTGGAATCGACGTACTGACGTGTCGCCAAAACAACTGAGGGATCGATCTTCAATTCCACGTTCGCCGTGTTGCTGACGATCAGGTTCATCCGCACAACTTGTGTGCGCCCTGAGCCTTGGCTCAATAACGGCTTGAAGCTCGGTGCGCAGTTAGCCACCGCGACCATGTCACCGTCGGCGTCATACAGACTGACCTCACGAATCCACCAGCCACCGACGTTCTCAGGGATGACCTGCTCGGCGATGATGATGTTTGGGTTAGCTGGGTCAACTTTCAGCTGGTTCAGCGGGGCGCGTCGGCGCTCGTTGATTAAGTGCGTCTGTTGCTCGTTGGGGATCGGGTCTGTGCCATTGGCATCGCCGACGGCCATCTGCGCGAAAGTCCAGGGAATGCCCAGGGCGTCCGCATTGGCCTGCTTAGCCTTGCCGATGGCGGTGAGAATGGCGAAAAACTGGGTGTTTTGGTCTGTCATGGGTAGATGTCCATGGTGTCGATCTGGTGTTCACGGCCGCCCTGGAGGATGTAGCCCGTGACCTCGATGTCTCGCTGTGTGGGTGGGTAGATATCAATCTCGTCGCCTTCGGTGATGCAGGCGCCGATATGTACTGATCCGGTGGTTTCCAGGCTGATGGCGAGTCCTGTGAGGTGGCGTGTCAGGGGCTTGGCATCGTCGATCAGCCAGGTGAGTTCCTGGTACATCTCTTCGGTGATACCGGTGTCCAGTACGCCGACCTTGAGCCTGAAGGTGGCCCGAGGGCCGACCGGAACGGTCTGCCACCATTCGATGATTTCAATCAGGTAGCCGAGCGGTTCAACAACGCGGCGTAGTGAGCCGATGGTGCCCTTGCGCGAATGGATGTAGTACGCACTGCGGATGGCGGCGCGCTTGGCTGCTTCGGTCCACTTGCTGTCCCAGCGATCCACGGAGAAGGCCCAGGCCAGGTAGGGCAAAAGGGGCAGTGGGCAAAGGTCGGGGTTGTACAGCGTGCGCAACGGAATCGGTACACGCTGGATCTGGGCCAGCGCCTGCGCCGCTTGACGCTCCAACGGTGTCGAGTTGCTTGGGAGCAGGGGCGCGTCGGTCATCATTCAACTCCCAACGCCAAGTCGATGGCCGTGCAGTACGGCGCCTGGTACTTGGTGGCAACGATGTCCGCCCAGTTCTCCAGCACGACCTTGCGCACGCCCTCAACGTGCAGCGAGGCGTGGATAATCGATTCCGAAACCTCCAAGCCCAGGCGGCGCCGTTGGTGCACGAAAGCCAGCAACTGCGCATTGGCCGCCGCGAGAATCAACTCGCTCTCAGGGCCGAACGTCGAAAGAAACAGCTTGGCCTTGACCTGGTAGTTGATGACCTGCGCGCTTTGCACGGTGAGCCGATCCGCGACAGGGCGGCGGTCGTCGTCGCTGAGGTAGGCATTGACCTTTGCCAGCAGCGCGGGTGAGGCGGTGCCGTCACCCAGGATCGATTGCACCGTCACCACCGCCTCGGCCGGGGCGGGACTCTCGGCAGTGGCGTCGGCAACCAGGCCGTCAGCAGAGCGCGCATGAAAGATGTAGCTGTTGCGCGGGCCGGCGGTGCTGAGGCCTTCCCATGCCATTTGAGCCCGCTCCCGCAGGCTGTCATCGCTTTCCATCAGCAACGGGACCGGCGGCACGGCCGAGGGCTTGGCGGCCTGGATGACCAGGCGCTTGACGTTGAAGTTGCCGGCCAGGTTCTCCAGGTCGCTGCCCTTGGCGAGGGCCAACATGTTGGCGACGGACGCCTCATTGACGCGCTGGCGCCACACTGTCTCGCGGTAGGCGTTCTCCTGGAGCAGTTTGGTCAGGGGCTCAGATTCCAGCTCAAGCCGTGCAGCGATCTCGGCTTGTTCCTCGACCGGCCAGAGGCCGATGGCGTATGCCTTGCGCTCGGCGAGGATCTGCTCGTAATCGACCTGTTCAACGACCTCGGGCGCGGGGAGCTGGCCCAGGTCAATCGCGACGAATGAGTTCATGCGCTACCCCCCAAGTTCAGAGGCACGCTCAGGCTCAGCGGCTCGTTGCTATCGACGATGCTGCCCTCGATATCCAACGAGGATTGACCTTGCAGCGTGGCGCCCTGGAACTGCACGCGGCTCAGGCTGATACGCGGCTCCCAGCGCATCAGCGCCATGACGGTGGCTGCGTACACCTGCAAACGGGTGATGTCATTGAAAGGGTGGTCCACTAGCTCGGGCAACAAACTGCCGTATTCGCGCCGCATGACCCGGGTACCAATGCGCGTGCTGAGGATGTCGCTCATGGATTGGGCGATGCTCTCCACGGTGCTGATGGCGGCGCCGGTGTGTCGATTCATTCCGGTTTCCCCGTCTTGCCGCTGCCAGGCATGACGCTGCCGTGCGGGTGCTTCACCAGGCTGATGCCGGCCGCCACCACGTCTACCGAGACGGTGACCTTACCGGTGACGTTCTGGTTGCCGGTCTGGGTGTAATCGCCCTGGTGCGTGATGTTGCCGACGATGTTGATGCCGCCGGTGCTGACCAGGTTGGTGGTGCCGCCGTCTGTGAGCGTGGCGTTGAGGTGGTGGGCGACGCTGTCGTACTCAATCACCGTGCCGTCGCGGTAGGTGATGCGGTGTAGGCCTTCGCGGTCCCCGTTGGGGGGAATCTGGTCACTGAAAAGGCCGGTCAGGGCGACACCGTTGCCGAGTTGGCCCGAGGGGCTGAACAGCAGAACTTGTTCGTTGACTGTCGGAGGGTTCCATTCCCGGTCGGCACCTGCCCGCAGCGCGATCCACGGCAGCCAGGCAGTGGTCAGGGTTCCGGTTTTGACCTGCACACGCGGGGGCTGCATCTGGACGGCAGCGATGGTGCCGAAGCGGATGAGGTTTTCGATCAGGCGGGCGAGGGTGGCTAAGTCGTTCATGGCGCCTATGGTGGCGCCACGCGTGCGTGAGTGCATTACCACCACTTTGTAGATCCCACCTTTACAGGTCTGGATCGCTTTATACTGCTCGTGTAACAGCCAGCCCTCTCAAAGGAAAATGAAATCGTGGGGAAGAAAATTTCTACCGTGGCGAAAGACACAGCGAACAAACTGCCAATCACAGACTATGTGGAAGCATTATTAGACGTCCTGACTGATAATGAAGTGGCAAAAGAAGTTCCTGTGGTTTCTACAGCTTTGGCAATGTTTAGGGGATATAAGCACTACAGGGAGGAAAAATTTCGAGAAAAGGTCCGGGAGTTTGTGTCAGCTGCGGGAAACTTTACACAAGAAGAACTAGAAGCGTTTTCTGTAGTGCTAGAGGCTGAAGGGAAAAGCGAACAGTTCATAAACGAGCTTCTTGAAATCATAGAGCGTGCAGACTCCGAGCAAAAGTCCAAAATTTTTGGCGGTGTATTTCGTCGGCTTGTTAAATCGGAAATCAGCTATTTGCAATTTCAGGATCAGATTGTATTTACGAAAAACATGGTGTTGACAGATATAGTCAATTTTGTCCATGGGTATCATAATGGTGCCGTTTTGGATGGTGGTCTCGGTGATGTCCTTTTCATGCAGAAAATGGCAAGGCGGGATATTGAAGTTGTATCCAGAACTTCAAATATGCTTGAGCAGGAAACAGAGCATCGAATAAAAACCACTTATACTCTTACAGGTGTTGGTACTTGCTACCTAACAACCCTGCATCAGGTCTTTGAGGACCGAATAGACCCTAATCATCTTTATAAAAAATAATTTCATAATTCTAAGAAGTGGGTGAGCAACCCGTCCTTGATCATATCAAGTTCGGAATCGGTGAACCCCAAGACTTCTCGTTGCGCGTATTTCACATCGGGTGCCCCGCGTTCAGCTCGATCTTTTAGGCCGTACTGGTGCACCCGGGCAATGCGGGCAATTCGTCCCGTGAACCCAACGCTTATAGCATTTCCATCACCTTGAACCTTCAAAAAGCTCGCCGTGCGCAGCTTTTGAAACATCTGCACCTTTCGCTTCACTCGGCCTTTCTTCCCCCGTAGGTTGCGTTGCTTTCGCGGCGCGTACTTACTCCCGTCCGGGTTGCGCTGGGCGATGATCCGCTGCTGCTGGCTGCGCCGCAGGGCCTGGCCGATGCTGCGGGCGAGTTTGTTGCGTGATGCCGGTTCTATTTGCCCCAGAAGACCGGCCGCCCAGTCCTCCAGCGTTTCCAATCGGTTGGTCACTTCGGCACGACCCATTCACTGCCGGTGCCTTGGGCACCAGGTATCCACGCCGGGTCAAGGAATGCGGCCACCTGCTTAGGTTCGCCAGGATGGTGGATGGTGGTATTGCCGTCGGCGTCTTTCCCGACAACCACACGCTCGGTTAGCGGCAGTGTCAGGCTCAGGTCCACCTTGCTGTTGTCCAGAATGTCGGCTTCGAACTGGATGCCCTCGGCGGACTTGTTCAGGTTCTCCAGCAGCTCGGACTGGTTCACGCTCAGCCAGCCCAGCAACGGCAACATCACACCGTCTGGGTGACCGGCGTAGTCGGTGAGGATGACCTGTAAATCAAAGCTGTATTCGAACGATAGGGAGGCAGCCGCGGTGCAGCGGATTTTACCGTTGTCGATGAAGATCAGCAGCCGGTCGGGGTTGTGCTTGAGTTCTGCCACGGTCGCCAGCAGGTGGGCGCGCAGGCTTTCGGGTTTGTTCATGGGGCCTCCTGTTGATGGTTGAACACCATGTCTACCTGGCCGGCGCATTCAGCCCATGCAGCTTCGACGCGGTCCTGGTCGGTGAGCTGATCGCCGTTATTGAGTGGGCTTGTCGCCGGCAGGGTGCAGGGCACCACGGCCGGACAACCACTGACGATAAGCGTCGGCGCCGGTGAGGGCGGGGCGCTCGCGCAGCCGGCGAGCAAGCTCAGGCAAAGGCTGGTCAGCCCAGTTGCGAAGGTCTTCGTTTTCACGTTTCAGCGCCTCGATGGTTTGCTCGCGCTTTGCCAGGCCCTGGCGCAGTTGATTCTGCTGGGTCCGCAGGGCAGCCTGGGCAATGCGCTCGTCGTTCAGGGTGTTTTGCAGGGTGCTGAGATTGGCGCGCAGCCTGTCAGCTTCAGCGCGTGCGGTTTTGGTGTCCTTCTCCGCCAGCTCGGTGTTCTTCTCGGCTACGGTGAGGCGCTGTTCCTGGCCCCAGATCAGCAGAGCCAGGGTGCCCAGCAGGGCGATGCCGTACAGCGCCTGGCGCAGGGTGCTCATGCGCGGTACCACCCCAGTTTGTTCATGCCGCCGACGTCCAACAGCTCTACCGGACCTCGCACGATGACTACCCGACAACCGGGTGTCATGTAGGCCAGGGCTTCGCACAGCAGCTCCATATCGGCTTGCTCAGTATTTTCCGGCACCACCAACAGGTTGCCGTCTTGGACGTCCAGTTTGCGCACCGCCTCCAGATCGATCATGCCGCCACCGCCTGGCCGCAACCGCACTCAGTGTGCCGTTCATAGGCCCGCTGGAGCTTGATGTCGTACAGGTTCCTCTGGTAGTCCAGGCCGTTGTAGAGCTTGGCGAATTCGGCCCATTTACGGCCTTTCAACGCCTTGTGCAGTACCGGGTCGGTCTGGATGAAACGCACGAAGGCGGCGAACTGTTGAGACTCGCCTGCGCTCATGTCCTCGACGAACGCTTGTACGCTGGCATAGCCCAGGCGCTGCCAGTGAAAGCCCATGATCTGGAACGCGCCCCAGGAGGCGGATTCCAGCGCGGCGGTGTCATCGATTAGGCGCGCATGGCTCAGGCGCTGATGCTCAGCAGTGCCGCCGGCATAGCCGCCGGACTTCGGGTTGACGATGGCGGGATTGGCGGCGGCCAGTTGGTCGGCGTGGCGCTTGAGTTCGTCGGGCTTGTCGCCTTCGTGGCGCGGCGTGGCGAGCTGGCGGTACATGATGTGCCGCTCGAACAGAATCACCGGCTTGCCATTCGCCAAGAAGCCCTTGCCCTTCGATTCAACCTCGTTGACGGCATAGACGCTTGCCAGTGGTACGTCGAGGATCTGCGCGGCCTGCACCAGGTCTTCGTTTCTCAACAGGAGCTGACAGTCACCGCCGGCCAGGCTGGCCTGGGTCTTTTCGCCGGCAACGCCATCGGCGACCAAGCCGACTTTCAACTGATACGCCCGCACGGCGGCCTCGGTGGAATCGCCATAGTCGCCATCCACCACCAGCACGGCGCCGTGGTCGTTCAGGTCTTTTTGCAGGATGCGCACCGCCTGGGAGCGGTCGCCGTGGCGAAGCGTCGTCATAGCTGTTCTACCTTGCGAGTGAAAAACTTCTTGGCTGCGGCGCGAGTCCCCTCGACTCCAAGCAAACCGATTACCCCACCGAAGAACGGTGCGGTTGAGACGGGGATGCCGAGCAGCGCCAGGCCATGACTGGCGGCCAGTGCCAGGGCACCGCAAAGGGGGGCCTCGACGGCCATCCGCCGCAAGGTGCCGCCGCCATACATGATCCGTAGCGCTGCGATGGTCAGACCCAGGATCCCCGCATAAAGGGCAGGCCAGTTTTGTTCGAGCCAGGCGGCGAGCCAGGCCCAGGTGTCGGGACGTTCAGGCATGCGCTTCATTCCGTAGTCCAGGGTTGGTGGGTTCGTGGGCTCGTTGCAGGTTGATCAGTCCCATAGGTTCACCATCTGCCGCTGTGGCGCAGCCGTCTGGGCTTCGGGCATCTGCACGGCCAAGCCTTGGGGAAGGATCGGCCCGTAGTCGGCCAGGCCGGGGTTGGCTTCGAGTACCGCTTCGGTTACGCCAGCGGTGCGGCCGTAGTGACGCCAGCACAACGCGTCAACGGTGTCGTTTTGAAAGGCGCGGACAGTGACGGGCATCAGATCAACTCCACGGTAGTGCGGTTGATGCCGAGGAAGTCACGTACAGCCCAGCGCAAGTCCCGGCGGTAGTCGTCAATGTTCGGCGTGAGATCTTCGGCGTTCTGGTTGCCGCTGTTGGTGCTGTCGTAGGAGCGGTAGCGCTCACACACTTCGGCGCCGGTTGCGGCTTCGATGGCGCGGCGGTAGAGGTGCACCAGGACAGATACGTCGTTGATTTTTTCGCCGGGAACGTCTGCCAGTTCGGCATGGCCTGCGGCCTGCTGGATGGCGCGCCATCCGCTCAGCTCGCGGTTGACGCTGATGGCGGCGGCTACGGCGGCGGTTTCCAAACGTGGCGCGGTGACGCTGGCATCGATCCGCAGGGTGGCTCGCAGCTCGTCGAGATCAATCGAGGGCCAGAAGGCGTCGGTGTTGATATGGCCGCTGGCGACGGGGCCGCTGGCTACGAATCCGCTCATGGAACAGCACTCAGAAATAGGTCGCCGGTGGTCGGGGCTTCACGTTCAGGAGGAGCGGTCTGCCCGATCCGCCCCGAGCCGGCGGGGTGCGTGGGGACGCTCGGTTAGCCGGCAGGGCCGGCAAGTTTGTTGAGCAGGCGTTCGGCCCGCTCCAGGTCTTTCTTGCCACCGCAGGCGTCATGCAGGGCGATGGCTTTTTTCAGTAGATCCACACCGGCCTGAAGCTGGCCGGGTTGTCCTGGGGCCTCTTCGGTGATGCCTTCCAGCGTGGCGCGGCCCATGGCGAGAAACAGCTTGGCGCGGGCCTGGTCGGGCATGTCTTCGGCGTCGGTGAGTTCGGCGGTGCGGTGCAGGATTGCCAGGTCGAACGGTTCGCCAACCTTCTGAGCCTTGAACGCTGCCGTCGCGACTTCCTCGGCGACCAGGCAGCCCAAGGTGCGGGCGAAGCGGTCAGGCATGACCATCTTGTGTTCCAGCACGTAGGTCGCGATGTCGAGCCCACCGGTGAAGTCTCCGGCATCGAAGCGCCAGACCATGACGGTGGTCAATACCTCGTCCTGCGCGCCCTGGCCGCCTTCCAGCACACCTTGCACATAGGATTCATAGCTCGGCAGCAACTGGCGCTTGAGTTCGGCCTTGCCCTGGTTGGACTGGACCTGTTTCAGGCGCAGTCGGTCTTGCAGCAGCTGGTTGAGCTGGTGTTCGTAGGCTGTAGCGCCGACCATGGTTTGGGTGGGTTCGGTCGCTGCCGCCTCAATGGCGGCAGTGACACGTTCAAAGTGGCGGCGGCAGGGGTTGGTCATGATGGCCGCCTCAGTTCAAGGTGATGTTTTCGGCCATGGCCGCGCAGCCCAGGTCTTCGATGACGTAGCTTTCGTTCACCGATTCGTAGTTCTCGATGCGGTCGCGCTTGGCGTTGTCGACGACGGTGCGGCGGCGGGTACCTTCCTGCCAGTACAGCGACAGGTTATCCAGGCGGGTCACCAGCAGGCCGTTGGCCGGGAAGTGCGGCACGCGTACCGCTGGCAGGTTGCCGAGCCGTTTTTGACTGGTGACGATGTCGGCCGCCAGCATTTCGGTCGGCGCCTGGACCTTGTTGATGATCGGGAAGTACTTGTCGGCCAGCAGTTGGCGACCGCAGATGACCACCAGTTCGGTGTCCTCCTGATACCAAGGCTCGATGAACTCGTTGACCATGCTGACGACCAGGGCGTCGATGTTTTCGAAGTCCTTGCCGGCGCCGATTTCGATTTTGCCGCTGCCGGCCACCACCTCATCCAGAACCCGGGCAGGGTTCTCCAGGCGCATCTTCTGAAGCCAGCCGATGTTGACGTCCTGCAACAGCGGGTTGGTGACCGGGTTGGATGTCGCGGCGCGGCTGATGCCGTTCCAGCCAATCATGATCCGGTTGAGGGCCTGGGCTTTGATGATGGCGTCGCGGATGCGTGCTTGGAAGTCCTTAAACTTGGCCCACTGGTCCAGCTTCTGATAGCGCAGACCGGTATCGAAGTTGGTTTGGGTGCAGGTGTACCCACGGTCGTCCAGGCCGCTCGGGTCACGGGGCTCGCGATCTTTGACGGTGGTGTCGGTGGTGCTGGCAATGGTGCCATCGATGCCGATGCCAATCTTTTCACCCGATTGTTCCTGGACGCCATAGACGTTGATGGCGCTGAGGAAGGTGCTGGATTCCTGAATGCGGGTTTCCAACGTCTGGGCGACGCTTGGGTTCGCGGTGAATTTAGTGGTGACGTCAGTCACCCCATGCAGTTGCGCCAGTTGTTGCAGGTAGGCGTTGAACAGTACTCGGGTGTCGTTACGCATGTTGATCGTCCTTCATGATTCGGGCTGTGGTTGGGCTGACTGTCAGCAGTCGGTCACGACCAAGTCATTGCCGCCGGTTACAGGCGGGCGCGTTTTCTGGCTGTGGTCCTGGGTGGTAGAGAGCTTGTTTTTCAGCTCCGTGAGTTCCGTGCTGACTTGGTCGAGCTGGGTTTTCAGCCCCGCCGAGAATTTCTTTTCGGCGGCCAGTTGGTCGGGTAGATCCTTGACGTGTTCGGCGATGGCTTCGACGGCTTCGCCGATCTGGGCGAACTCGGTATCGTCCTTGGCCTGCTTGCCGGTCAGCAGCGCTTGCACCTTGTTGAACAACTGGGCGCCGATGCTGGGCTTCTCTTCGATTTCCTCGAACTTCAACTCGGTTTCCACCGCCTCGGTAAACATCGACGTTGCCGAGTAGTGGCGATCCTTGAAGGGGCTGGCGTCCGGTTTCTGGGCTGAGAACGCCAGGACGTCGGTGCCCAGGCTGGCGGGCGAGTCAGTGACCGCCAGGCCGACGATGTAGGCTTCGCCGGTGTCGGCAAAGCTGTCGTCGATTTCGATGGAGGTGTAAATCTTCTGTTTCGCCTTGTTCATGGCGATCAGCTCAGGGGTGGGCTCAACCTGGGCGAACAGGGCCAGTTTTTTCTGGCCGTTGATGTCCACCTCTTCGGTTTTTATTGCCAGGACATCGCCGTAGGCCTTGAACGGGCTATCGGGCAACAGGCTGCGGAAATGCTCCAGCCAAATACGGGCGCCGTAGGTGGACGGGTTGAAGTTCTTGGCGGCCTGTTCCAGCCAGCTGCGTTTGATGGTGCGCTTGTCCGAAGTAGCGCCCTCGACGGCGACGCGGAACCAGTTGCTGCGAAACTTCTTCATGCCGGGAATCCTCAGTGCGTGGGGCGCCTGCTGGGTTGAGCAGTGCGTTGCAATGAGGGGCATGGTCGTCACGGGCGCGAGCGGCGGCAACGAGGCGGGACTGTAGGCGGGGAGGGTACAAGGGGCAGCGCTATTGAGTCGTCGCCATGGGCGGCAGCATCTCGGCCATGACGACGACCTGCCTGCTGCCTATCGATCCACGACGCCAATCCAAGTTCCTGTACTGGATGGGTTGGCGCATCTGCGAGATTGCCGAGGCTACGGGCGAAAAGGAAAAAACGCTACACAGCTGGAAGGCCCGCGACGAGTGGGACCGGGCCGACAATGTTGAACGCATCGGCGGCGCCCTGGAAGCGCGCTTGGTGCAGTTGATCCTCAAGGACAACAAGACCGGCGGCGATTTCAAGGAGATCGATCTGCTGCATCGCCAGCTTGAGCGCCAGGCCCGCATTCAGCGCTTCCAGGACGGTGGTACCGAAACCGACCTCAACCCGAACCTCGCCAAGCGCAACGAGGGGCCGAAGAAAAAGTCACCGAAGAACGACGTCAGCGAAGACCAGATCGAGCTGCTGCGCGAGGCGTTCATCGACGGCTGTTTCGACTACCAAAAAGACTGGTACCGGGCGGGCAACCAGCGCACCCGCGTCATCCTCAAGAGTCGGCAGATCGGCGCCACGTACTACTTCGCCCGTGAGGCGTTTATCGACGCCCTGGACACCGGTCGCAACCAGATTTTCCTGTCAGCTTCGAAGAACCAGGCCTACCTGTTCCGTGGCTACATCCAGGCCTTCGCCCGGGAAGTCATCGGCGTCGAGCTTACCGGTGACCCGATTGTGCTGCCCAACGGCGCCGAGCTGTTTTTCCTCGGGACCAACGCCCGCACCGCCCAGGGCTATCACGGCAATTTCTACTTCGACGAATTCTTCTGGACGTTCAAGTTCGAGGAGTTGAACAAGGTCGCCTCGGGCATGGCGATGCACAAGAAGTGGCGCAAAACCTATTTCTCCACGCCGTCGAGCATGGCCCACGAGGCCTACACCTTCTGGACGGGCGAACGCTTCAACAAGGGCAAACCCGCCGCGCAGCACACCAAGGTGGATGTGTCCCACGGCGCACTCCAGCAGGGTCGGTTCTGCGAGGACCGGCTATGGCGCCAGATTGTTACGATCCTCGACGCCGAGCGGGGCGGGTGCGATCTGTTCGACATCGAAGAGTTGCGCCGGGAGTACAGCCCCGAGGCCTTCGCCAACCTGCTGATGTGCGAGTTTGTCGATGACGGCGCGAGCATCTTCCCGCTGTCGGTGTTGCAGTCTTGCATGGTCGATAGCTGGGTGGAGTGGGCCGAGGACTACAAACCGTTCGCCATGCGGCCGTTCGGCGACCGTCAGGTATGGGTTGGCTATGACCCGGCCGAGACGGGCGATTGTTCCGGCCTGGTGGTGGTTGCGCCGCCCCTGGTGCCCGGCGGCAAATTTCGCGTGCTCGAGCGCCACCAGTTTCGTGGCATGGACTTCGCCGCCCAGGCCGCCGCCATCAAGGGTGTGTGCGACCGCTACTGGGTTACCTACATCGGCATCGACGTCACCGGCCTGGGCAGTGGCGTGGCCCAGCTGGTGCGCCAGTTTTTCCCGGCCGTGACCACCTTCAGCTACTCGCCCGAGGTGAAAACCCGCTTGGTGCTGAAGGCCTACGACGTGATCCACAAGGGCCGGCTGGAGTTCGACGCCGGCTGGACCGACATGGCCCAGTCGCTTATGGCGATTCGCAAAACCATCACCGCAGGCGGTCGCCAGTTCACCTACACCGCCGGCCGCAACGACAACACCGGCCATGCCGACCTGGCCTGGGCGCTCTTCCACGCATTGCAGAACGAACCGCTCGAAGGGCAGACCGCTGCCAATACCGGGCGAATGGAGATTTTCACATGACCGAACAACTCGCCAGCCAAGAGCTACTGCCGGCCACCATTGACGCCGCCAGTGCGGGTACCCAGGTGTTCAGCTTCGGGGAGCCGACGCCGGTGCTGGGTGGTGGGGAGGTGTTCGATTATCTGGAGTGCTGGTTCAACGGGCGGTGGTATGAGCCGCCGTTGTCGCTTAACGGCTTGGCCCGGTCGGTGGGAGCGAGCGTGCATTTGCATTCGGGGTTGATGTTCAAGCGCAACCTGTTGAGCAAGACGTTTATCCCTCATCCGATGCTGTCCCGGGCGGCTTTTGAGCAGTTCGCTTTGGATTTTCTGTGTCTGGGCAATGGGTACTTGGAGAAGCGCCGTTCGGTGCTGGGTACCACCAGGCAACTGGTGCCGTCGTTGGCGAAGTACATGCGGGTTGGGCCGGAGGGACAGTTTTACCAGGTGCAGGGCTGGAAGAACGAGCACGCGTTTGAGCCGGGGAGCATCTTCCACCTGCGCGAGGCGGATTTGCACCAGGAGATTTATGGGCTGCCGGAGTGGATCAGTGCGTTGCAGTCGGCGCTGTTGAATGAGTCGGCGACGCTGTTTCGGCGCAAATATTACGAGAATGGGAGTCATGCCGGTTTCATCCTGTACATGACCGACGCGGCCCAAACCGAGGCGGACATCGATGCATTGCGCAAGGCATTGAAGGATTCGAAGGGGCCGGGGAATTTTCGAAACCTGTTTGTCTACTCGCCCACGGGCAAGAAGGACGGGATCCAGCTAATCCCTGTCAGCGAGGTAGCGGCCAAAGACGAATTCAACTCGATCAAAAATCAGACCCGTGATGATGTGTTAGCCAGCCTAAGGATTCCCCCTCAGCTAATGGGAATTGTCCCGCAAAACGCCGGCGGTTTTGGGTCCATTCGAGATGCAACCGAAGTATGGGTAGTAAACGAACTGGAGCCAATTCAGACACGGATGCAACAAATAAATGCTTGGTTCGGAGATGAGGTGATTCGATTTGAATCGTATGCTAAAGGCGAGGGGCGTTCCGATAGCTAATTTGTGCAAAGCGGCTAGTATATAGTGGGTGCTCTGTTATCGTTTATTTTAGAGGCTTTGGGGATGCTAAGACTTAAGACTGTCCAATGGTATAAAGGCTTTTGTCTATCCGAAGAGTTTGGATTCACGGACTCCCTGGTGGTTTTAACTGGCAGGAATGGAGTCGGAAAAACTCGATTTTTTGAAAGTATTAAGGGGTTGCATACTGAGGTGGGGTTTGATGGGAAAATCTTGGGTGCGGCTGATATTGTACTGGTCAAGCAGCCAGAGTTGATAGGTGATATTAAAGAAGGTGGAGCTCCCTCCGATATCGAATCAAACTTAACAAACGCCATAGGTTGGTTTTTTAAGGATAAATCCCTGTTTGCTGAGCCCTTTAATAAAGACGATCATCAGCGCAATAATGCTTGGATTACGCGCTATAGTGCTGAGCAGTTGCATGCTGTTTTTGCATATATTTCCGATAAGGCAAATAAGTCAGTTCGCGAACTCAGTGCAGATGATATTCGGCTGTATTTTGTTGATCCGATTAGTTTGTTTGGCGGCTTTTCGATTGCTAATATTTCAAATGTTTATATTAAAAAAAGATGGCATAATCAGTATTGCATGTGGCGGAAGACGGTGTTGGGGCATAACATAGATTATGTGCCTTTGGAGAAATTTGAAGCTGTTTTTGGTAAAGAGCCTTGGGTTTTGTTTAATGAGGTTCTTGGCGAGGTTTTTGATGGGAAGTTTCTAATCACTGTTCCTGAAGGTGATTTAGAGGAAGAGTATAAAGCTGAATTTAAGCATTCCTCTTCAGAGGAAATTCTCCTCACTGAAGAGCTTTCGTCAGGAGAGAAAACCCTACTTTGGTTAACGGTGATGCTGTTCAATGTCCAGTATCGCGAGTCTCCTCAAATGAGCTGCCCTAAATTGTTGCTGCTTGATGAGCCCGATGCTTTCCTTCATCCGAAAATGGTATTAAAGCTATACAAGATATTGGAGATATTCGCCAAAAATTTTGACACAGTTGTTATGTTGATTACTCACTCTCCAACTACCGTAGCATTGTCTCCATATGATCCGTATGTTGTAAGTGATACGAAGCTTACACGCATTAATAAGGATGAGGCTATTTCCGAGTTGCTGGATGGCGTAACGCAAATTGCGCTCAATCCAGAAAATCAACGTGAAGTTTTTGTAGAAAGTCAAAGCGATGCAAATGTCTATCGACTGGTTTTTGATCGGGTCAGAAGTAATTTCAAGAATATCGATCCTAAAATCTCCTTGTCGTTTTTACCATCAGGGCCAAAAATGCCGCCGCAGCTTTTGCGTGATAAGTTAGGACAGCATTTTAAAGGTTTGTCTGTCGACGATGTAGAGTCGTTCATACTCTCAGTTAATGGCGTTGGAAGTTGTAGTCAAGTGGTCGGTATGGTGGATTCTCTTATGGCAAAAGGGAATCGTACCGTTAAGGGTGTGATCGATTGGGATCTCAGAAATAACCCTCGTCCTGGAGTTGTAGTAATGGGGCATAACTATGCTTATACCCTTGAAAATGTGATGTTGAATCCGGTTTTTGTTATTTATGAGCTGCATCAGTTGAAGCCAGATAAATACACAATTGAAGCGTTCTGCGGTAAAGATGTGGCGGTGCAGGAGTGGCTAAAAGATGAATTATTGCTGCAAAACTCTATAGATAAATTTGTTTGCTTCGTGTTAGGCGAAGAGAGCGCAAGGGATGAAGTTTTGAGGTATATTTCTGGGATGGTGCTTAAGACTGATAAAAGATATATGCGGTTTAATGGTCACGACTTGAAATTGGCCGTTCTGAGGAAGTATCCAGAGTTAAATTGTCATAATCAAAAGGAAGGAGATTTTTTACAGGAAATGGCAAGGGTCATGGTTATAAATTTGGGCTGGTCTTTCGTGCCAGAGTGCTTCGAATCCACTTTTGTTCAGCTTCAGAAGTAGCTCATAAAGAGTTCGGTTCACGCAAGTTGTCAGGGCGATGTTGTACTGATTGCTTGGTACTGCATCGAAAACGCTGATTAGCGGGAGCTGTCGCCTAGCTCCTCCACAAACACCGCTATCCCCTTGTACTGCACGAATCTCCCGCACCTGGGTCGTCCCGCCTGTCAGATTTTTCCTATACAAAATTGACCGGCAACCTTGTACAAAGTTAACTGTATGTTCGTACAGTATTTCGGACGTCGTGCGTCATGACCTTTTCAATTCTTGGCTCTATTGCTACGGGGGGCTTGAAGCTGCCCTTGTGTTCGTTTCGAGTGCCCGCCGGGTTTCCGTCTCCGGCGGCGGACCACATCGAAGCGCACATCTCATTGGATGAGGTTCTGAACATTCGCGCCCCGCACGTTTACCTAGTCTCAATCGCTGGGGAGAGCATGCAAGGCGCCGGTATTTTTGAAGGCGACCTCGCGGTGGTGGACCGCGCTTTGGAGCCTGCGCACGGTCACATCGTCGTAGCGCTGCTGAACAACGAGCCCGTATGCAAGCGGCTTTGCATTCGCGGCAGGGAGGTGATTCTCCTTTCGGAGAACCCAAAGTATCCACCGAGGTACGTGCTTGAGGGCGACGAGCTGGTGATCTGGGGCGTCATTACATGCAGCGTGCGCAGCCATGTCTAACCCCCAGCCAGTTTTCGCCCTGATCGACTGCAACAGCTTCTACGCCAGTTGCGAGCGCGTGTTTCGACCCGACCTGGCCCGCGTGCCCATCGTGGTACTGAGCAACAACGACGGCTGCGTGATCGCCCGCAGCTACGACGCCAAACCCTATGTGAAGATGGGCGAGCCGTATTTCCAGATAAAGCACAAGCTGCATAAGCACGGCATCGTCCCGTTCTCGTCGAATTACGCGCTCTATGGCGACATGAGTGAGCGGGTCATGACGCTCATTGAATCGATGGTGCCCGCTGTCGAGGTCTACAGCATTGACGAAGCCTTTGCCGACATGACCGGCATTGATGGCCGGGATGCGCTTGGCAGGAAGATCCGCAGCCAGGTGCTTCGCTGCACAGGCATCCCGGTTGGGGTGGGGATCGGCCACACCAAAACCCTGGCAAAGCTGGCAAACCACACCGCCAAACGGCTCCAGGTGGAGACCGGCGGTGTGGTCGATATCTGCGATCCGTTCAAGCGTGACTGGGTTCTGCGTAACACCGACGTGTCCGAGGTCTGGGGCGTCGGTCGCAAGATGAAACTTCACCTGGACGCCATGGGCATCAAGACCGCAATGGACTTGGCGAAGGCCGACCCGTGGACGCTACGCAAGAAGTTCAGCGTGGTGATCGAGAAGACTGCCCGGGAGTTGGCCGGCACGCCGTGCCTGGAGCTGGACGAGCCGGACCCACCGAAACAGGAAATCTGCTGTAGTCGGATGTTCGGGAAGCGGCTCACGGACCTGGCACCCATCAAGGAAGCGGTGGCTAACTACATGATGCGGGCTTCGGAAAAGCTCAGGGCGCAGCAGTCGCTGTGCAAGAAGATCCGCGTCAGCATCCGCACCGGCATGTTCAACCCGGAGGAGGCGAAGTACGCCAATGGTGTGCTGATCGACATGCCATACCCCACTGATGATGTGCGGCTGCTGACCAAGGCAGCAGTGGACGCGCTCGACCGCGTGTTCCGGCCAGGCTTCAAGTACAGCAAGGCTGAGGTGATGTTGATGAGCCTGTGTCAGCAGGGGGAGTACACCGACGACCTGTTTGCCACCTCCCAACCAGCCGACACCACGAAGTTGATGGCGGTACTGGACCAGATCAACGGGCGATGGGGTAGAGGGACACTCCGATCAGCTAGCGTGCCCGTCAACCCTGACTGGGGTATGCGTCGAGAGATGATGAGCCAGAGCTACACGACCAGGCTGGACCAGCTGTGGCAGGTGTCCTGTCGATGACCTGCTGACCCATGAGCCGCCCGCCGAGGCGGCTTTTTTCGCCTCCAAAAAATCGCACCGAAATGGGGCGCTATCGGCGGGCAGTGGCGTGCTTCAAACCTGGCGCGCGCCGTCGTCCCCCCACCTCGCCTGCGGGCTAAATAGGTCTTTTTTTCTGCGCTTCTGCGCCGTCACCCAAGTCAAGCCAGCCGAGGGGGAGCGGAGCGTATCCGGGTTATGGAATACCTGCGGAACCCTGCGAAGGTGAGGGGCTTTTCGCAACTCTCACACGCACGCCCTGGTGGCCAAATTCAGTTGGTGCCTCGGGAAAAGGGTTAGGTTTTTTTTAAGTAGGTTATTGATAGCTGGAAGGCCCGTATTTGTTGGGCTTGAGACCTAACTTTGATGGGTTAGGTTGGGTTAGGTTAAAGGTTAGGATTCTTTAAGTGCATGTTTTTAAAGGAATTTAATAATCGAATATTTAACATCAATAAAGGTTAGGAAATTACCAAAACCTAACCAAAAGCTAACCTTAGCAGTCCGTCGCAAAGCCTTATCAGACAAGGCTTTCAGGGTGGTGGGCAAAAAACTAACCCTCCTAACCCTTTTCCCATGGGGCAACATGAAAACGCCGGATGTAGCCTAGGGCGGGGTCACCTGCTGAAGCTGCGTTAAGAATCGCGCAGTCCTCAAGTTCTCATTCACTCGCACGCACTCTCGTCCATGCAGCGTCAGTCGGTGAGGTTGTGGGTGGTGTTGGGATTGGAGCGACAAGCACTACAGCGCGACCATGAGCGTGCTGTCTGGTGCCTGGACGGGACTTTGGAGAAGAGTGGGTGGTGCGAAAGTGTTATAGGCTTGCCTGCTCAGAAAGGCTCGTATTTACGTGGCCGACCCTCTGATTCGAGCCAGGCCTTGTTTGATATGGCCTGCATTTTCACCAATCGTGCTAAGCGCGCCTCGAACATTCTCCCCCGTCCCTGAAGCGTCTTGCTGCTCAGCCCACAGAGTCAGCTCCATTACTGCTGCTTCCAGGGCTAATTGATTTTGATAAAGCCGTTCCAGAACATCCGATAGGGAGTATTCGCTTGCCATGGGTGCCGACTCGATTCGAAAGAAATTAAGCATAGCAGTAACCATGCTCGGGATTGCTAGAGGCAGCGAGAACGTGGCAGGACTTAAGTGCGTTGGAATGGTGTTGGTACAAAAGTGGTACGGGTTTTTTCGGGATGCGCTACAAGGCACGGTTTACATGGGTTGTAGAACTAGAAGTTCCAATCCATCATGGGGGCCACACTGAAGCGCCGGGACGGTTCAGAGCGGGCAACGCTAATGTTTACGGGCAGTACAGGATTTTCAGAATTCATTGATGCTGGTCTTCATACAGAGGCTTCTACCCATTTTTCCCCTGTTTCTGAAGTCGCTTGCTGCAATGTAGCAAATGACTTCGGCGCTGTAGCAACTGGAAATGGGCACGATCACATCACGTAAGGGCAAGGACAACTCGACGGCCTGCACAGCGCAGATACGGATCAATCGGGACGGGGCGACAGTTTATCAGGAAAGCCAAGCCTCCGACTGCAAGCAGGTTGCGCAGGCCTGGATCAAGCGGCGAGAAACGGAGCTGGCGGAACCTGGCGGCATCGAGCGCGCGAACCGCAAGGGTGTGACGATCAATAAAATGATCGAGCAGTATCTGAACGAATACGAAAAGATCCGTCAGCTAGGGAAGACCAAGAACGCCACGCTGAAGGCGATCAAGGATACCTGGTTGGGCGAGCTCGACGATTCGGCGCTGACCAGCCAGAAGTTGGTGGAGTTCGCGCAGTGGCGAATCGGGAAGGAGGGCGGCAGTGTTCAGGCGCAGACGTTGGCAACGATCTGTCGCATTTGGGTGCGGTGTTGTCCGTGGCTCGGCCCGCTTGGGGCTATGAGGTCGATCCGCTGGCCATGCCGGATGCGCGCAAGGTGTTACGCAAGCTGGGCATGGTGAGCAAAAGCAAGGAGCGTAACTGACGGCCTACCCTGGAAGAGCTGGATAAACTCATGGAGCATTTTTTCGGGGCGCTGAAGCGCCGGCCGGAGTCGATCCACATGCCGAAGATGATCGCTTTGGCGATCTTCTCAACGCGCCGGCAGGAGGAGATCACGCGGATCCGGTGGGAGGATCTTGACGAGAACCGGCAAGCCGTTCTGGTGCGGGACATGAAGAATCCTGGGCAAAAGATTGGCAACGACGTCTGGTGCCATCTGCCTGACGAAGCCTGGGCGATTCTGAAGACCATGCCTAAGGCAGAGAAGGAGATTTTTCCCTACAACGGTAAGTCAGTGTCGGCAGTCTTCACTCGGGCATGCCCGCTGTTGGGCATTGAAGATCTGCATTTTCATGATCTGCGGCATGACGGGGTGAGTCGGCTGTTTGAAATGGATTGGGATATTCCGAGGGTGGCCAGCGTTTCAGGGCATCGTGATTGGAACTCATTACGCCGCTATACGCACCTGAGAGAAAGGGGGGATTCCTATAAAAGTTGGCAATGGAAAGCTAGCCTTCTCAAGAGGTGACGAAATATTTCACATTCTTTTTGGTCAGGTGGGTCGTTGCTTGCAGTGGGCAAAATTAGTATGTTCTCTGTTTCGTGATGTTAAAAAGACATGTGGCCTGTCTTTTTACCCAAATTTTGCCTATAGCTGAGATTAAAAATGAGAGCTGAGTTCAAGGAAAAGAAAGCGGTTTCTATTGATCTGTTGACATTGGATGAGAAAAACCCCCGTCTCGGTTTCGCCAAAGATCAAGATGCTGTTTTAGCTCGAATGATTTCGTACGGGCAGCCTTTTTTTGCGCTTGCCAAGGATATCGCTGAAGCTGGGTTGTCCATCGAACATATCGTGGTTCACAAAGACGGAAATAAATATAAAGTTAGAGATGGAAATCGTCGGATTTCAGCTCTAAAGCTGTTGAATCGGCCGCACCTCTGTCCTGATAAAGCTTCCAGGGATCGATTTACTAAGCTTGCGAAGACGGCTGAGGATAACGGCAATCTAATCGGCAAGGTTGATTGCATGGTCGGTTCAAGTGAAGAGGCAATTAACGCGTATATTTGGCGAGCCCATACCGGTGAAAATGGCGGGCTAGGTCGGAAGAACTGGGAGTCTCTACAGCAAGAGTTCTATCAGATTTCGATTGGTGAGAAAGGGCCATATTGGAAGGCCGCAAAACTCATGCTTTGGGCTGATGAAAATGATTTAGAGGTTCCCGATAATTTTAGTATTACTACTTTGGGCCGGTTTTTTAGTGCGGCAAAAAATATTAAGTTACTTGGCTTCGAATTTGATGGTGAGGATAATATTTATCCAGTGGTGCCGTTGTTCACGGCGGTTGTGATCGTTAAGAAAATTATTGGTGATATTGAGTCTGGCTATATTCATGTTAAACGTGGAGATACTCCTGGGACAATGTCTCTGATGGGTGCGGCAAATCGTGACCTGTATATCGATGCGATTCGGCACGAAATGAAGTTGGATTCTGTTGATGTGGTGGACCCTGTGCCGGGCGGCAATGGACCTGGTGCAAGACCCGCATCTCCGCAGGCCGGCGGCCAGCCTGGCGGAAATGGTATCAGTGTTACGGAAGGTGGCAAGCCTCAAGTAGGTCCTGCGCAAGCAGGTGCTCCTGGGGCTGGGGGAGCGGATGTAAAGGGTGGGAAGAACGGTACGACACCCGCAACTCACAGCTCTCTGCGGAAAAAGTATGTGACTAGGGCTTTGCATCCTCTGGAAATGCCCACGAGCGAACAAAAAATTAGAGATATCTATAAAGAGCTTCAGACTGTCGAAAAGTGTCCGATAGCGGGAATGATGCTTGTGCGGGCCTTTGTTGAAAGTACCTTCAGGGCATTCGTGAGGAGAAACGAATTGATGGAGGAGGGGCGTATTGATGGTGCCTCAATAAAGGATATGCTTAGATTTATTCGAAAAAAGTTGATTGATGATAATATTTTAGTAGAGGGGACAGGGTCGGATCTGTTTCAGAAGGTCGAGTTGATGGCGCAAAATTCGATCGTGACAGTGCCAACTATGCAAAAGTTTATTCATTCTGAAATGTTTAATCCCAAGGATGCGGATGTTATAAAAACTTGGGATGAGTTCTATCATTTCTTGAAATTGCTATGGCAGTTGCTAGCTGCTAAGGCTTAATTGCTTTGTGCTCGGCTCCTTAATTGGGCTTATCTGTTTTGATGTGAACGGTAAGGGGTCGATGTTTATATTCTTGTAGATTAGAAGCTCTTTTGCGGCGGGGCGTTCCAAGTGGCTTGAGTAAATGATGTTGAATGTTAATGTGTTGTGGTCTTCGTAAATTTCTTGAATTTCTTCGCAGTTGTCATACGTCACAATGATTGGTGTCTTTATTGAGTGTACCAGTTGCGCAATGCGTACGTGGTCGTCGTGCGTATAAAAACTTGAGTAAAGTTGGTCGGCCTTCTTGTAGTACGGTGGGTCAAGGTTTATCAATGAGTTCGCATTGTGCGGAACTTTGTTCATGAATTTTATGGCGTCATCCGACGAAATTGTTATTTTGGATCTCATTTCGCTTATATCTAGGATGCGTTTAGCTAGATTTTCTTTTGCATACCGGGCGTCAATTTTGTAATTTCCGTCCTGGTTTTTCCCCCCAATAACTCCCCCTTTTATAATGCCTGAGCGATTGGTTCTGTTAAGGAAGAAGGTGGCGAAGCCTAATTCCAGTTCAGTGTGTTTTAGGGGGTTGAAATATATCTCTCGCTGCTTCTCCCTTTCGTCGATAGTGACTTCGGTTTCAAACAGAAGCTTGATGAAGCTGCGGCTATCATTGGTAATGGAGTTCCAGAAGCTATAAATTGCAGGGTCAATATCATTGATAAATATGTTTTTTACATACTTGTTGCTCAGCAAATAAATTGCTGCACCCGCGCCGCCGGCGTATGCCTCGATGTACGAGCCATCTTGAATATTGTTATTCCTTAGCAGGTGCGCAAGCCAGGCCCCAAGCTTGGCCTTGCCACCGGGATAGCGTAACGGTGTAAGCATCTGACTATTCTCTAGAAAATCGCTTATCATATTGGATTTTTTGAGGGATTACAAATGCGAATTGGTAATCCCTCTGAGGCTGCAAAAAAATATAGCTCGTATTTGAGTTAGCGCATAAGTTGTTTTTGTTCTTTAGTCGCCTTGCCTCTTTGTTTGTCGATGTAATCGGCTAAATCTCTTAGGTGAATGCCAAGGGCTGCCTTTTGGCTGTTGGCGCCAAGCCTGACAATTGGAATGTCTATTTCTCCTGACATACATTTCAGTTTGAATCTCTCAACAGTCAGGTGCATGTAATCAGCACAAACGCGACTGAGCGGGATGACAGCCTGTCTATGGTATTGGGCCATGAGTAAACAAAGTGTATTCATGCTGCCGCTCCTATCAAATCGCCATCTACTTCAACTTTGTTTGCGCCAACTAACGTCATCATTGGCCACGGCGAAACCGAATTACCCACCATCATTACCTGCGTCTTATTGCTGAACTTCCGACCGTCGTGTCCTCTGTCGATGACGTAGTTGTCGGGAAAGCTCTGAGCGCGGTACAGCTCGCGAGGGGTGAGCATGCGCATGGGTACGCTGAAGGAACAGGCGGGCAAGGCGGCGACGGCGATCAATAACATCGCCGGCAAAGTCAGCCCGTCGTTGGCGAACATCGTGCCCACCAGTTCCTTTGCCGTGGATGCCACGCCGGCGCCGGAGGCGGTGAAGCTGTTTCCCCACTTGCTGATCATCCAGCCCCGTGACCCCAAAGTTCAGCCCTACTACTTCAACCTGGACACGGCGGCCTTCGACGAGCTGAGCCGTTCGACCGAATTTCGCTGGGCTTCACAGGAGCGACTGTCGCGCCGTCCGGCGCAGCAGGCCGTAGGAATGGGGGAGGAAAAGCTAACGCTCAAAGGGACGATTTACCCGGGCTTCAAGGGTGGCCTCAAGCAGCTCGACACGTTGCGCAGCATTGGAGCCAGGCTTCAGCCGCTGACCCTGACCACGGGCTATGGCGAAGTGATTGGGACCTGGTGCCTGAAGAATATCAACGAGGAGCAGGGCGCGCTGATGCACGGCGGGATTCCCCGTAAACAAGGGTTCACTCTGGAGTTTGCGCGCTATGGCGACGACATGCAGAACGTCTGATGGGGACATGCTCAATGTCATTTGTCATAACGTTTATGGCCACCTGAACGGCAGCACCGAGGCGGTGCTGGATGCGAATCAGGGGCTGGCGGATGAACCCCAGCCCTACCGCGCTGGGGTGCTGATCGTGCTGCCGGACCTGCCCAGCCCGACCGAGGAAGGGATTAGCTTGTGGGATTGACCTTGGGCGATTCCGCCGCCGACAGACCGTTGCGTTACGCGTAGCGACACTTTGTTTTTTGACCCGCCTTGCGCGGGTTTTTTTTGGACAAAATTCATGACCCCCACTTTTCGAATCGTTGCCGATGGCGCCGATATCACGACCCTGATCAATGATAGGTCGTTTTTGCTGCGCACCTCTGACAAGCCAGGTATGGACTCCGACGAGTTTGAGTTGCGCATTGATGACCGTGACGGCGAGGTGCAGCTGCCTCGGCGTGGCAGCTCTATCGAGATCTACCAGGGCTATGCCGAAACGTCCTTGGCGCGCCAGGGGCGTTACGCGGTGGACACGGTTGAGGTGGCCAGCGCTATCGCGGTCGCGGCTTGATTCAGGTGACCGGCCGCAACAATTACCTGCGCTGCAGCCTGGCTCTGTTTGGTGATGAGCGATTGTTGCGCACCCCCGAGCTGCTCGAGCTGCCGCAATGGGCCGCCGAGTCGGCTGCATGGTTCTGGTGGGTCCGCGAGCTGAACGCGCTGGCAGATCGCGATGAGTTTGAGGCGATCACCCGCAAGATCAATGGCGGCCTCAATGGCTTGGCGGATCGGCTGGAATTGTGGGCGCGGGCGAGGGCGGTGCTATGCGTCTCGTCGACCTGATCCCGGTGCCGTATCGGCTGCTGGCCATCGGTGTGCTGCTGGCCGCATTGGCCGGCGGATCTGCCGCGCGGACCTGGCAAGTTCAGGACTGGCGCTACGGTCGGCAGCTGGAGCAACAACCCAGCCTTCAGGCGGAAAGCCTTAACCAACAGACTCTGGCGGCTGCAGCGCAGCAACAAGCTGAGCAGGCCAAACGTCTCGCCCTGGAGCAGCGGCTTTCAGCCAGTGAACAAACACATTACCGAGCCCTAAACGATGCCCGACGTGATCAAAGTCCCCTGCGCGACCGTCTTGCCACTGCTGATCTGCGCCTGTCAGTCCTACTCGACGCCACCGATGCAGCCAGTGGCCGCACAGTGTCAGCCGTCACCACAACCGGCAGCGTGGTTCATGGAGCCACAAGAGCCCAACTTGACCCGGCGCATGCTCAACGAATTATCAGCATCACCGATGCCGGCGACCAAGGACTGATCGCCCTGGCTGCCTGTCAGGCCTATGTAAAAGAAGTCTCAACACCGAAGTGAAAAAGAGCGGCCGGGTTGGATGCGTCAACATCCAACCCTACCGCCGTCCCTGCAGATTGTCCCTGCAAGTCCAGCCAAGGCTCTTACTCCGTGCACGAAGCGCGGCGAAGCTGGCACCTGTTTATCCATACAGTAAAGGTCTTGCTATCTATGTCTACACCCATCGTCCCTTGGATGGGCGGCAAACACCGCCTGGCCGACCGCCTCATTCCTTTGTTCCCACCTCACGAATGCTACGTTGAAGTCTTTGCCGGCGGTGCCGCGCTCTACTTCATGCGGCCTCAGGCAGCACCGGTCGCAGTCCTCAACGACATCAACGGCGACCTGGTGACGCTGTACCGCGTGGCGCAGAACCACCTCGAAGAGTTCGTGCGCCAATTCAAATGGGCGCACAGTTCTCGGCAGGTGTTCGAGTGGCAGAAGATGAGCCGCCCCGAAACCCTCACCTACATCCAGCGCGCCGCACGATTTTTCTACCTGCAGCACCATGCCTTCGCCGCCAAGGTCACCGGGCAGACGTTCGGCACTGCCACTACCGGCCCAGCCATCAACCTGTTGCGGATCGAGGAAAATCTCTCGGCCGCCTGGCAGCGTCTGTCTGGCACCTACGTCGAAAACCTGCCCTGGCTAGAATGTGCAGAGCGCTACGACCGTCCCCCATACCTTCCACTACATGGATCCGCCTTACTGGCAGACAGCCGGATATGGGGTGGACTTTCCGTTCGAAAACTACGAGCGAATGGCCTATTTCATGCGTCGGTGCAAGGGCAAGGTGATGGTGAGCATTAACGATCACCCAGACATTCGGCGGGTGTTTGAGGGCTTTTACTTAGAGACGCTGGATATTCGCTACAGTTCCACTAATCAACGGCAAGGAAACGCAGAAGTGAGTCGGGAGTTGGTGATTATGAATTGGGAGCCCAGTTTGCTTGATAGGCTGTTCTGAGTTCTAAAAAACGCTGGGCTTTTGTTATTTCAATTTTGACCAATTATGTGCAAAAGGTGTAATGTGGTGGCATTTTGTCATAATGAGACTCTCCGGGATGAAAAAATTTCCTTCGGCTTCAACTAAGATTGAGCTGGGTTATTCAGAAAACAAGGAAGTTGTTATTGCCTCAATCGCAGGTATTGCGATTAAGCGATTTAGAACTATGCAGGATCAAGATGTTTTTTTAGGGAAAAACATTACGATATTTTCTGGCCGTAATGGGACGATGAAAACATCCTTGATGGGGTTGATAGCGCACCCCTTTAATAGTGAGGCTCAAGATGTCTTTGGCAAGGTTCTGAAAACGCCATTAAAAGAAGTATTTAAGTTGTCTCCTGTTTTCGACAGGGATAGGTATGAATATGACTTGATCCTTTGTACGGACAAAGGGATAATGCTGAAAGAAACTGTGGCGATGTACTATGTTGGCGATAAAACTAATCGCCATCGAGTTGTAGTGTCTGGCGCTGAAAAGGGAGATGGTAACTTTGCATATAATACGTCCTTTCTAAATTTGAAAAGACTGTATCCTTTGGTTGATACTAAGGCCGTCCCGGATAAGGCGGCGTCACTTGATTTGAGTCCCGAAGAAGCTGCTGATCTGAAGGACTACTATGAAACGGTATTGCCAAGTACTGATTATAATCAGTTTACTCCCGTGCACGAAAAAAATGTCAAGACAACTTTTGCCCCTGTAGGAGAAGGCGCGAGGTATGATTGGCTTTCGATATCTTCGGGGGAGGATAATTTGGGGGCTATATTCAATAGGCTTCTAGGTTTTAGGCGCTCTTTTAAAGGGAGAAATGGTGGGGGTAATGGGATTTTTTGTATAGATGAATTCGAAAGTAGTTTACATCCTGTTGCTCAATTAAGACTTTTTGATTATCTCCAGCGCTGGTCGAGTAAGTACAACGTTCAGGTGATCGTATCAACGCATTCGCTCCATCTGATTTCTCATATTTATTTGGAGCATGGTGAGAACTTAAAGAAAGATAGAATAGTAGTTAATTTTGTTAGCAAATCTACCGCGGTGGACGGAAACTATCCGATTCTTCGTAATCCTCCTTATGAACTGGCATACAAAGAGCTGACACTTCAGGATCCAGAAGAGGCTGTTAAAGCTAGAAAAATAAGAGTTTTTTGCGAGGATGATCATGCTGTCCATTTTGCAAAAAAACTAATAAAGTCGAGAAAAATATTAAGCTGTGTTGAGTTTCATTCGTCATTGAATAAACAGGAAAATGGTCCGGGTACATCTTATTCCGCATTACGTGCCTTGTGTGTGAACTACCCGTTGCTACTTGAACGGAGCCTGGTTTTATTTGATGGGGATGTACCCGCTACAGTGACTGACAATATAAAAAATAAAAGCCTCTATTTGACGTTGCCTGATGATCAGGGATTGGCAATTGAGCGGCGAATTATAGTGTTTATCTTGGAGTTGGAAAATGATGATAATTTTTTCGTAAAGTTTAAAAAAGAACGCGAGCGTCTTTTGGGTGAGTTTAAGGATGCGGGTATTAAGTCGTTAGCAGTTAAGGATGTTATGGATGAGGCTAAAACACCAGTTGCGAATTGTAAGTCGTGGGCGGACAAAGATAAGCTCAAATTCAAAGAGTATATAACTTATTATTGTGGTGTGGCGGAAGGTCGAGATGGTTTTTTAATTTCGTTTGTGAATGCTATCAATAAAATAAACGCCATGAGCGGAATGCCTGCTTTGACTAGTTGAGAACTTCTTTTGGGCTTTAAAGTTTTGGGTGGAGGGTGTGATGACGCCAGGTGCAATTTTTACTGAGTTGAAGAAAGAGTTGGGTAGCATCAATCCATACATGGCTATTGTGGACTCATCGGTTAGGATTTTCTTGGATGATGCTAAAGTTAGTGTAAGTCCTTCCAAGTTTATAGCGGCAAAGGCAAAGCTATTAGGGTATGGGAGGTTGTATTTAGATCAGCTAGAGTTGGATCGTACGAAACAGTTTGTTTATGTTTCTCATATAGCTTTTATAAATGGTAAGGCTGAAGTTGCGTGTGAAAAAATAAGAAAGCAGCCCTTGGTGCGCAAACCTACAGCTGCCGTGGAGGGAGATTATTTACGACAGACTGTCCGCGTTTTATATGCTTCAAGGAATGACTCCTCTACGATAGTGAATGATGATGTGGCGATGGGCGAGCTGGTGGATGTTGGGGATGTTGCGATAATTGATTATTATAGGAAGCTAAGAAACGAAAATTTTCATGGAGGCAAAGCTAGTGCGGCGTATTCTTTCGGTCAACCCCAAGTTACTAATATAGCCGCTAAGTATGGATGCACTCCAAGTCAGCCGGGAAGTTTGAATAGTCAGGATATGATTTTGTTGTCGAAAGTCTGGCAGCAGGTGATTCTAGATTTGTGTGTCAAGTCATTAGATCCAGAAAAAGATGTGCTTCCTTTGGTGGCAAAAAGGTATAAGGGAATAACCGGGGATAGGCGAGCTAAAGGAATTATTCAGCATCTTCAACAAGAATATCTCCTTGACAGTTATTCTGCGAATGAGCTATTTTCGAAAATGTAGGCTGGTTAGCATAATCGGTAATGCGCCCTACGGCTGCGCTACGGCGCAGCCTTCCCTCGAATGACACCTGGATTTTAGGTGGTATTCGAGGGGTAGATGGAGGTTCGAGTCCTCCGCCAGCCACCAATTTCTTAAGCTTCACAAGTTGATTAGTCTGTTGTCTGGTTTTTAACTTGTGTGTCCGACACCTTTTGCGAGAAGCTTGGACAATATGTCATCTCGTGAAAGGGCAGGATTCGTAGCCATAGGGATCAATGCTCTAACTATGCGTCTTGCGATACTTCGCGCAAGTACACGCTTCCGCGTCGTAATCTTCTGTGACAATATTTTTTCAACCTTCAACCTTCAACCTTCAACCTTCAACCTTCAACCTTCAACCTTCAACCTTCAACCTTCAACCTTCAACCTTCAACCTTCAACCTTCAACCTTCAACCTTCAACCTTCAACCTTCAATCTTCAACCTTCAATCTTCAATCTTTACTGTGCCGTCATGAGGGCGGTAGGGAAAAATCTATTAGGTTAATTTGAGGAGGTTGTCATGAGTCAAGATACTCTATATAAGCAATATTTTATCCGCGAATATTCTCCTGACGATCCGGACTATCCGGGGCGGCCATTCCAGGGGGCAGTCAAACGGGTGGGACCCTCACGTTGCCTCAAAATTCCGCCGATGAGGTGAAGAGGCTTCTTGATGCTCAGTCAAATCCCGATGATCATGCTAGTTATTAAGTCATAGAAGAATAAGTTTCGAGAAACTTTGAGCGGCGCTTCTCGAAAGTTATGCGAAAAAGGGGCAGGCTACAAACGCTACTGAAAAACCGTGGACTGCTCCTCTCGACGTATTGTTGAGTTCCTTTGGAGAGCCGGGTCCGAATGGCCGTGCTGCATCGTTTTGGTCGTTCCGGATTCGGAACATCTGCCCTGTGTTTATTAAGGGCGCGCTTCGCTCATGCTTATACTGGCGATCATTTCAGTCTGGATGTTCACCAAGCTTAACGCGCCGTCGGAAAATGCGCAGCCAGTATCAATATATATAACATTGCCCAAGCGCCTGACGCCAGGCACTGTTGAATGCCCGACATAGAGCCGGTCGATGCCTTTAATAGGCGTGTGGTCTTGCTGCTCGATTTTCTCTCTTGTATACAACGCTGTTTTCAAGGCTTGCCGCTGATGCTGCTTCCCCGATTTTCCAGTAATAGCGTCTTTAGCTTCTTGCCAGCCATCGTTACTCCTCATGACAGGGGCTTCGGCATGGACTATTCCAATTGTTTGATCGCTTGATAAATTGATTTCAATGATCAATGGGAGTGCTTGTAAAGCTTTTAAGAGTTCACGCTGGATGTCTGGCTGTAATTCGTAGAGCCAAGCCCCTCCATTTCGGATATGCCTGGGTATGTCGCCGTGGCCGGAGATGCACTCGATAAGCATATGTTCATGGTTGCCGCGCACGGCATGGAACCACGGTTTTTCAAGCCAGTTCAATGCGTCTATGGAGTCGGGGCCTCGGTCGATGAGGTCTCCCACAGAAAAAATACGGTCCACTTCGCTATTGAAATCCAACTTATCCAAGGCTTGTGTTAGAAGTTTGAAGTGTCCGTGAATGTCGCCCACCGCAAAATCACGACCTTCTTTGTTGGGTGGGAATGACGTCGTCCTGTACATTTTTTGTGCTTTAGCAGATTTTAATTGATGGCAACTGTATCACCCGGCGGAATGAACGCATAAGGACATGTCAACGGTGCGCAGCTCCCTCACTGGCATGGCCTATGTGGAGGGCCCGGACGAACCGGCTTTCATCTGCTCACAATTGACCAATGGCGCTTGCATCGCCGCACATCTCAAAATACTGTGTATGCATCCAGTATCGAGACGCTCCCATGCAACTGATCGCCAAGCTTGGCATTCTTGCCGACGCTGCCAAATATGACGCCTCCTGCGCCAGCAGTGGAGCTCCGAAGCGCAGCTCCCGAGGCCGCGAGGGGCTTGGCGCCACCGATGGCATGGGGATTTGTCACAGTTACACGCCGGATGGGCGCTGTGTCTCGTTGCTGAAGGTGTTGCTGACCAATTTTTGCCTGTACGACTGCCAGTACTGTGTCAACCGCCGTTCCAGCAACGTGCCGAGGGCGCGCTTCACGCCTGAGGAGGTGGTGCGGTTGACGCTGGATTTCTATCGCCGCAACTGCATCAGTGGCTTGTTCCTGAGTTCCGGCATCATTCGATCGGCCGATTACACCATGGAGCAGTTGATTCGCGTGGCGCGGTTGCTCCGCGAAGAGCATCAGTTTCGTGGTTATATTCACCTCAAGACCATTCCGGATGCCGATCCGCTGCTAATCGAAGAGGCAGGGCGGCTGGCTGATCGCCTGAGCGTGAACATCGAGCTGTCCTCGGAAGTCAGCCTCAAGCGCCTGGCACCGGAAAAGCAGCTGACGACGATCCGCCAAGCCATGGGCACCATCCAACTGGGCCAGCAAGCCGTGGCCGGCGAGCCGCGGGCGCCCCGATTTGCCCCGGCGGGGCAGAGCACCCAAGTGATCGTGGGTGCTGATGCCACCGATGACCACGCCATCCTGAGCAACGCCGAATCGCTCTACCAGGGTTATGGCCTGCGACGGGTCTATTACTCTGCATTCAGTCCGATTCCTGACAGCCCTGCCAGCGTGCCCCTGGCGGCGCCTCCCTTGTTGCGTGAGCATCGACTCTATCAGGCCGATTTCCTCATGCGCGGTTATGGCTACAAGGCGGGTGAGCTTTTAAGCAATACCGGCAACCTGGACCTGGACATCGACCCCAAGCTGGCCTGGGCGCTTGCCAACCGGGAGGTATTCCCGCTCGATGTCAATCGCGCCGAACCCGCATTGCTGGCGCGTATTCCAGGGATTGGCCTGCGTAGCGTCCAAAGGCTGGTTGCGTTGCGCAAGGAGCGGCGGGTCCGCTATGACGACCTGGTGCAGTTGCGGTGCGTGTTGGAGAAGGCGCGCCCGTTCATTGTTACCAGCGACTACCGGCCCGCTGACGCCCAGGTGCGCAGCGGTTTGCTACGGGCGCGTTTGCGCGATCCCCAGAGGCCGGTACAGATGGGTCTGTGGGGATGATCGCATTGGAGTGTGATGACGATTTCTCCACGTGGCGCGACCAGGCGCGGACGCTGCTCGGCCATGGTATCGATCCGAGCGATGTCACATGGGCCCAAGGCCCCATGGCTGACTTGTTGGCTGTGCCGACGCCATTGCCCCTAGGTCCAGGGCCGTACCGCACGCGGGTGCCGGCGGCCTTGTTGGCTCAGCTCGAACAGGCCGGGCGTTACCAGGGCGAGCAGCGCTGGAACCTGCTGTACGAAGTGCTCTGGCGCGTCGCGCATGGCGACCGCACCGCCATGCTGGCCGGTGATCGCCTGGGCAGTGAATTGCAGCGGCGGATCAAGCAGGTCCAGCGTGAAGCGCATCATCTGCACGCCTTTGTACGTTTCATCCCGTTGCCCCCGGCGATAGCCGAGTCATTGCAGCTGGACCTGGTGTCTTTTCATGAGCCAGCCCATGACATCCTTGAAAGCGCGAGTGGGCATTTTGCCGAGCGGCTTGGCAAACAACGCTGGCTGATCGCAACGCCTCGCGACGGCATCCGCTTCGATGGCCAGCGGCTGGACTACCAGCGCCATTGCCCCGAGCAATGGCGACAATGGGCACGTCACGCCGAAGATCCCGGCGCCGAGCTGTGGCGGACCTATTACCGGCACATTTTCAACCCGGCGCGGCTCAATCCCCAGGCGCTGCGCCAGCACATGCCCGGGCGTTTCTGGCGGCACTTGCCGGAGGGCGACTTGATACCGCTACTGGTCGGCCAGGCGCGGCAAGGTAAGCAGCGGGATGGGCAGGCGCTGGAGGTGAGGGAGAAGCAAGGTAAGCGAATAATGAGTCCCTGAGTCTTGAGGAAAATCCCTACTCTTCTTCCTTCACAAGATTGCCGTCGGCGTCATAGACCAGGTACTCGTCAGAATTATTCGGGTCCCTCACGTTGTAACGGGCTTCGTTGCTGTTATCCGGGACTGTCATGCTGGTGTAGGAACCGAGCTTCTTGAACTGTTCGTTGCGTTGATTGATCAGTACCAGTCCAGATCCACTGCCGGCCGGGATGGCGGCGGCGTAGCGGGTCTGGAACGCATTGATCCTGTTGTACTCCAGCGGAACCCGCAATCTGCCGGTCAGGTCGATGGCTCCATAGCGTTGGTCACGACCGACCACCGCCATGCCGTTGGAAAACGGCTCTACCTCGTCATAGGGCAGTTTGATGGGAAGCAACGCGCCCTGGCGGTTGATAAAAGCAAACTTCTTACTTTTACCGTCCTGCACCAACAGCGGTTGTTCACTAAAAAAAACACCGATTGCGTTATAGCCCTGTGGGTTGATTCGCTTGCCTTCCAGGTCGAAAACGTCCTGGTGACTCTGGTCGGCTGAGCGGGTGTAGAGGTGATCACCGCTTTGCTCAATATAGGAGAACTGCGGTGGCAAAATCTCCCTGCCGGCCAGGGTATAAGCGCCGTAGTAACCTTCCGTGGCATAAGTTTTATTGCCGAGGCGGGCGATGAACACGTTGCCGGTTACCGTGGGATTGACGAACTTCATTGGCAGGGTGAAGCGGTGCGCCTTGGCGTCGTAGATCCCATAGGGGCCGTTGGTTTCACGCTCTACCAGCAGCAGGTCATTGTCCAATGTCTGCGATATGTACTCGAACGGCAGGTCTATGAGTTTATTGCTGCCGGCGGCGAAGTAGGCGAGTTGGCTCCGCACCTCCCGCACGTCCCGTTGTGGCTCGCTGGATTTTTCCAGCGTAAACAACGTGTAGGTATCTGCCACTCCGCCATCCTGCACTTCTCTCCAGCGCGGTTTGATTAACCATTGACCGGCCTGGTCGATGAAGCCGTAAAGACCGGATTTTCGCTCGCGGGCGATGTAACGCGGTTGCTCTGCCAGAACGTTGTGCACCTCGTCGATGACGGCGATGTTGTCTTCCATCGGATCGAGCACATGAATGACGATACGCTGAGGCGTGGACTCGAACTGGTAGTCGACCTCGGTGTTTTTCAGCGGCCCCGCCAGGGTGGAGAGATTATTGGCCAGTTGCTCCACTTGTTGTTGCACGGCCTGACTGGTCTTGAGCCGATCGAGATCCTCCTTGGTTTGCAGCAGGGCGTTGTAAAAAGCATGCATCGCCGCAATTTCGCCGTCCGAAGGGAAGGAGCGGGTGCTGTTGCCGTTGCTGTAAAGCGCCTTGCCCGAGCCGGTCAAACCCTGCACCACGAAGGTCGACATTTTGGGGATACTCAGCCGTATCGAGGCGCTGCCGTCACCCAGGGCAGTGAGCTGGAAAGTTTGGCCGTCGTCCAAGGTCACTCGTGGGTGGTCCTTGTCCAGGACGATTTTTTTGAATGCCGGATAGCTGCGGTACGCGATCGTCAGGCTGAGGCTGGCCAGGGGTTTGTTGACCGCCAATGTGATGGGGGCATCGAATGACTCGCTATCATCAGGGCCTGATTGGGGGGATACCTTGATATCGGCAAACGCTGTCTCGCTGCCGTCTCGAAAACGCAAGCGTTCTGGACGGTACTGTTCGGCCGCCGCCTCATCCGGCGAGGCGGCGCGTTTCCACAGGGGGTCAAGATTGCTGGTATCGAACCGCACTTCGGAACTGTCAGCAAACAGCCTCTGGGCGAACCGCAGGTCGTGGCTCGACGCCAGGGCCGTCTTCACTTGTGCACTGGTGAAAGGAACAAACAGCTCCTCGTACCGCAGTTCTTGGCTGCTGGCCGACTTGGTCTTGTCAACGGTCAGGCTAAATTCCGAGTCAATGACCAAATCCAGAATTCTTAGGGTTTCACCAGTGTCGTGGATCAAGTAATTCAGACGCTTTTGCGCCTCTGGCAGCGTCAGCGTGCCGATGTCTTCTATGCCTCCTTCGTTCATATCCTCGGCGGTGAAGCTTTCATCTGTCCATGTATTGCTCTGGCGAAACAGGTAGTAGAACGTAGCGCCCACCACTAACAGGATCGCGCTCAGTATCAACAGCAATCTCAAACGAGGCTGGGTAAGGTTCATTTATGGCTTCGGCGGCAAAGGGAGGGAAGTGCAGGTAGCTAACCACACCGCATTGCGGCCTGCCAGTGGTCGGGATGGCTTATTACATCGGTGTGAACCGACTATTTGCAAACAGCGTGTGAGTGAGGTGAGTCAGTCAGTATCTGCTGTCACAAATGCTACGCTGCCCGGCCGATGCAACGAAGCTCCCTCCAACGTCTTCCAAAGCTTGCCCATCGTCGGATTACGATTGGCAATCGCGCAATATGAGCGGATCTCTAAACGCGTGCTCCACTGCTCGTCACCGGCTCGCACCAACAGCCCACGCTCCAGCTCGTCGGCCACCGCACTCTGCGGCAGCCAGGCCACGCCGTAGCCTTCAATGGCCATTCGCATCAGCAACATCGCCATGTCGGCTTCATAGCAGCGCTCCAGTGCAGTGGGGGCGGGGCCATTCTTGATGACGATGTCAGCGACGCGGCCGAGGAATGTCGTGGCTGTGTAGGCGAGATAGGGAACAGGTTTGCCGGAGCGTCCGGGCAGGCGAAACAGCGGTTCACCTTTCGGGTTGGGTGCGCACAAAGGAATAAACGCGTCGTGGCCAAGGGTCAGGCTGCCAAAGCGTTCGGGGTCCAGCAGGATCGGGGTGAGCGGGTGGTGGTAAACCATCATCAGGTCGCAACTGCCTTCTTCCAGCGCGATAACGGCGTCGTGGATGTTGGCGGCCACCACACGGGCATTAAATTGCTCGTTGTGTTGCTGGAATTGGGTGAGCCATTTCGGCAGGAAGGTCATCGACAGGCTGTGGCCGGCGGTGATCTGGATGGAGCGTCCCGGCATCCGTTCCACGTCACGCAAGGTCGAACGCAACCTGAGTAAACCAGCGAGCGCCTCTCTGCTTTCAGCGCAAAAGGTGATGCCCGCCGATGTGAGCTGGACGGGGTAGGTGCCACGATCCACCAACTTGACCCCTACCCATTCCTCAAGGGACTGGATCCGACGGGACAAGGCCGATTGGGTCACGCAACGAACTTCGGCCGCGCGGGAGAAGTTCTTCCACTCAGCAATTGCCAGAAGATCGTCCAGCCATTTGAGTTGCATCTCGAATCTCCCGCGGTCAGTGCGCCATCTTACTGCGCAATCACCGGGTTTATAGCGGCATTTGACCAACTATTCCAAAAGCGCATGGGCTGATCTGGATTACTCATCATGCCTCTGGATGCGCCCCTTAGAATCACTTTCGAAGCCAC
Source organism: Pseudomonas sp. Q12-87 (assembly GCF_001269755.1). Lineage (NCBI taxonomy): Bacteria > Pseudomonadati > Pseudomonadota > Gammaproteobacteria > Pseudomonadales > Pseudomonadaceae > Pseudomonas > Pseudomonas sp. Q12-87. Next base: position 141,293 of record NZ_LHVI01000023.1, on the reverse strand, counting down.
TGTGCCGCGTAGGGCATGGGGGCCGCCACTTGATTCCTGCCAAGTAAAAAACTCCAAGAACTACTTGAGGACAGAACCGTGAAGAAGAATAAGCTCCCACGTCGAATTGCAATGGGCATTGCCTTGGGCGTACTGGTCGGTTGGGCGTGTCACCATTTCGCAGGGAGCGAGCAAAGTGCCAAAGAGATGGCTGGGTACTTCTCGATGGTCACCGATATTTTCTTGCGCATGATCAAAATGATCATCGCGCCCCTGGTCTTCGCGACACTGGTGGGGGGCATCGCCAGCATGGGCAATTCCCGATCCGTCGGAAGAATCGGTGCCCGGGCGATGGCGTGGTTCGTAACGGCGTCGCTTGTATCGCTATTGATTGGGATGGGTCTGGTCAATCTGTTCCAACCCGGGGCCGGGCTGAATATGGACGTGGCCCAGCACGCGGCAGTTGCCGTGCCGGTCAATACCGGTGACTTCAGCCTCAAGGCGTTTATTGGCCATGTGTTTCCACGCAGCATCGCCGAGGCCATGGCCAACAATGAGATTTTGCAGATCGTGGTGTTCTCGCTGTTCTTCGGCTTTGCCCTTGCCGGTGTGAAACGGGCCGGATATACCCGGATCACGGACGCCATCGAAGAACTGGCGAAGGTGATGTTCAGGATTACCGACTTCGTGATGGCTTTCGCACCGATCGGGGTTTTCGCCGCCATTGCTTCGGCAATCACCACCCAAGGGCTTGGCTTGCTGGTGGATTACGGCAAGCTGATCGCGGAGTTCTACCTCGGGATTCTGATCCTCTGGGCATTGTTGTTCGGTGCCGGGTACCTGTTCCTGGGGCGTTCCGTTTGGCGGCTTGGCAAGCTCATTCGCGAGCCGATTCTCCTGGCTTTTTCGACTGCCAGCAGCGAGTCCGCTTATCCGAAAACCATTGAAGCGCTGGAGAAGTTCGGCGCCCCCAAACGCGTCTCCAGTTTCGTATTGCCCCTGGGTTACTCGTTCAACCTGGACGGCTCCATGATGTACCAGGCGTTCGCCATCCTGTTCATCGCCCAGGCCTACAACATTGAGCTGAGTTTCACTCAGCAACTGCTTATTCTTCTGACGCTGATGATCACCAGCAAGGGCATGGCCGGTGTTGCCCGCGCTTCGGTCGTCGTGGTCGCGGCCACGTTGCCGATGTTCAATCTTCCCGAGGCGGGGCTGCTGCTGATCATCGGCATCGACCAGTTCCTGGATATGGCGCGCACCGCCACCAACGTGGTGGGTAACAGCATCGCGACGGCTGTTGTCGCCCAGTCCGAGCCTCTCGACGAGACCATCGAGGACGATAACGTGCAGGCTCCCGTTCGGTCTCGATCCGCACCGGTTCCGGTTGTTTGAGGAGCGCATGATGAAGGTCAAAGCGAAGGCGAGCCACAAGGGTTCTATTGTTCGCAAGTTGGGTATCGTCGGTGGGCTTGGGTCGCTGGCCGGGGGCGATCTGTTCTACAAGTTGGTCAAGTCCCGGGCCGTGCTCGAGGATCAAGGTCGCTACCACTTCCTTTTCGAGCAGCACCCCTTCAAGGATGTGTTGCTGCCCCTGGACCAGGGCGCGAGCATGACGTCGCGCAAATTCTATGCGTTCCAGGTGTGCAAATCGTTCGAGCAAAGTGGTTTCGATGCGGTGATGCTGCCGTGCTTCGCCAGCCAGACCTTCCGCGCTGAGATCGAAGAGGAACTGGGCATTCCCGTGCTGGACATGATGGCTGCCTTGAGCCGGCACGTCCGCCGCACGGTTGCGCCCCAGGCGACACTGGGGATTATCGCCTCCGACTTCGTCCGCCATTGCGGCTTGTTCGAACGGTACTTCGCCCAGGACTTCAAGATTGTCTATCCCGACACTGACGCTCAATCGGGGCTGATGGAGGCGATGTACGGCGTTAACGGGATCAAGGACGGCCACCTGGAAGGCGTACCAATTGAGGCGGTTTACCAGGCTTGCCTTTCGCTACAAGCCCAAGGCGCAGCGGTAGTTTTGCCCGGGATGACCGAACTTTCCCTGGTCTGTGCCGACTTGCAGCGGCGCGGCATCAGCGTGCTGGACAGCAACGAGATCTACGCCGACTTCGCGACGCTGGATCAGCAACCCAGGCGTCTGTCCTTCAAGCTGGGCATCGTCGGCGGCGTCGGGCCTGCCGCCACGGTAGATTTCATGGCCAAGGTCGTAGCCAATACGCCGGCAGGAAAGGATCAGGACCACATCAAGATGGTCGTCGAGCAAAACCCGCAAATACCGGACCGAACAGCCAACCTGCTGCGGGACGAAACCGATCCGACCCTGGCGATGTACGCTGCTTGCAAACGTCTCGAAAGCGCGGGTGCGAATGCCATCGCGATTCCCTGCAATACCGCTCATGCTTTTGTCGAGCGCATCCAGGCGCACCTGCGCATACCCATCGTGAACATGCTGACCGAGACGGTGGAGTGGATAGCGCATACATACGGTACGGGCAAGGCGATAGGGCTGTTGGCGACATCCGGTACCGTGCAGAGCCAGGTCTATCATCAGGCCGCGCGTCGCGCCGGGGTTCAGCTCCTTACGCCCGGCGTCGATTACCAGGCGATGGTCATGGAAGCCATCTACGGCCCACGGGGTATCAAGGCCGGTTTCACTCAAGGGCTGTGCAAGGAGCAACTGTCTTTAGCGGCCGAGCATCTCTGCGAGTTGGGCGCGCAGGTTCTGATCCTGGGATGTACGGAGTTACCGCTGTTGTTTGAGCACTGTGAGGCGTTCAACATCAATGGGCACACGGTGACGCTCGTTGATCCAACGATGATCCTGGCGTTGAAGTGTATCGGGTTGGCAGAAAAGACCGATAAGCCGGTGAGCGTCCTAGGGAACTTGGAGGGAGTTGAAACACTGTAGTTACAGTCGAGCACAGCAGCTGTGGCGAGGTGATTTATCCCCTCGCCACGAATGGAAAACCAAGCAGCCTGAATGAATCAAACAACCTCGCGCTTGCTGCCCGGCTGTCGCAATGCCGCAATATCCCGCTTGGGCGGCGCGCCGAACAGGCGGGCATATTCTCGGCTGAACTGGGAAGGGCTTTCATAGCCCACTTTGAAGGCCGCGCTTGCCACGTCCAGGTGCTCGCTGAGCATCAGGCGTTTTGCTTCATTCAATCGCAGCCACTTTTGATATTGCAGTGGGCTCATCGCTGTGAGCTGGCGGAAGTGGTGGTGAAACGTAGGGGCGCTCATTTGCACGCGCGCCGCCAGCTCTTCAACGCGCACGGGCTCGGTGTAGTTGAACTTCAACCAGTCGATGGCCTTTGCGATCCGGTAGCCCTGGCTGTCCACGGAAGCAATCTGCCGCAGGCGGGCGGCTTGGTCGCTCATCAAAAGCCGGTAGTGAATCTCACGCTGGATCAGCGGCGCCAGTACCGGAATCGCTTCGGGCTCATCGAGCAATGCCAGCAGGCGCACGAACGGCGCCAGCAAGTCGGCCGTTGTGGTGCCGATTCCCGCGCCGATCCCGACGGGCCGATCACGGTGCGGTGCCAGGCCCCCTTGAGCGACCAGATCGGCAACCATGCGCAGATCGAGCTTCAAGACCAGCCCAAGACAGGGCGTCTCCGGGCTCGCCATCAACACTTCCGAGTTGGCGGGAATATCCAGCGAGGTCATGAGGAAGCGTCCGGTATCGTACCCGTACGCCTTGCCGCCTACCCAAGCCTGCTTCACGCCTTGAGCCACGAGCACGATGCTCGGTTCGATCATGCAAATGACGGGCGCCGCCGGGGCTTCACGGCGGAAAAAGCTGAGCCCGGCAATCGGCACTTCAAAGTCGCCCGGCTGTGGGGTGCGGGCGCCAATGAGGTCGGCGAGCGTCTCTTGTAGGGATCTGCGTTGGCTTGCCATGGTGGGTTCGGTGCCATGTTCGGTTAAGAGCTATAGGCAGGACATTAACCCGCCAAGCGAAGCGCTGCCTACACGAAATGGACGAACTCATAGGATCGGGCAAAAAAACCAGTGCATTGCGCTACCTGTGATCCAGGTCGGGCCTTGAGAATGCAATCCAACCTGACTCAGGAGGGCGTTACCCAATACGTGTTCGAGCCTGCGCAGACAACACCTGGCCTTCAGGGATCACGAAGTGCGCCGCCGATTTTCAAGTCCACCAAGAAACTCAAAGGTCCAATGCCAATGACCGATACCTCATTGCCGACACCACCATGCCAACCCGCCTGGGGTGCCGTACTCGCCATGTCGCTCGCCGCGTTCGCCCTTGTTGCGTCGGAGTTCATGCCGGTCAGCCTGCTGACACCGATTGCGGCTGATCTTCACGTCAGCGAAGGGCAGGCCGGCCAAGGCATTGCCGTCTCCGGCGCCTTCGCCTTGATTGCCAGTCTGTTCATCGCTTCGATTGCCGCCCGGATCGACCGCAAGTGGCTGTTGTCAGGATTGACGCTGCTGATGATCGTGTCTGGAACCGTGGTCGCGCTGGCTCCGAATTACACGACGTTCATGCTGGGCCGCGCGTTGATCGGCGTGGCGATTGGCGGTTTCTGGTCGCTGTCGGCCGCCACGGCCATGCGGCTGGTACCGGACGATCAAGTGCCGCGGGCATTGGCCGTCGTCAATGGCGGCAATGCCCTGGCGACGGTGGTGGCGGCACCGTTGGGCAGCTTCCTCGGGGCGATCATCGGTTGGCGGGGCGCGTTCTTTTGCATCGTGCCTGTTGCGGCGGTGGCGCTGGTCTGGCTGCTGTTACGCCTGCCCTCCATGCATTCACGAACGAAGAAAGGCAGTGGCAACGTCTTTAAGTTAATGACCCGCGCGCCCGTTGCGCTGGGCATGCTGGCGGTCAGCGCGTTCTTCATGGGCCAGTTCATGCTGTTCACGTATCTGCGACCGTTTCTGGAAACGGTGACGCAGGTGAGCGTTCCCATGCTGTCCTTCATGCTGCTGGTGATCGGAATGGCAGGTTTGCTGGGAACCTTCCTGATCGGCGCACTCCTGAAGAACGGTCTGTATCGAACACTCGTGGTCATTCCCCTGTTGATGGCTGCAATCGCCATTGCCCTGATGTGGTTTGCACAGTCGATGACGATCACGACCCTACTGCTCGGCCTCTGGGGGCTGGTGGCCACGGCAGCCCCTGTTGGTTGGTGGACCTGGCTGGCGCGAACGCTACCGGATAACGCCGAAGCGGGGGGCGGGCTGATGGTCGCCATCGTCCAGCTTGCTATCGCGGCGGGTGCAACAATGGGCGGCATTCTGTTTGACCTGAGTGGCTACCAGGCGACCTTCGAAACCAGCGCCGCCGTGCTCTGCGTTGCTGCGGTTTTGAGTGTTCTGGCGGCGCGCGCGGCCCGTCGGGATTGTTCATCGCTGCGCCGCGCAGTGAGCTACAACACGGCGGGTTGATCAGCCGCGCCGGTCCAACGCCAAAGGCAATGATTGGAATGACCATTGGGCGCCTGGAGTTGGTGGCACATTGATATCTTGGTAAGCTTCGCTCAACGATCAGTCGAGTTGATTAGTTGTGGCTACCGAGAGAATTTCTCAATTGGAACAGGCCCTTATGGCGGTGATCGCTGCTGCCGGAAAAATGGGCATCAGCAGCGATGAGCTGTGCGCACAAGCGGTGGGTGGGTTGATGGCTGATCATTACTGGGGTTGGGCCGATGCGCGGTACGCAAACGGCGCGGCTGACGAGATCGACAACGCCCTGAGTGTTCTGCTGGGACGGCAAACGGCAGGGGCAACGCGAAGGGAGCCTGTTGATCCCGTGCCCGAATCGGCCACACGGATCAGCCTCTAGTCGGTGTTGCGCTACAACAGTGGGCAGTCTCAGGGCTGCCCATTCGCGTTATAGCCCCAGGCCTTCCTCGATCAATGACAGCAGCGCGTCCTCGTCCAACGCCACGGGGTCGGGCTGTTTTCCGGCCGAGCGCAGCGCCTGGATATGCCACAACGATTCGCCATGCTCGCCCAATGTCCGTAAAAGACAATGCTCCTGTCCTTTCATGTGGATCTCGATGCAGCCGTCTCCTTTGGTCGAGAAGCGCGCGATTGGGTCAAGGGTGATGCGTCGATGGTTGCCTTCGATGATCAACTGATCGATGGCGTAGTGGTACGTCGAACCGCTGGAATGGCTTTCGAACACGTGGGTAGGGTTGCGCCGGATATCCAGGCCGGCCTCGCACACCGGCGCCAGCCACGTTTCGATCTGACGGTACAGCTCGTAGACCTGGGCGGGCCAATGTTCGATTGCCAGGTCGGCGCAATTGTCGGTGTCGGCACGGGTTTGCTGGGTTTGCCTCAGTTTGGCCGCTAGCTGGTCTGCCTTGCTCATGTCGATTCCCTGTCTTGATGATAGGTTGAGCTTAGCCGATGAGGGGGGATGGCATTTGCGCTGGGTCATGAGGCGATCTCGCAATCGTGGTCGCCACCGTCTCCCTAGCGCAGCAAATGCACCGCCAACCCGGCCAACCCGCACGCCACCAATACTTGGATAACGCCGCGCTTGTAGCGAAACAGCGCAATGGCCGCGGCAAGGGCAATGATTGCTGACGGCCAGTCCAGCGCGCCGGAAAATCCTTTGGGCCACAGCACGTGATAGCCGAAGAAACAGGCGAGGTTGAGGATCACCCCGACCACCGCGGCGGTAATCGCGGTCAGCGGAGCAGTGAATTTCAACGCGTTGTGGGTCGATTCGACCAATGGGCCGCCGGCCAGGATGAACAGAAACGAAGGCAGGAACGTAAACCAGGTCACCAGCGTGGCCGCCACGGCGCCAGCGAGGAAGGCCTGTTCGGGGCCGAACACCTGCATGACATAACCCCCGACAAAACCGACGAACGCCACGACCATGATCAATGGCCCGGGCGTGGTTTCGCCCAAGGCCAGGCCGTCGATCATCTGCGTCGGCGTCAGCCAGCCGAAATGTCCGACGGCGCCCTGATACACGTAAGGCAAAACCGCATAGGCGCCACCGAACGTCAGCAGTGCGGCCTTGGTAAAGAACCAGGCCATTTGGGTCAGCGTCCCGCTCCAGCCGAACAGTGCCGTCAGCAGCCCCATCGGCAATACCCAGAGCAGGGCACCGATGACAACCAGCCGAGCGAGTCTGAAGGCGCTGAAACGGGCGTGATCCGGGGTTGGTGTGTCGTCGTCGATCAAGGCCGGGCCGAAGGATTGCTCCTTGGCATCGTGACCGCCCAGGCTGAATTTCCCTGGAGCCCAGCGTCCGCCGAAGTAACCGATGACAGCCGCACCTAGCACGATCAGCGGGAACGGGAGGTTAAAAGCAAATATCGCGGTGAATGACGCCGCAGCGATCGCCAACAGCCAACCGTTCTTGAGTGCACGGGAACCGATACGGTGGGCGGCATGCAGCACGATGGCCGTCACGGCCGGTTTGATGCCATAGAAAACGCCTGCCACTATCGGCACTTCTCCGAAGGCGACGTACAGCCAGGACAATGCGATGAGGATGAACAGCGAAGGCAGGACAAACAACGCCCCTGCGATGACCCCGCCCCAGCTGCGGTGCATCAGCCAACCCAGGTACGTTGCCAACTGCTGGGCTTCAGGTCCCGGTAACAACATGCAGTAATTGAGCGCATGCAGGAAGCGCCGCTCGGAAATCCACCGTCGGCGCTCCACCAGTTCCTGATGCATGATCGAGATCTGTCCCGCCGGCCCGCCAAAACTGATGAAGCCCAGCTTGAGCCAGAACCAGAAAGCTTCTCGCAGGCTGACGGTCGCGGGGCGAGTCAGGGGGGCGTCGACGGTTTGGGGCGGTCTGTTCATGGTCGGCGGGGGCGCTTGGCAATCAAAGGCGATCTAAGTTAGGGGGCGTTACGCAATTTAGATAGCCCCCGGCGAGGTTTGCTTGTAAAAAACAGCTCTTCGAAACCGTGAAATACGAGGTTGAATCATCATCGACGGATCATCCTGTTTTGCGCAGTCGCCCCAAGGAGCCAATCCCCCGCCACACACCGGTTTCAGCGGCGTTGGGGTTTGATTTTGGATCCACTCCGCCACCCATCGGCTGCGCAACAAAGGCAAATTGCCGCCTCACAAACGGTAGGATAAGCTCACGGATATTGGGGGCTTTGGGCGAATTGCTCATGCTTTGTCCTCTTCAGGAATTCGCTTGCCAGTCCCCATCATCGATCCGTTCCACGCCCCTGGCGGTAACCTCAAACGCCTGCCTTTACTCAAGGCAGCGGTGACGTTTATCGCTGCGGTGTGCCTGTGCCTTTGTGGTTTGCTCTACCTGCAGTTGGAGCAGTCCCGTCGTTATGACTTGCAATCGGCCCGTATCGCCTCGGCCAACCTTACCCGGGCCATGGCGCAGCAGGCCCAGGACACGTTTCTTCAGGCCGATCTGGTCCTCGCCAGCCTGGCGGACTGGATTCAGGTCGATGGGTTCGGCCCGACGACACAGCCACGCTTGCAACAAACCTTTGCCCGGCGCGTGCAGTCGCTGGAGCAATTGCACGGTTTGTTCCTGTTCGATAAGAACGGTCACTGGGTCACCACCTCTTTCGAATATTTGCAAAGAGGGGCGGGGGTGGCGGATCGCGAGTATTTCACTTTCCACCAACAGAACGCGTCCTTGATCGGCCATGTCGGGCCGGCGATTCGCAGTCGCCAGAACGGCGATTGGATCATCCCGATTTCACGACGCCTGAATGACCAGGACGGCAACTTCCAAGGCGTGCTGATGGCCGGGATCAAGATGTCGTACTTCGATCGATTCTTCAAAAGCTTCAGCCTGGACGATCAGGGTGAGATGAGCCTGGCGTTGTCCGATGGGACATTGCTGGCACGCCGGCCCTTCGATGAGGCGCGGATTGGTCGTCCGCTGGCGGAAGAGCATATTTTCAAGCATGACCTGGCAACGGGGATGTCTGGCGATGCAATGATCCGGTCCGACGTTGACGGCATTGTCAGGCTGTATGGGCATCAACATCTGCAGGCTTATCCGTTGGTGGTCACCGCCGCCATGTCCGAAGACGCGATTCTGGCAGGCTGGCATGACAGGGCCTTTCAATCGAGCCTCATCGTGGCCCTGGTGGTCCTGGGGATTTGCCTGTTCGGCTGGGTATTCGTACGCCAGGTGCGCAACAGCGAGCGGATAGAAGCAGACCTGCGCGAGGCCCAGCAAGCGCTGGAACTGATCGCCACCCATGACAGCCTGACGGGCCTGGCGAACCGCCGATTATTCGAGCGCGCGCTGGACATCGAGTTTGGGCGCGGTGCCCGCCAGCGCAGCCCGCTGAGCCTGATCATGGTCGATATCGATTTCTTCAAGCGCTACAATGACACCTACGGGCATGTCGCCGGGGACCATTGCCTGGCACAAGTGGCGACGGTGCTCAAGGACTGCTGCCATCGCAAGGCTGACCTGGCGGTGCGTTACGGTGGCGAAGAATTCGCGGTGTTGCTGCCAGATACCAATCTTCACGGGGCCATGGCGCTGGCCGAGCAGATCCGCCATAGGATCATCGACAAGCACATCGCCCATTCCGGCTCTCCCACCGGTTTCCTGACGGTGAGCCTGGGCTGCTATGCCTTCGTGCCCAGCAGCCTGGACAGCGTCGAGGTGTTTATCCAACGGGCCGACGCGGCGCTTTACCAGGCCAAGCACAGCGGCCGCAATCGTGTGGCAGTGTTGTCGTTGGAAGGCGGGCTCGATGCGCTGGAACGCTCGGATCGCTGAGATCGGTTGGAATCATCGACGGTTCGTGGCGGTCCATTGCTCAGGACTTCGCTGGCGAAACGCCGGAGCGTGCAGGCCTTGTCGCAATCTTGCGAACTCGCCAACGACTCTCGCCGTGCTCACCGTCGAAGCCAGCGTTGACAGGATAGGAGCAGGCCAATGGATTCCGCTGCCGATACCCCCTCAAACACCACGCGCCACACCCCCATTACCCGTCGCCTGGTGGCGGGTGTCGCGGGACTGTTTGTCCTGGGCGTCCTGGTAGCCGTTTTCGCGCTGTTCAACATCGCCCATAAGCTGGACGAAGAAGACGTGCGTAAAACCCTTTTCTACACTGAGCGCGCCCTCGACAATCGCATCACTGCCTCAAAAAACTACATCGCCAGTTACGCCTATTGGACCACCGCCTATGACCACCTCAACGGCGAAGTCGATGTGCAGTGGGCCTATGCCGAACAGAATATGGGCAAGACCCTGTTCACCAATGACGAATACGAGGGTGTGTTTGTCATTGACCGGCAGCGCACCAAGTACACGGTGGTGCGGGGCAGGTATGTCCAGGCCGACGCGGCGGCCTACATGGACACGCCGTTGGAGGATCTGGTACAGCACCTGCAAGGGCAGCCCGACCTGACGGTGCCGGCGATCCGCTACACACTGTTCGAAGGCTGGCCGGCTGTCGTCACGGCTTCGGTGATACTGCCCAATGACGAGCGCCCCCAGGTAAAGCCCGAAGGTACCTCGGTCCTGCTGTTTGTCGATCAACTGACCCCCGTCAAGTTGCGCAAGCTGGGCAAGAGCTACGGCCTCACCGACTTGAATCTCAAGAAGGACACCGAGCTGGAACCGGGCCAGCCCGCCGTGCCGCTCGACAGCACTGGCTACAGTTTGGTGTCCCGGCTGGAACGGCCCGGCCAGCAATTGCTCTGGTCCCTGGTGCCGGTGCTGGGTGGCGCTCTGCTGGTCCTGGCTTTGTTGACCGCCTATTTTTTTCGCTACGCCCTGCGCACGGCTCGGCACGTGGATGCCAGCTACGACAGCTTGGAGACGTCCACCCGCGCCCTGGAGGCCAGCGAAGAACGCTTTCGGGCTGTGGCTGAGGCCGCCTCCGACTGGATCTGGGAAGTCGACGACGAACGACGCATCACTTATCTGTCGGGACGCTTCAATACCGTTACGGGATATTCCCACCAGCAATGGCTGGGACAAGACCTTGAGCAACTGTTGTATTGCGACACCACGCCGATTGCCCTGTGGCTGAGCAAGTTGACGCTGGAGCAGAGCACCAGCCACTTGCGCTGTTCCTACCGCGAGCATTCCGGGCAATTGCGCTTCTGTCGGGTGTCGGCGCGGCCGATCTACGATAAGGGCGCGGTGGCGGGGTATCGCGGCACTGCCAGCGATATCACCGATGAGGTGGCGGCCCATGCCCAGGTCCAGCATCTATCGCTGCACGATGCGTTGACGGGCCTGCCGAACCGCAACAAATTGGCGCGCTACCTGGATGATGCTTTGTTGGCCAAGGAGCATTCCGCGCCGTTGGCCCTGTTGATGGTGGACCTGGACAACTTCAAGCCAATCAACGATTCGCTCGGCCATCCAGCGGGCGATGCGGTGCTGCTGGAGGTCGCCCAGCGGCTGCGCGACAGCACTCGGGAGCACGATCTGGTGGCACGGCTGGGCGGTGACGAATTCGTGGTGGTGCTCAAGGGGGTCGAGCACAGCACCGAGATCGACCGATTCTGCGCGCGGTTGATCGACAGCTTGCAGCAACCGATCCCTTATGAGACTCACTCCTTGCACATCGGCGCCAGCATCGGCATCGCCGTGAGCCGTCGCCAGGGGTACGTGCCAGGCGAACTGATTCGCTGCGCCGACATCGCCTTGTACCAGGCCAAATCCGAGGGCAAGAAGACCTGGTGCTATTTCGCCCCGCAAATGAACGATCAGATCCAGCACCGGCGGCAAATGGAAAGCGACTTGCGCCAAGCGGTGAAGCGAAACGAATTCGTCCTGCATTTCCAGCCGCGCTACAAGGTCGATGGCCAGGCGATCGTGGCCGTCGAAGCGTTGGTTCGCTGGCAACATCCGACCCAAGGCCTGTTGGGCCCCGACACCTTTATTCCGCTGGCGGAGCAGACCGACCTGATCGTGCCGCTTTCGCAATGGGTATTGCGCGAGGCTTGCGAAACCGCGCTGACCTGGCCGGGGGAACTGATGGTGTCGGTCAACCTGTCGCCGGCGCAATTCGAGCGCAGCGATGTGGTGGAAGATGTTCGCCAGGTGCTGATCGACACGCGCTTTCCAGCGAGCCGTCTGGAACTGGAAATCACCGAAAACGTCATGCTTAACGATGTGGACGGTGCGCTCCAGGTCATGAATGCCCTGAAGGAATTGGGCGTGCGCTTGAATATGGACGATTTCGGTACCGGTTATTCCTCCCTGGGCTACCTGCGCACCTACCCGTTTGATGGCATCAAGATCGACAAGCGGTTCATCGCGTCCATGAGCAACAGCAGCAATGATCGGGCGGTGGTCCAGGCGATCATCAACCTGGGCAAGGCCATGGGGTTGACCGTCACGGCGGAAGGTGTCGAAACCCAGGCCCAGCTTGGTTCGTTGGGCTCGGACCAGTGCCACGAAGTGCAGGGGTATTTCCTCAGCCGGCCGATCGACAAACAGGCGTTCGCGCGCCTGTTGGATAGTGGCCAGTCCCTGTCGAAAACCGCTTCCTGAATGCCCGTTGCAACCACCGGCGCCGGTTGCCGGTCACAGCTAGTATCCTGGCATTTCGAGTTCTGGCCCTATGAAAAACCTGAGGATCGCGACGTTCAACATCAATGGCATCCGGGCCCGGTTGCCCAATTTGCTGGAGTGGCTGGAGCGGGAGAAACCCGACATCGCCTGCTTGCAGGAACTCAAGGCGCTGGACAAGGACTTCCCGGCGGCGGAGCTAGAGTCGGCGGGGTACGGGGCGATCTGGCATGGGCAGGCGTCCTGGAATGGCGTCGCCATCCTCGCCCGCGATGCGCAACCGCTGGAGAGCCGCCGCGGCCTGCCCGGCGGGGACGACGACAGCCACAGCCGCTATCTGGAGGCGGCGGTGCATGGTGTGTTGGTGGGCTGCCTGTACCTGCCCAATGGCAATCCGCAGCCAGGCCCCAAGTTCGACTACAAACTGGACTGGTTCGAACGGCTGATCGATTACGCCCAGGCGTTGCAAGCCAGCGACCATCCTGTGGTGCTGGCCGGTGACTACAATGTGGTCCCCACCGACATGGACATCTACAACCCGCGTTCATGGCTCAAGGACGCGTTGTTGCAACCTGAAAGCCGTGCGTGCTACCAACGGTTGCTGGACCAGGGCTGGACCGATTCGCTGCGCCACCTGTATCCGGATGAACGGATCTACACCTTCTGGGACTATTTTCGCCAGCATTGGCAAAAGAACTCCGGACTGCGGATTGACCACCTGCTACTGAACCCGGCGGCCAGTCCGTACCTGAGCGAGGCGGGCGTCGACGCCTGGGTCAGGAACCAGCCGCACCCCAGCGACCATGCGCCCACTTGGATCCGGCTGGCGTCGCGAAAACGCCGGTGAGGGGCCCCAGCGTCGTGGCGGGCGGTTGTCTCTGAAAAAGGAATGCCTTATACCTGGCGCCCAACGGCAGCGCGCTTGCCTTGAGCCCTGCGCCGCACCAGGAAAAGGACACCCTCATGAGCCAACCCCGACTGAGCGATACGGGTCGATATCTGCGACGGCTGGGCTTTGACAAGCCGCCAGCCCCGACCCTTGATACGTTGCGTCAACTGCAATGGCGCCACACCGCCGAATTTCCTTTCGAGACCCTCGCGACGCTACTGCGTCAACCGGTGCCCATCGACCTCGAATCGGTGGAGCGCAAGGTGCTCGAGCAAGGGCGAGGCGGCTACTGCTATGAACTCAATCAATTATTCCTGACGCTGTTGCTGGAACTGGGTTTTGACGTCCGAAGCATCTCTGGACGCGTGGTAATGAATGCCGGGGAAGGCGCCTGGCCCGCCCGGACCCACCGGCTCAGCCTGGTGACGTTCGGCGATGTGCGTTACATCACTGACGTCGGTTTCGGCGGCATGGTGCCCACCGCGCCGCTGCTGCTGGACAGCCGCGATACCCAGGCGACCCCCCATGAACCGTACCGCATCGACCTCAACGAGGACGGTTATATGCTGCGCGCCAACGTTGCTGGGGAGTGGCGAGCGATGTATCTGTTCGACCTGCAACGCCAGGAGGGCATCGACTACACCGTCGGCAACTGGTACGTCAGCACTCACCCTGAATCGCCATTCATGGGGCGGTTGATGGTGGCTCGCACCGGGGACGGCTTGCGCAAGACCCTTAACGGCAACAGTTATGCGGTGCACCGGATAGGGCAGGAGAGCGAGCGACGGGTGGTCACCGACGCCGATGGATTGATCGACCTGCTGGAAAAAGAGTTCGACCTGACAGTACCACCGCGCGAGCTACTGCGGCCCGCGTTGGCAGGGCTGCTTTAACGGCTGGAACGGGGCTTTTTGGCTGCGCGGTGCGGTTCAGTTGGACGCGTGCATGGCAACAAGTTGTATACAACTCTATGGACATTTGTAGGGAGTTTTGAATACAGTGTGCGCATAACAAAAAACAGGGAATCCCCGAACCATGAAAACGCCCCATGTTTCACTCCCACGGCCCGAGGACGAAAACCTCGGCGTCGGCGCGAATATGGCTTACGGCCTGCAGCATGTGTTGACCATGTACGGTGGCATCGTCGCGGTGCCGTTGATCATCGGCCAGGCGGCCGGGCTTTCGCCGGCGGACATCGGCCTGTTGATTGCGGCGTCATTGTTTGCGGGAGGCCTGGCGACGTTATTGCAAACCCTTGGCCTGCCGTTTTTCGGCTGTCAGTTGCCGTTGGTGCAGGGCGTATCGTTTTCGGGCGTCGCGACCATGGTGGCGATTGTCGGCAGCGGTGGAGAAGGGGGCTTTCAAGCCATTCTTGGCGCGGTCATCGCCGCGTCCCTGATCGGCTTGCTGATTACCCCGGTGTTCTCGCGTATTACCCGATTTTTTCCGCCGCTGGTGACCGGCATCGTCATCACCACCATCGGCCTGACCCTGATGCCGGTAGCGGCGCGCTGGGCCATGGGTGGCAACAGCCACGCCAGCGATTTTGGCAGCATGGCCAATATTGGCCTGGCGGCGGTGACCCTGGTGTTGGTGCTGGTGCTGAGCAAGATGGGCAGTGCGACGATTTCCCGGCTTTCGATCCTGCTGGCGATGGTCATCGGTACGATTATCGCCGTATTCCTTGGCATGGCGGATTTCTCCTCGGTCAGCCAGGGACCGATGTTCGGCTTCCCCACACCCTTTCACTTCGGCATGCCGGCCTTCCACATCGCCGCGATTCTGTCGATGTGCATCGTGATCATGGTGACCCTGGTGGAGACCTCTGCCGACATCCTGGCGGTGGGTGAGATCATCGGCACCAAAGTCGACTCACGGCGCCTGGGTAACGGCCTGCGCGCCGACATGCTGTCGAGCATGATCGCGCCGATCTTCGGTTCCTTCACTCAAAGTGCCTTTGCCCAGAACGTCGGGCTGGTGGCGGTGACCGGCATCAAGAGCCGTTTCGTGGTGGCGACCGGCGGGGTGTTCCTGGTAGTGCTCGGTCTGTTGCCATTCATGGGCCGGGTGATCGCCGCCGTGCCGACTTCTGTGCTGGGCGGCGCCGGTATCGTGCTGTTCGGCACCGTTGCCGCCAGCGGCATCCGTACGCTGTCGAAGGTCGATTACCGTAACAACGTCAATCTGATCATCGTCGCCACTTCCATCGGTTTCGGCATGATTCCCATCGCGGCCCCGAATTTCTATGACCATTTCCCGAGTTGGTTCGCGACCATCTTCCACTCCGGAATCAGCTCCTCGGCCATCATGGCGATCGTGCTGAACCTGGCCTTCAACCACTTCACTACGGGCAACTCGGACCAGCAGTCGGTCTTTGCCGCCGGCACCGAACGGGTGTTGCGTTACCAGGACCTGGCGGCCCTGCGCGAAGGTGACTATTTCAGTGATGGCAAGCTGCATGACTGCGATGGCAACGAAGTGCCGGTGGTGGCCGAGCCCTCCCAAGCCTCAGCCGAGCATGGACCGGCGCGATTGAAAAGCAGCGAGCACGTCTGATTGAGCCGCTGACTGCGCCGCAAAAAAACAGCCTGTGATCCTCGATCACAGGCTGTTTTTTTATAGCCTCAGCGGCTGATTACCAGCGGCCGTAATGACCACGGGGCGGGCCGTAGTAATAGCCACGTGGTGGCCCGTAATACACCGGTGCTGGGCGATAGTAAATCGGTTGTTCTACATACACCGGCTGCGGCTGGTAGTAGACCGGCGGCGGTTGCTGCACGTACACCGGTTGTGGCTGCACGTAGACCGGTTGTTGGACGTACACCGGCCGATCACGGTTGATGAAGGCCGAGCCGACGATGGCTGAACCGACGATGGCGCCAAACACTGCGGGCCCCTCCCAACCACCACGACCGTGGGCGGATGCCTGGCCGGTGACCGTGAGTGCCCCCAGCAGCAGGGCAATGATGGGAAGTTTACGATTCATGTGTTGTTCCTCGTTCCGGCCCCGGCGCCTGTGGTCTGCAACAGACCCGATGAGGGTCGCGGGGATACTTGCTCTGACAGCGATTTTCCCAGGATTTGCGACGCCGTTGGGTAAATATTGTGTAAGGTCTGCCGGGACGGTGATCCCGTCTGTCCGAAAAGAGAATGCAAAGGAGACCCGCGTGCAGATCAATCCGAACAAAGACACCCAATTGTGCATGTCGCTATCGGGACGCCCCGGAAATTTCGGCCTGCGTTTTCATAACCATTTGTATGAGCAACTGGGCCTGAATTTCTATTACAAGGCATTCAGCAGCCAAGACCTGCCTGGCGCAGTCAGGGGAATTCGCGCCCTGGGCATTCGCGGCTGTGGGGTGTCGATGCCGTTCAAGGAGGCTTGTATCGCCCTGGTGGACGAGCTTGACCCTTCCGCCGCGGCCATCCAGTCCATCAATACCATCGTCAACACCCAGGGCCATTTAAAGGCTTACAACACCGACTACATCGCCGTTGCGCAGCTATTGCAGAGCCATGCCGTGCCCAAGGACTCGACCTTTGCCCTGCGCGGCAGCGGGGGCATGGCCAAGGCCGTGGCCAGCGCCTTGCGCGACGGTGGGTACAAAAACGGTCTGATCGTTGCCCGCAATGAAACCACCGGGCGCGCCCTGGCCGAGTCTCTGGGCTATGAGTGGCAAGCCGAACTGGAGGCTCGGCGGCCGCAGATGCTGATCAACGTCACGCCGATCGGCATGACCGGCGGCCCCGAAGCCGAACAGTTGGCATTCGATGCCGAGACCATCGCGGCGGCCGAGACTGTGTTTGATGTCGTGGCGATTCCGTCGCAAACGCCATTGATCGTGCGTGCCCAGGCTGAGGGCAAGCGGGTCATCACCGGGCTGGAAGTCATTGCGATCCAGGCCCTGGAGCAGTTCGTGCTGTATACCGGCGTGCGGCCCAACCTGGAGCAGTTCGAAAAAGCCGTGGCCTTCGCCCGGTCCTGATCGGCGGTTATTCCAGGCGCGCCAAACGCTCTTCCAGTGCTGCGATCCGCGCTTCGAGCTCTTCAATGCGCTCCAGCGACACGCCACCGCTGCCGACGCTACGGTCGGCCGGCTGATGACGGGCGGCAAGAATGGCTTCGATGTCCGCCGGATCGCCCATCGCGTGTACATAGCGGTCTTCGCGCTGGCCGGCCTGGCGCGGCACCAGCAATGCCAGGCCACGGGCGATCAGGCGTTCAAGCTGATGCACCACTTGTTCGGCATCTTCAAAGTCGTGCATCCGACCGCTGCGGGTCAGCAGCTCGTTGACCGTTTGCGGGCCACGCAGGAACAGCAAACCCATCAGGATCACCTGGGCCGGCACCAACTCCAGGGCTTTGTCGACCCGATGTTCCCAACGGTCGGCGCGGCTACCCATCACCAGTCTGGTAAAGCCGCGACCTTCCAGCGCCCGCAGGCTCTGGCCGACCTGGCCGGGGTTGAGGTTCGTCACCGGTTCACGGCTGGTTTTCTGGTTGCAGGCCAGTACCAGCGCGTTCAGCGTCAGCGGGTAGGTTTCGGGGTTGGTGGCCTGTTTCTCGACCAGCGCGCCGAGGATGCGGATTTCCGTGCTGTTGAGCCGTGGTTCTTCAGCCTGATGTTGTTCTTCGATGCTCATCGCGCGTTCCCTATGCTGTGGAAGCCGCCTAGCCTAATCCTTGCGCAATAAAAGACAAGCGGTGCAGTAGCCGTGGCTATAATCGCGCCACGCTTGTTTTGTCCTCTTTTTCCACCTGCATGAGATCGCCATGACTATTTCCCTGTACGCCGCTTCCATCCCGGTCTTCAAACAAATGCTCAACGCCCTGAGCGACGTCCTGAACAAGGCCGAAGCCCACGCCAGCGCGAAAAACATCGAGCCGAACGCTTTGCTGCAAGCCCGTCTGTTCCCGGACATGTTCCCGCTGGTGCGGCAGGTGCAGATCGCCGTGGACTTCGCCAAAGGTGTATCCGCACGCCTGGCCGAGATCGAAGTGCCGAAATACGACGACAGCGAAACCACATTCGCTGACCTGCAAGCCTTGATCGCCAAGGTATTGGCCTTCATCGACGGCATCAGCCCGGCGCAGATCGATGGCAAGGAAAACATTGAAATCGTGACCCGTCCGGGCACGCCGAAGGAAAAACGCTTCACCGGTCAAAACTACCTGCTGACCTACGGTCTGCCGCAGTTCTTCTTCCACGTCACCACCACCTATGCCTTGCTGCGCCACAATGGCGTGGAAGTGGGCAAGCGCGATTACATGGGCGCGTTCTAAACCCGCAGGCATGAAAAAGCCCGGGACGGTGTGAGCCGTTCCCGGGCTTTTTTGTGGCTGTCTGGTTAACTTCTAGGGGATTTGATACCGCTATCGCGAACAGACGACGCGCTTTTAAGCGGTACGCGCGTGCTTTTCTTCCTCACCCAGGCACCCGGCCGCGGTGAACAGCACATCCGTCGACGAATTCAACGCGGTCTCCGCCGAATCCTGCAAGACGCCAATGATGAAGCCCACCGCGACCACCTGCATGGCGACTTCGCTGGGGATCCCGAACAGGCTGCAGGCCAGGGGAATCAGCAGCAGCGAGCCGCCCGCCACGCCGGATGCGCCGCAGGCGCAAATGGCCGCGACGACGCTCAACAACACGGCCGTCGGCACATCCACCGCGATACCCAGGGTGTGCACAGCGGCCAGGGTCAGCACGGTGATGGTGATCGCGGCGCCTGCCATGTTGATGGTCGCACCCAGTGGGATCGACACCGAGTAGGTGTCTTCATGCAGGCCCAGGCGCTTGCTCAGTTCCAGGTTCACCGGAATGTTCGCCGCCGAACTGCGGGTGAAAAACGCCGTGATGCCACTTTCGCGCAAGCAGGTAAACACTAGCGGGAACGGGTTGCGACGCAACTTCCAGAACACGATGAGCGGATTCACCACCAGGGCAACGAATAGCATGCAGCCAATCAAGACCGTGAGCAGGTGCAGGTAGCCCAGCAAGGCACCGAAGCCGGACGTGGCCAGGGTCGATGCCACCAGGCCGAAAATCCCCAGCGGCGCGAAGCTGATCACCAGGCGCACGATCACGGTCACGCCGTTGGACAGGTCGCCGAGCACGGTGCGTGTGGTTTCGCCGGCATGGCGAATGGCGATGCCCATACCAATGGCCCAGGCCAGGATGCCGATGAAATTACCCTCCATCAGTGCCCGGACCGGGTTGTCCACCACACTGAGCAACAGGCTCTGCAGCACCTCGCCGATGCCGCCGGGCGCGGTGACGGCGACATCCTGGGTCGACAGCACGAGGCTGGAGGGAAACAGCGTACTGGCAACCACCGCGACCACCGCTGCGGCGAAAGTGCCCAGCAGGTAAAGGAACAGGATCGGTCGGATGTGGGTTTCCTGGCCGTGCTTGTGGTTGGCGATCGACGCCATCACCAGTACGAACACCAGGATCGGCGCGACGGCCTTGAGCGCGGACACGAAGACCTTGCCAATGAACGCGGTGGACTTGGCCAGGTCGGGCGCCAGCCATGCCAGGACGATACCAGCAATCAGACCAATGATGATTCGCGTCACCAGGCTGGTGCGCTTGAGGCGTTGCAAAGGGGTAACGGACGAAGCTGTCATAGCGGCATCTCTGATTTTATTGTGTACGACGGTCGACGAGTCAGGGCAACAAGCGGGCAGGCCACATGAGCGGACCGAGGGAAAGTACGGGGTTTGCAGGCCGCGGACTTTATCACAGGCCGAGGAAAAATCTGACGGACCTGTGACGATCCGTCACCCGGTGTGCATGCGCGTTTGTCTGGTGGGCGCATTCTGTTAGGCTTTGCCCTATCAACTTTCCATTCCGCCAGCGAGCCTTCGGGCTAACGCTGGTGTCGTCGTTTTGCTGGAGTTCTGCATGTTGTTACCCATTTTCCTGCTGTCGGCCGCCGGTTTTACCGTGCTGACCACGGAATTCGTCATCGTCGGCCTGTTGCCATCCATCGCTCGCGACCTGCACGTCACCATTCCCCAAGCGGGGCTGCTGGTGACGCTGTTTGCGTTTACGGTGGCGGCGTTCGGGCCATTCCTGACGGCCTGGTTCGCCCGTTTCGAGCGACGCAAGTTGTTTATCAGCGTGCTGGTGATGTTCGGCCTGGCCAACCTGCTGGCGACGTTCGCCCCCAACATCTGGGTGATGGCCATTGCCCGCTTGACACCGGCCCTGGGGTTGCCGGTGTTCTGGGCCCTGGCCAGTGAAACGGCGGTGGACATTGTCGGGCCTGAGTACGCTGGGCGCGCCATCGCCCGGATCGGCTTCGGCATCGTTTGTGCGACGGTGTTCGGTATTCCGGTAGGGACATTGATTTCCGATGCGTTTGGCTGGCGCAGCGCCTTT
Source organism: Pseudomonas sp. Q12-87 (assembly GCF_001269755.1). NCBI lineage: Bacteria > Pseudomonadati > Pseudomonadota > Gammaproteobacteria > Pseudomonadales > Pseudomonadaceae > Pseudomonas > Pseudomonas sp. Q12-87. The sequence goes on along the minus strand of NZ_LHVI01000023.1, from coordinate 120,550 downwards.
GCGATCCTGGCGGTCATCGCCTTCGCCAAGGCGTTGTTGCTGTTTATCTACCTGCCTAAAACCAACCTGCACCAGCAGCAGGTGAGCTTGCGTTCGCAGTTCAAGATCCTGCGCAGCCCGCTGATGCAGGGGCATGTGCTGTTATCGATCCTGGTCTTCAGCGGCATGTTCACGGCCTACACCTATCTAGCGGATATTCTTGAGCGCCTTGCCGGTTTCGACGGCACGTTGGTGGGCTGGTGCCTGATGGGCTTTGGCGCCGTCGGGCTGCTGGGCAATTCGTTGGGCGGTCGTGCGGTGGACAAGCACCCGTTGATCGCGTCGATGGTGTTTTGCCTGTTCCTGATCGGCGGCGTGGTGGCGTTGGTGCCGAGCATTCATTCGCCCCTCGCGCTGGCGGCGGCGATGGGTATCTGGGGCGTGACCCAGGCTGCGTTGTTCCTGGTCAGCCACGTGCGGTTGATGAAGGCGGCCCCGCAAGCCCCGGCGTTTGCTGCATCGTTGAACATTGCCGGGGCCAACCTGGGGATTGGCCTGGGCGCGATGGTCGGTGGTCGGGTCATCGATACGCTGGGGCTGGGCAGCGTCGGGTTTGCGGCGGCCGGTTTCATCTTCGTATCGATTCTGCTGGCGTTGCTGTTGATGACCTTCAAGCCTCGCGCGGCTTGCACCGATGCCTAAACGCTGAACAGCTCGCGTCGAGCGCCCTCGGCAATCGCAACGATGCCCGGGTGGCTGACCTTGCGTTCCACGGAAATGGCGTAGAAGGATTCGCTGACCGCGTCGGTCTGGCCGATCACCTGCACGCCATATTGGCGCTTTACCTCGTCGGCGATCACGCTCGGGCCAATGAAAATCCCGCTGCCTGATTGGCCGAAGGCCTGCATCAACGCGCTGTCGTCGAACTCGCCGACGATGCGCGGTTGGATTTGTTGCTCGGCGAACCAGCGCTGCAAGCGGCTGCGCACGACGGTCTCGGGCCCCGGGATCAGCAATGGGGCATCGTGCAGACCATGGGGGAAATCCGTCCCGTAGCGCTCGGCCAGGGCGGCGGTGGCGAAAAAGCTGATCCCACATTCCCCCAGCTTCTGGCTATAACCCTTGATGTCCAGATGAGTGGGCATCGGGCTGTCGGAAATCACCAGGTCCAGACGCTGGATCGCCAGGTCCGCCAGCAGTCTTTCGAGCTTGTCCTCGCGACAAGTGATGCGCAGCGGTTCAGTCAATTCCATGGTCGGCGCCAGCAGCCGATAGACGATGGACTTGGGCACCACGTCTGCCACCCCAACCCGAAACAGGGTTTGCTGCTCGTTGGGCTGGGCCCGCAGCATCAGTTCCAGCTCGCCCCCGAGCTGAAACATATGTTCGGCGTAGGGCAAGGTCTGGCGGCCGGCCTCGGTCAGTTCCAGTTGGCGCCCGACGCGGCGAAACAATTTGATGTTATAGGTTTGCTCGAACAGGGAGATCTGTCCGCTGATGGTTTGTGGGGTCAGGTTCAGCTGCTCGCACGCCCGCACAATGCTGCCTGTTTTCGCCACGACCCAGAAGTAATGCAGTTGTCGGTAATTGAGCATGGTGTCACTTGAGTTCGTAAAAACCGAAGTATAGCCGCTGAAAATACGAATTTTCCTGAAGTATTAGGCTCTCTAGAATGCCTCGCCATTGGTGTGCCACCCTCGTGCGCCTTCTCATTCTTCAAGAGGCATCGACTCATGACATACAAATCCCTTGGGCTGACGGCTTTACTGATGGTGTCTTCCCTGACACTGGCAGGCTGCGAGCAGGCCGAAAAAAGCGCCCAACAACTGATGGGACAAGCTGCCGAAACCGCCAAGCAGGCCATCGACGATACCCACAAGGCGGCCGAGCAGGCCTTGAGCGAAGCCACTGGCGGGTTGATCAGCCCGAAGAAAGAGCCGGCGGACGAAGCTGACCAAACACAAGCCCCTACCAAAACCATCTAACTCGGCACATCAGTCAGGACTGACCCATGGATTATCTTTTACAGCTCGCCGCCAGCCCCACCGCGTGGATCGCCTTGGCTACCTTGGTTGTCATGGAAATCGTGCTCGGCATCGATAACCTCATTTTCATTTCGATTCTGACCAACAAATTGCCCGAACAGCATCGCGCCAAGGCTCGGCGAGTCGGTATCGGCATGGCCCTGATCCTGCGCCTGGGCTTGCTGAGCACTATCGCCTTTATCGTCCAGTTGACTGAGCCGGTCTTCGAGATCCTTGGCCAGGCGTTCTCCTGGAAGGACATGATCCTGATCGCCGGCGGCCTGTTCCTGCTGTGGAAAGCCACCACGGAAATCCACCACAGCATGGACCCTGCGCCGAACGATCCGAAATCGGCCACGTCTGGCGTGACGTTGGGTTTTGCCGCTGCGATCGGGCAGATCCTGATGCTGGACTTGGTGTTCTCCATCGACAGCATCATCACGGCCGTGGGCATGACCGAGCACTTGCCGATCATGATCATCGCCGTGGTGATCTCGGTGCTGGTGATGTTGTTGGCAGCCGAGCCGTTGGCCAAGTTCATCAATGACAACCCGACGGTGGTCATGTTGGCCCTGGGCTTCCTGATCATGATCGGTATGACACTGATCGCCGAAGGCTTCGGCGCCCATGTGCCCAAGGGCTATATCTATGCGGCCATGGCGTTCTCGGCGGCGATCGAGGTGCTGAACATGATGTCCCGCCGTGCCCGGCAAAAGGCATCGTCCGAACAAGCCTGATTCAAGGCGCGCGCAAACCGTCCGGGTTCGAGCCCGGGCGGTTTTTTTTGTCTGGTTTTTCTGCGTGGCTGGCTGTCAGTGGGCGGCGGCGTGACGACGGGTGGTTTTCTCGGCTTTTCCCGGCTGTGCAGACGGCGCGTGATGATGGCGGCGAGCAATGCGCAGCACGCCCCACAGCATGGCAGTCGCTACGCTTAGCCAGCCGAATATCAGCATCAGAATTGTCGTGGTCAGGCTCATCGGCGCCTCCTTCTGCCCCGGCTCAGGGGCCATGCACTCGGTACAATGGACAGTCTAGTCGCTCAAGTGTTGCAGGCAGTCGATCGTTGGCGCTTGGCCATGGACCGCTTGGTTCTATCGCAACGTCGCAACTGCGGTTTAAGGCTATACCCAGGCGTGTGGGCGCCTTATGATCGACGGCCCAAGCCTGGCCCGGATATCGGGTACCTGAACAAGAGAGTCATCATGTTGCCGGTAATTTCCTCTTTTCGATCACTGGTATTGGCCACGGCCTGTTTCGCGGCCCTCGCTGGTTGCGCGGGCGGCGTGTCACCGCAGATCCAGCGCCTGCCCGAACGAGTGGAGCTCAACAGCGTGCCGTTCTTCCGTGGCGAACTGTATCAGGGCGCGCCGCAGTCCCTGGCCGCCTTGCTGACGTTGCAGGGCACCGTGATCACGCCGGGGTTGCTGGAAAAACCGTTGCACCTGCCGGGGGGCGAAGCGGCGTTGCAGCAAAACATGCAGACCCTGGTGCGCGAGTACGGCCTGGTGGTGTACCCCCTCGACGGCAGACTGCCCGCACTGTTGGAGCAGGTCGCGGCGGGCTATCCCGTGTTGGTGCGCTATATCGACGGTTCGGTATTCTGGGCAGAACCGCGATACGGGATCCTCGCGGGCTACAACCGTCAGAAACAGACGGTCTTGCTGCGCTCAGGCATGAACCGGCGGCAGTTGATGAGCTTCAGTGCTTTCGAATCGGCCTTCAAGAGCGCGGGTGGTTGGGCGGTGCTGGCCCAACGGCCCACCGAGCTTCCGGCCAGTGTCGACTCGCAGCGCTGGCTCAAAGCGGCTGCCGATTTGGCCGGGGCAGGGCAGGAACAAGCCGCGGCGCGGGCGACCAAGGCCCTGGGCGCCGCACACTGACGCCAGTCCCGTTCGTCACTTGCCGGGCACGCCCGGCCATGCCTGGGCTCTTATCGTCAGGGTACGGAATTTCCCGACCGTGATCGAGGAGGCATGCATGGCACAGTCCAAAACACCTACGGGGCCACATTCATCAGAGCATTCTTCAGGAGATGACCTGGGCTTCGATCCGGACTCGCCGGATCTTGATGATCCCCAGGTCGATCCGGTAGGGCCGGCCAAGGCACCGCTGGACGAGAAAAAAGAGCAGGAGAAACCCAAGTCGTATGATCCGCTGGGGGATCTCAAGCACTGAGCAAAAAAAGCCCCGACAAATCGGGGCTCTTTTTTTGAAGCGGATTATTTGGACGCTTCCACCACGCCACTCTGGCGACTCTTGAGATTCTTGGCTGCTTTATATTGAAGGGCCACTGCCGGCACGTTGGTGCTTTTACCGGTTTCCATCCAACTTCGAATCCGGCTGGCATCGGCGAAGTGCGTGTACTTGCCAAAAGCATCGAGAATGACCAGCGCCATCGGGCGATCATTCATTTTTGTCACCAGCACCAGGCAATGGCCCGCTTCATTGGTAAAGCCGGTCTTGGTCAGTTGGATGTCCCAGTTGGCCTTGTGGACCAAGTGGTCGGTGTTGCGAAAACCCAGGCTGTAGACCGGTTTGCGGAAGGTCACGGTCTTTTCCTTGGTGGTACTCAGTTCGCTCAGCAGCGGATATTTGCGCGCGGCGATCAGCAGTTTGGTCAGGTCCCTGGCGGTTGAGACGTTGTGGATCGACAGGCCCGTGGGTTCGACGTAATGGGTGCTGGTCATGCCCAATGCCTTGGCCTTGGCGTTCATGGCTGCGATGAACGCTGCGTAACCGCCCGGATAATGGTGGGCGAGGCTAGCGGCGGCACGGTTTTCCGAAGACATCAAGGCAATCAGCAGCACGTCTCGGCGTGACAGTTCGCTGTTGAGTTTGACCCGGGAAAACACGCCTTTCATTTCGGGGGTGTTGGTGATGGTGATGGAAATGTATTCATCAAGGTTCTGCTTGGCGTCCAGCACGACCAGGCCGGTCATCAGCTTGGTTACGGAAGCGATGGGCACCACCACGTCTGGATTGCTCGAATAAACGACTTTGTCTGTCTGCAGGTCCAGCAGGATCGCGCTGCCCGAGGCAACTTGCAACTTCGTGGTGTCTCGTGGAGGGGCGATGGTTTCCTGCGCGCTGGACGTTTGCGTGATGAAGAGGCCCGTGAAAGCAAAGAACAGGCTGAAGATCGAAATACGGATTTTCACGCGAATAGACTCGATGAAGTTGAAGATGTCGTTCAGCGACGACTATAGAAAAAACGTCGCATTTTAGGAGTATGGGCGACAACAGCGCTACATGCCTGTACCACTGGGAGGGCTGAATAAATAAAATTTAATGCAGGCGTGATTGTGGCGAATCGAATCTGAAAAATTCGTAATGTGCGCGACTCGAATTTCCTGGCGCCAGAAGCACCTGTGGGAGCGAGCTTGTTCGCGATAGCGGTGTAGCATCCGACTTGGATGTCGGCCGGGCTACAGCTATCGCGAGCAAGCTCGCTCCCACAGGTCTTGGTTGACGCGGATCAGCTGTGCAGCGTCTCTGCTGCGTACAGTGTGTTTTCCAGCAGGCAGGCTCGGGTCATCGGGCCTACACCGCCAGGAACCGGGGTGATCCAGCCCGCGCGGGGCAGGGCGGTCTCGTAGATGACGTCGCCCACCAGTTTGCCATCCTCCTGGCGGTTGATGCCCACGTCGATGACGATGGCGCCTTCCTTGATCCACTCGCCTTTCACCAGGCCGGGCTTGCCGGCGGCCACGACCACCAGGTCCGCACGACCGACATGGCCGGCCAGGTCCTTGGTGAAGCGGTGGGTCACGGTGACGGTGCAGCCCGCCAGCAGCAGCTCCATGGCCATCGGGCGGCCAACAATGTTGGACGCGCCCACGACCACGGCGTCAAGGCCATACAGATCAACGCCAGTGCTTTCCAGCAGCGTCATGATGCCTTTGGGGGTGCAAGGGCGAAGCAGCGGGATGCGCTGGGCCAGGCGACCGACGTTATAAGGGTGGAAACCGTCGACGTCCTTGTCCGGGCGGATGCGCTCCAACAGCTTGGAGGCGTCGAGGTGTTCAGGCAGTGGAAGCTGGAGCAGAACGCCGTCGATGTTCGGATCATCATTGAGGCGGTCGATCAGATCGGCCAACGCTTGCTGGGTGGTTTCGGAAGGCAGGTCGTAGGCCTGGGAAAGGAAGCCGACCTCTTCACAGTCTTTACGCTTGTGCGAGACATAAACCTGAGAGGCAGGATCGCTGCCGACCAGGATCACCGCAAGGCCGGGCGTGCGCAGGCCTTGCTGGCGGCGCTCGGTGACTCGTTGGGCGATCTGCTGGCGCAGGCTGGCGGCGATCGATTTGCCGTCGATAAGTTGTGCAGTCATTGCGCGTGGTTAACCATCGAGAGGGGAAAAAAAGAGAACGCATTCTCGCATGCCAGGGCGTGAGGGCAAAGGCGCTTGGTCTGCAAATTCCCCTAACCCCTTTAATTAAATGAATTTTTTTTAAAAAAGAGTTGACGACCTATCAGGCCGTCTATAACATTCGTCGCACTTGTCGGGCACAGCCTAGCACTGGTTAAGAAGGCGGAGCGGAGTTGGTTGTTTCAACTCGGTGAAACTGAAAGCACTTAGTTTGTAATCGTCCAAGAATACAGATTAAAAAGGCGCCCGTAGCTCAGCTGGATAGAGCATCCGCCTTCTAAGCGGATGGTCGCAGGTTCGAGTCCTGCCGGGTGCGCCATTAGGCAGCTTTGGCACAAGTAAGGCAACAAGGCAATATGGTGGGCGTAGCTCAGTTGGTAGAGCACGGGATTGTGACTCCCGTTGTCGTGGGTTCGATCCCCATCGTCCACCCCATATTCTAGAAAGGCGCCAGATCTAACAATCTGGCGCCTTTGCTTTAAAAGCTTGATACGCGGATGTGGTGGAATTGGTAGACACACTGGATTTAGGTTCCAGCGCCGCAAGGTGTGAGAGTTCGAGTCTCTCCGTCCGCACCATACAAGTCGCTATTTAAATAGCAGAAAACGGCGCAGTACCTGAAAGGGGCTGCGCCGTTTTTGTTTTTGATGGGTTCTGTGTTTGTCGCCAGCTCCATTTCCGGAGTGGGCACGCAGCGATCGATTCCTCACGATTGTGTTTCGTGATGATGCGCGGCATGCCCGTCGGTCTCTTTGTGGGGCTGGGAGTTTTGTGCAGGCCCATAACGCTTCTATATATAGAAGCGCGGGCGCAGAGCCTTGGACTGATCAACTGTATATGCAATCCGGGCGGGGCATGCCTGTTTGCCTCGTCCGTAAATTCGGCGCCTGTTTCCTGCGCGTTTTCAGTAGGGTGACTTCTTGAGTTTGACCTACTAGAATGCATGCCCTTGATTCTGGGGTCGGAAACGCCCGGCCAACGTCTGTGCAACGAGGAATATCCATGCAAGTTTCTGTTGAAAATACTTCTGCTCTTGAGCGCCGCATGAGCATCACCGTGCCGGCTGAGCGCATCGAGACTCAGGTCAACAAGCGTCTGCAGCAGACTGCCCAAAAGGCCAAAATCCCAGGTTTCCGCCCAGGCAAAGTGCCAATGAGCGTGATCCGTCAGCGTTATGAAGCTGATGCGCGTCAGGAAGCCGTGGGCGACGTGATCCAGTCTTCGTTCTACGAAGCAGTGGTCGAGCAGAAGCTGAACCCGGCTGGCGCACCGTCCGTCGAGCCTAAAGTGCTGGAAAAAGGCAAGGACCTGGAATTCGTCGCCACGTTCGAAGTGTTCCCTGAGTTTACTGTTGCCGGCTTCGAGTCCATTGCCGTCGAGCGCCTGAGCGCCGACGTGTCGGATGCCGACCTGGACAAGATGCTGGACATCCTGCGCAAGCAGAACACCCGTTTTGAAGTGGCCGATCGTGCCGCCCAGAACGAAGATCAGCTGAACATCGATTTCGTTGGCAAAGTCGACGGCGAAGTGTTCGCTGGCGGTTCCGCCAAGGCCACCCAGCTGGTGCTGGGCTCCGGTCGCATGATCCCCGGTTTCGAAGATGGCCTGGTTGGCGCCAAGGCCGGCGAAGAGCGCGTTCTGAACGTGACCTTCCCAGAGGATTACCAGAACCTGGACCTGGCTGGCAAAGCCGCCGAGTTCACCGTGACCGTCAACAGTGTTTCCGCGCCGACGCTGCCTGAGCTGAACGAAGAGTTCTTCGCCCAGTTCGGTATCAAGGAAACCGGTCTGGAAGGTTTCCGCACCGAAGTTCGCAAGAACATGGAGCGTGAGCTGCGCCAGGCCATCAAGTCCAAGGTCAAGAACCAGGTCATGGACGGTCTGCTGGCTTCCAACCCGATCGAAGTGCCAAAGGCGCTGCTGGACAACGAAGTGAACCGTCTGCGCGTGCAGGCTGTTCAGCAGTTCGGCGGCAACATCAAGCCGGACCAACTGCCTGCCGAGCTGTTCGAAGAGCAAGCCAAGCGCCGTGTCGTGCTGGGCCTGATCGTGGCCGAAGTGGTCAAGCAGTTCGAGCTCAAGCCTGACGAAGCCCGCGTTCGTGAGCTGATCCAGGAAATGGCTTCGGCCTATCAAGAGCCTGAGCAAGTCGTGTCCTGGTACTACAAGAACGAGCAGCAACTGAACGAAGTCCGTTCGGTTGTGCTGGAAGAACAAGTTGTGGATACTGTTCTGCAGAAAGCTAGCGTGACCGATAAAGCGGTCTCTTACGAAGAAGCGGTCAAGCCGGTGGAAGCTCCACAAGCCGATTGATGGTTCTGCGGTAAGAAATAAACACCCATAAGCCAGCCTTCGTGCTGGCTTATGCGTATTCAAGACATAACTATTTGGGAGTGACTGCGAGACATGTCCCGCAATTCTTTTTATCAGCAGAGCTCTGACATCCAAGCCGCAGGCGGCCTGGTCCCGATGGTTATCGAGCAGTCCGCCCGTGGCGAACGTGCCTATGACATCTACTCGCGTCTGCTCAAGGAACGCGTCATCTTCCTGATCGGCCCCGTTGAAGACTACATGGCCAACCTGGTCGCGGCGCAGCTGTTGTTCCTTGAAGCGGAAAACCCGGACAAGGATATCCATCTCTACATCAACTCACCTGGCGGTTCGGTGACGGCTGGCATGTCGATCTACGACACCATGCAGTTCATCAAGCCCGACGTTTCCACCATCTGCATCGGCCAGGCCTGCAGCATGGGCGCGTTCCTGCTCGCCGGTGGCGCAGCGGGCAAGCGTCACTGCCTGCCTAACTCGCGGATGATGATTCACCAGCCATTGGGCGGCTTCCAGGGCCAGGCGTCGGATATCGATATCCATGCCAAGGAAATCCTCCATATACGTTCGCGCCTGAATTCGCTGCTGGCCCATCACACCGGCCAAAGCCTCGAAACCATTGAGCGTGATACCGAGCGTGACAACTTCATGAGCGCCGAGCGTGCAGCCGAATACGGCCTGATCGACTCTGTGATCAACAAGCGTCAAATGCCTGCCTAAGCGGCTCAGATGCAGGTGGTTGGGATGACCGGCCGCCTGCGGGCTTGAAAAAGCCCGCAATTGCCTTCATCTTGTGTTGCAAGCCTATCGGATTTGGATCGATCGAATGACTGACACCCGCAACGGCGAGGACAACGGCAAACTGCTCTATTGCTCCTTCTGTGGCAAAAGCCAGCATGAAGTACGCAAATTGATTGCCGGCCCCTCGGTCTTCATTTGCGACGAGTGCGTCGACCTGTGCAATGACATCATCCGCGAGGAGGTGCAGGAAGCCCAGGCCGAAAGCAGCGCGCATAAGTTGCCTTCGCCTAAAGAAATCAGCGGCATCCTTGACCAATATGTAATTGGTCAGGAGCGTGCGAAAAAAGTACTGGCCGTAGCGGTGTACAACCACTACAAGCGCCTGAACCAACGTGACAAGAAAAATGACGACGTCGAACTCGGCAAGAGCAACATCCTGCTGATCGGCCCGACAGGCTCGGGTAAGACTTTGCTTGCCGAGACCCTGGCCCGCTTACTGAACGTTCCGTTCACCATCGCCGACGCAACCACCCTTACCGAGGCTGGCTATGTGGGTGAGGACGTCGAGAACATCATTCAGAAGCTGCTGCAGAAGTGCGACTACGATGTGGAAAAGGCCCAGATGGGCATTGTTTACATCGACGAAATCGACAAGATTTCCCGCAAGTCCGATAACCCGTCCATCACCCGGGATGTTTCCGGCGAGGGCGTGCAGCAGGCCTTGCTCAAGTTGATCGAAGGTACGGTCGCTTCCGTTCCGCCCCAAGGCGGTCGCAAGCATCCGCAGCAAGAGTTCCTGCAGGTCGACACCCGCAACATCCTGTTCATCTGTGGTGGCGCGTTCTCTGGCCTGGAAAAGGTTATCCAGAACCGTTCCACTCGTGGCGGCATCGGTTTCAACGCCGAAGTGCGCAGCAAGGAAGAAGGCAAGAAGGTGGGCGAATCCCTGCGTGAAGTCGAACCTGACGATTTGGTCAAGTTCGGTCTGATCCCGGAGTTCGTCGGTCGTCTGCCGGTCCTGGCCACGCTGGACGAGTTGGATGAAGCGGCATTGATGCAGATTCTGACCGAGCCGAAAAATGCGTTGACCAAGCAATATGCCAAGCTGTTCGAGATGGAAGGCGTAGACCTGGAGTTCCGTTCCGACGCGCTGAAGTCGGTCGCCAAGCGTGCCCTGGAGCGTAAAACCGGTGCCCGTGGGTTGCGCTCGATTCTGGAAGGTGTATTGCTCGACACGATGTATGAAATCCCCTCGCAATCCGAGGTGAGCAAAGTCGTGATCGACGAAAGTGTGATAGAAGGCAAGTCCAAGCCACTGTATATCTACGAAAACAGTGAGCCGGCTGCCAAGGCCGCACCGGACGCTTAAGCGTCCGACCGGCGGAACAAAGAAGGGGCCTTCGGGCCCCTTTGCTTTTTGCGCGATTTAGACGCGTCTTGGCGCTTGTTTTTTTTCAAGCCTGCCCCCATCTTGGTTTCAAGCTTACTCCCATCTGTTTCCGGCCTTAGGGCCGCCGTAGAGGCGAAATCATGAAGACAACCATCGAATTGCCTCTCCTGCCATTGCGTGATGTCGTGGTGTATCCGCACATGGTTATCCCGCTGTTCGTGGGGCGCGAGAAGTCTATCGAAGCCCTCGAGGCTGCGATGACGGGTGACAAGCAGATTCTTCTGCTGGCTCAGAGAAATCCTGCTGACGACGATCCCGGCGAAGACGCGCTGTATCGCGTAGGTACGATTGCAACGGTCCTGCAGTTGCTCAAGCTGCCCGATGGCACCGTCAAGGTGCTGGTCGAAGGTGAGCAGCGCGGTGCTGTCGAGCGTTTCAGTGAAGTGGACGGCCATTGCCGGGCCGAAGTGTCGCTGATCGAAGAAGTCGATGCACCGGCGCGCGAATCCGAGGTGTTTGTCCGCAGCCTGCTGTCTCAATTCGAGCAATACGTGCAGTTGGGCAAGAAGGTGCCTGCGGAAGTGCTGTCGTCGCTCAACAGCATCGACGAGCCTGGCCGTCTGGTCGATACGATGGCGGCCCACATGGCCCTCAAGATCGAACAGAAGCAGGAAATTCTCGAGATCGTTGATTTGTCGGCTCGTGTCGAACACGTGCTGGCATTGCTCGATGGTGAGATTGATCTGTTGCAGGTCGAAAAACGCATTCGTGGTCGCGTCAAGAAGCAGATGGAGCGCAGCCAGCGCGAGTATTACCTGAATGAGCAAATGAAGGCCATTCAGAAAGAGCTCGGTGATGGCGATGAAGGTCACAACGAGATCGAAGAGCTGAAAAAGCGCATCGATGCGGCCGGCCTGCCCAAGGATGCGCTCGCCAAGGCCCAGGCTGAGCTGAACAAGCTCAAGCAGATGTCACCAATGTCTGCTGAAGCGACTGTCGTGCGTTCCTACATCGACTGGCTCGTCCAGGTGCCATGGAAAGCCCAGAGCAAGGTGCGCCTGGACCTGGCGCGCGCCGAAGACATCCTCGACGCCGACCATTACGGGCTGGAAGAGGTCAAGGAGCGCATCCTTGAGTACCTCGCCGTGCAGAAGCGCGTGAAGAAGATTCGTGGCCCGGTTCTGTGCCTGGTCGGTCCTCCTGGGGTTGGTAAAACTTCCCTGGCCGAGTCGATTGCCCACGCTACCAATCGGAAATTCGTCCGCATGGCCCTCGGCGGCGTACGCGATGAAGCGGAAATTCGTGGTCACCGTCGGACTTACATCGGTTCGATGCCAGGAAGATTGATTCAAAAGATGACAAAGGTGGGGGTGCGCAACCCGCTGTTCCTTTTGGATGAAATCGACAAGATGGGCAGCGACATGCGCGGCGATCCAGCGTCTGCGTTGCTCGAAGTGCTCGATCCGGAGCAGAATCACAATTTCAACGATCATTATCTTGAGGTCGATTACGACCTGTCCGATGTAATGTTCCTCTGCACCTCCAACTCCATGAACATTCCGCCAGCGTTGCTGGATCGGATGGAGGTGATTCGTCTGCCGGGCTACACCGAAGACGAGAAGATCAACATCGCCGTGAAGTACCTTTCGCCCAAGCAGATCCAGGCCAATGGCCTGAAGAAAGGCGAGCTGGAGTTCGACGAGGAAGCGATTCGCGACATTATCCGCTACTACACCCGTGAAGCCGGTGTGCGTGGTCTGGAGCGGCAGATTGCCAAGGTCTGCCGCAAGGCGGTCAAGGAGCATGCGCTGGAAAAACGCTTCGCGGTCAAGGTCACTTCGGACCTGCTGGAGCATTTCCTGGGTGTGCGTAAATTCCGCTACGGCCTGGCCGAGCAGCAGGACCAGATCGGTCAGGTGACCGGCTTGGCGTGGACGCAGGTCGGCGGTGAGCTGCTGACCATCGAGGCGGCTGTAGTGCCGGGCAAGGGGCAGTTGATCAAGACCGGCTCCCTGGGCGACGTGATGGTGGAATCGATCACGGCGGCACTGACAGTGGTTCGCAGCCGTGCCCGCAGCCTGGGGATCCCGCTGGATTTCCATGAGAAGCGTGACACGCATATCCATATGCCGGAAGGGGCTACGCCCAAGGATGGCCCAAGCGCAGGCGTAGGCATGTGCACGGCCCTGGTGTCGGCATTGACCGGTATTCCGGTGCGCGCCGATGTCGCCATGACGGGTGAAATCACACTGCGTGGTCAGGTATTGGCCATTGGTGGCTTGAAGGAAAAACTGCTGGCGGCTCACCGTGGCGGGATCAAGATTGTGATCATTCCCGAAGAGAACGTGCGTGATCTGAAGGAAATTCCTGACAATATTAAGCAGGATCTTCAAATCAAACCTGTTAAATGGATTGACGAGGTCCTGCAAATTGCGCTGCAATACGCGCCGGAGCCCTTACCGGATGTGGCTCCGGAGATTGTCGCGAAGGATGAAAAGCGAGAGTCTGACTCTAAGGAAAGAATTAGCACGCATTAATACGCATTTGCCTGGGGGGCTTCCTTGACAGTTTTTTAGAGCCCTTGTTATAAAGCGGCTCTTAAGTGTTTGCAGGCCATTCAGCGCTCGTTTTTGCATTACCAAAAAAACTTAGAATCATCTCAAAATAGATAAAGGGGACTTAGAGTGAACAAGTCGGAACTGATTGATGCTATCGCTGCATCCGCTGATATCCCGAAAGCTGCTGCTGGCCGTGCGCTGGACGCTGTAATCGAATCCGTCACTGGCGCTCTGAAGGCTGGCGACTCCGTGGTTCTGGTTGGTTTCGGCACCTTCTCCGTAACTGATCGTCCAGCGCGTACCGGTCGCAACCCGCAGACCGGTAAGACTCTGGAAATCCCTGCTGCCAAGAAGCCAGGCTTCAAAGCTGGTAAAGCGCTGAAAGAAGCCGTTAACTAAGGTTTCGTTGAGTTTATCCGGGTCGGGGTCATGCCTGGCTTGGCAGCGGAGCGGTAATACGGCCGGTTGCAACCGGTCTGGCACGCCAGGGCTTGCAGGTTCGAGCCTGGTCCGCTCCGCCAGTTACGAGAAGGCGCATCCTCGGATGCGCCTTTCTTCTATCCGGATTCTACCCACGCTCCACGGTTGCCTAAATTTGAAGTTCAACCGTTTCTGGGGGACGCATGCTGCAGAATATCAGGGACAATTCACAAGGCTGGATTGCCAAAACCATCATCGGGGTCATCGTCGCATTGATGGCGTTGACCGGTTTCGATGCCATTTTCAAGGCCACTACCAACAGCAACGACGCGGCGAAGGTCAACGGCGAAGAAATCAGTCAGAACGAACTGAGCCAAGCGGTCGACATGCAACGCCGTCAGCTCATGCAACAGCTGGGCAAGGATTTCGACGCCTCCCTGCTGGACGAGAAAATGCTGCGTGATTCGGCGCTCAAGGGCCTGATCGATCGCAAGCTGTTGCTGCAAGGCGCACACGACGCAAAATTCGCTTTTTCCGAAGCCGCGCTGGATCAAGTGATCCTGCAGACGCCTGAATTCCAGGTAGAGGGCAAATTCAGCCCTGAACGTTTCGACCAGGTGATCCGCCAGCTGGGCTACAACCGTATGCAGTTCCGCCAGATGCTGGCTCAGGAAATGCTGATCGGCCAGCTGCGCGCAGGTCTTGCTGGCAGCGGTTTCGTCACCGATGCGCAGGTGTTGGCGTTCGCCAGGCTGGAAAAACAGACTCGTGATTTCGCCACCCTGAACATCAAGGCCGATCCGTCGTCCGTGAAGCTGACCGATGAAGAGGTCAAGGCTTACTACGACAAGCATGCCAAGGAATTCATGACGCCCGACCAGGTGGTCATCGACTACCTCGAACTGAAGAAAGCGTCTTTCTTCGATCAGGTCAGCGTGAAAGATGAAGACTTGCAGGCGGCCTATCAGAAGGAAATCGCCAATCTGTCCGAACAGCGTCGAGCTGCGCACATTCTGATCGAGGTGAACGATAAGGTCACCGAAGCCCAGGCCAAGGCGAAGATCGAGGAGATCCAGGCTCGCTTGGCCAAGGGTGAGTCGTTCGAAGCACTGGCGAAGGAGTTTTCCCAGGATCCGGGCTCGGCCACCAACGGTGGCGACCTCGGTTATGCCGGTCCAGGCGTCTACGATCCAGAGTTCGAGAAGGCCTTGTATGCCCTGAACAAGGATCAGGTTTCGGCGCCGGTTCGCACCAGCTTCGGTTTGCACCTGATCAAGCTGCTGGGCGTCGAAGCACCTGAAGTGCCGACCTTTGCAAGCTTGAAAGACAAGCTGACCCGCGAGCTGAAAACCCAGCAGGTCGAGCAGCGTTTCGTAGAAGCAACCAAGCAATTGGAAGACGCCTCGTTCGAAGCCTCCGACCTGGCGCAACCGGCCCAGGATCTGAAGCTGACCGTTCACACATCGGCACCGTTCGGTCGTGAAGGTGGTGACGGGATTGCGGCCAACCGTGCCGTGGTAACCGCTGCGTTCAGCCCGGAAGTGCTGGATGAAGGCGCTAACAGCACCGCTATCGAGCTGGACCCGGAAACCGTCGTGGTGTTGCGTGCCAAGGAGCACCGCAAGCCTGCGCAATTGCCGCTGGAAAGCGTCGCAGGGCCTATTCGTGCACAACTGGCCAAGGAACACGCCAGTTCGGCTGCCAAGACCCGGGCCGACGAGTTGATCGCCAGCCTGCGTGATGGCAAGACGGCGCTGAATAAGCCAGTCGACGGCCAAGCCTGGAAAGCCACTGAAGCGGCGACCCGTAACCAGGAAGGCATCGACCCGGCCGTGTTGCAGGCATTGTTCCGGATGCCCAAGCCTGATTCCAAGGACAAGCCGACGTTCACCAGCGTGACGTTGCCTGACGGCGGCCTGGTGGTGGTGCGTTTGAACGGCGTGAACGAAGCGGCGGCACCGACCGAGCAAGAGAAAGCCGAGTATCGCCGCTATCTCGCGTCCCGTGTCGGCCAGCAGGACTTCGCTGCTTACCGCAAGCAGTTGGAGAGCCAGGCGGACATCAAGCGTTTCTGACGCTTGAGGTCAATCAAACAGGACCCCGGCCGAAACGCCGGGGTTTTTTGTTTCTGCTTTTTGCCTTTTGGGCAGGGTGTTCGTCGATCCGGCGGGTGAATGTCTTTTTCCTGCAAACAACCCCCAGTAGACTTGTAACCCCTTTGAAACAAGATTAGCCACGCTGCCTGGCGGCGTTCTGTTGCACAATACGCCCCGGACCGTTTTTCTCAGGATGTTCAATGTTCAAATCATTTCATACGCGCACCATCGGGCTTGCATTGGTGTTGGTCGCCGCAGCCGGTTGCTCGTCCAAGAAAGCTGCCATTTATGAGCACGAGAATTTCGACGACTCCGGGACGTTTTCGCGCACTTATCCGGTGAGTGACGCCGCGACCTGCGAAGCCGGGCGCCGGGCGCTGCTCAGCCAGGGCTACATCATTACCAGCAGTGATCCGAAGTTGGTCAGTGGGCACAAGAGCTTTCAGCAGACCGGTGACACGCACATGGAGATCAGTTTCAACCTGGTCTGTGCCGAAGATGGCGGAGCCGGGCACCGTGCAACCATGTTCGCCAATGCCTTGCAGGACCGTTACGCCCTGAAGAAGACCAACAACTCCGCCAGCCTTGGCGTGGGCGTACTGGGCTCGGTATCGATGCCGATCGGTTCGTCGGATGATTCGATGGTCAAGGTCGCCAGCGAAACGGTATCGGCCGCGAAGTTCTATGAGCGTTTCTTTGCGTTGGTAGAGTTGTTCCTTCCGCCAGAGGCGAAAAAGGCTGCCCAGGACGCCGAAAAACCGAAAACTGAGCTGGGGATCCCGGAAACCAAGGCCGAGCCGGCGGCGCTGGCGCCAGAACCCGCACCTGGCATCGTGCAGGACGCTGCGGCGCCAGCCCCCGTTGAACCGGCCGCCGCCGTGTCGGAACCGGTCGCACCGCCAGTCGAGCCAGCGCCAATTGCGCCGGCTGAGCCTGCCGCGCCGGTAGGCCCGGAGTCGACAATGGAAGCGGTCACGCCGCCGCCTGCGAGCACCTTGCCGGCTCCGAGCGAATCGATCCAGGCGCTCCCCGCGTACTGAGGCCACTGGCGAGGAAGACATTCCTTGTCACGCCTTCAGGCGTTAACTTCCCAACGCTGTGCTACGTTTAATTGATGAAGCCTGTGCTTCATATTTTATTCATAAAGCAGCTTTATGCTGATTCCAGCGCCATCAGGGCATTGGTTTCGATAACAGGGGAAGGACGCGTAATGGACGATTATCAGGAAGAGCTGCTGGAATACCAGGCGTATGAACTGGACCCGCTGGAACCCGCCGAAGATGCCACGGAGCTCTGAGGCGACTGCTGGCAAGCGGCAAGCTTGAAGCTCAGTTGATCCGGTGGCCGCGACGAAACTCTCCCGGCGTCTGGTCGTTCCAGCGCTTGAAGGCACGTTGAAAGGCCTCGGCTGAGGCGAATCCCAGCAAGTAGGCGATTTCACCGAACGCCAGTTCAGTATCGCGAATGTAGGTCATCGCCAGGTCGCGGCGGGTGTCGTTGAGGATGGCGCGAAATTGCGTGCCTTCTTCGGCCAGCTTGCGACGTAGCGTCCAGGTCGGCAATTTCAGGCGAGCCGCCATTTCTTCCAGTCCGGGTTCCCGACCGCCGTTGAGCAATGGCCCCAGCATCTGGATGATGCGTTCACGCAGGCTGCGCGTGCGGGTCAGCTGTTCCAATTCCCGTTCGCACAACTGAATCAGGTGTTGCCAGGTACTGGGGCAATGCTGCGGATTGCGTTGGGCGAGGCTGTCCAGGCCCAGGCGCAGTTGGTTCTGTTCGGCGCCAAACTGGATCGGGCAGTCACCGAGGATGCGGTAGGCATCCATATAGACCGGTTCTTCGAATTCGATGTCGATGCGTTCGGGGCGCAGCGCGACGCCACCGACACTGGAGAGTTGCGCAAGCCAGCCGGCGATTATCGAATCCACGACGAAGCGGTTATAGGCGTTGTAGGGGTTGATGGAATAGAACCTTAGCCAGGCGCCGCGGGCATCCTCGTGAAAACTGGACTGGCCGCGGTAGTTGGAGCCATACAGCGGCTCGAAGCGGGTCATGCAACGGGCTGCCTCTCGCACGGTCGGTGCCTGGGCTGCGGTAACACCCGCTAGCCCTGCCTGGCTCAGACGGCTCAGCCGACCCATGCGCAGGCCCAGGGCCGGATCGTCGGTCAGTTGAATCGCGGCATGCCCCAGGCGCATGTAGCGTGGGATCGACAGCCTTGCGCCGGGCTCGGCCAGGCGCGCCGCATCGAGGCCGTACTGTTCAAGCAAGGGCAGGGGGTCCTGGCCGTGGCTGGCAACCGCATCGGCCAGGCTGTGGACGAAGCCCACCGACAAGTCCCCCAGGCGCATCGGTTGTGGCTTCATGTTCACAGCCACAGGTTCAGCAGGCGGGCGCCACGGGCTTCGCCATCAGGGAACTGTTGGCCGTTGTGGCTGATAAAACTCTGGCCGGCGCTGCCGCTGTCCCAGAACTGGCCGCGCAGGAACACGCTGACGCCTCCGCGGGCCTGACTGATTGGCAACTGGCTGATCAGTGTCAGGCGATGCCAGGCCTGGCCTTCACTCACTTCTCCGGGCTTGAGGCTCACTTCGCTTGGCGTGGACAAGCCTTTGTAACCGCCCCAAGGCTTGTCCCATGTGCCTCGGCCAGTGACGAACGCGGGAACCGCTATCAATTGGGCGCCCTGGTCGTTGAGCTGCCGGTAGTGGACCGGGTACCAACTGTCGCTGCCGATCAGCACGCCCAGGCGTCCGGCGGGCGTATCGACGACGTAACTCGTATTCGGCGGGGCAGCCCCCAGCACATCCTGTTGCTCGAATACTGGATGACGCTGGCGTTGGGGCTGGCCGATCGGCCGACCGTCGCTGCCGAACACCAGGCTGGCGTTATACAGGGCGCCGCGGCCAATTTTCAGTTCGCCCTCGCTGACGCTGGGCTCGGGCAATACGATGGACCCTGCCACCAAGGTGACGCCGAACTCCTTGGCCAGCCCACCGAACAGCGCCTGATAGTCATGGGCCATGCGGTCGGCTTTCATGCGCAGATAGGCATCGTCGAGTCGGTTATCCCCCTGGGCACTGACCAATGCTCGAATAAAGGCCAGCGGGTTGCTGGCTGCCAGCCAGTTCATGGCCTCCTTCAACGTGGCGGCCTGATACAGCTCGTCCTTTTCATCGTTGATCATCAGCCATGTGCCGATGTGCTCGGGCAGCACGACGACGGTCTTTTCGTTGAGAAAACCCTGGTCGCGGGCAGCTAGCAAATAGGCCGCCAGTTTTCGATGCAGGCGCTCGGGGCTTTGGTAGTCGGTGGGGAACAATTCAGGCTGGATGCCCAGCAGATTGCCGCGGTCGGCGGGAGCGCCCTGGTCGACCGCCAGGTTGATCCGAAGGTCTGACAGGTAATGACCCGCCGGGCGATCCGTCGTCCACAGTGCGTAGGTGACGAGGACGGCCATCAAGGCCAGTGAGAACAGCAGGTACAGAATTTTGCGCATGGGGACAGTCAGCGGCCGTTTGCAGGTGCGTGATTTTTCATCAGGAACTAGGGGCAGGTTACGGTAAAACAAAGGATTAGCGAAGGGCGCGCGCTTATTGTAGTCCCCAGGAGTTGCGCATTTTGATCATCAACTTGTCAGTTACGGTCATTGAGCGGCTGCACACCGGCTCTTAGTCTGTCGGCATGACTGAGGGAAGCCGCAGAGCTTCCGCATTTTCCGTGATCGCCCGTTGTGGAGTTACCGATGACCGCCTCCCATTACCCGCACTTGCTGGCTCCGTTGGACCTGGGTTTCACCACGTTGCGCAACCGAACCTTGATGGGCTCGATGCACACCGGTCTTGAAGAAAAGCCCGGCGGCTTCGAACGCATGGCAGCGTATTTTGTCGAGCGCGCCCGTGGCGGCGTCGGCTTGATGGTCACCGGCGGTATCGGGCCGAATGATGAGGGCGGCGTTTACTCCGGTGCCGCCAAGCTGACCACTGAAGAAGAAGCGCTCAAGCATCAAATCGTGACCCGCGCGGTTCATGAGGCCGGTGGCAAGATCTGCATGCAGATTCTCCATGCCGGGCGCTATGCCTACAGCCCCAAGCAAGTGGCTCCCAGCGCGATCCAGGCGCCGATCAACCCATTCAAGCCCAAGGAACTGGACGAAGAGGGCATCGAGAAACAGATCAGCGATTTTGTTACCTGCTCGGTTCTGGCCCAGAAGGCGGAATACGACGGCGTCGAGATCATGGGCTCGGAAGGTTATTTCATTAACCAGTTCCTGGCCGCCCACACCAACCACCGTACCGACCGTTGGGGCGGCAGTTATGAAAACCGCATGCGCCTGCCGGTGGAAATCGTCCGTCGGGTGCGCGAAGCGGTAGGCCCGAATTTCATCATTATCTTTCGTCTGTCGATGCTCGACCTGGTGGAAGGTGGCAGCGCCTGGGATGAAATCGTCCAATTGGCCAAGGCCATCGAGCAAGCCGGTGCGACGATCATCAACACCGGCATCGGCTGGCACGAGGCGCGGATTCCGACCATCGCCACCAAGGTGCCGCGGGCCGCGTTCAGCAAGGTCACGGCTAAACTGCGCGGCTCGGTCAGCATCCCGCTGATCACCACCAACCGTATCAACACCCCGGAAGTGGCCGAGCGGATCCTGGCCGAAGGCGATGCCGACATGGTGTCAATGGCGCGCCCCTTCCTGGCGGATCCGGACTTCGTCAACAAGGCTGCTGCCGGTCGCAGCGATGAGATCAACACCTGCATCGGCTGCAACCAGGCCTGCCTCGACCACACCTTTGGCGGCAAGCTCACCAGTTGCCTGGTGAACCCACGGGCGTGCCATGAGACGGAACTCAACTACTTGCCGACAACCCAGGTGAAGAAAATCGCGGTGGTGGGTGCCGGCCCGGCTGGATTATCCGCTGCCACCGTGGCGGCTGAGCGAGGGCACCAGGTAACGCTGTTCGATTCGGCCAGCGAAATCGGCGGCCAGTTCAATATCGCCAAACGCGTGCCAGGCAAGGAAGAGTTTTTCGAAACCTTGCGTTACTTCAATCGCAAGTTGCAGACCACCAACGTGGAACTGTGCCTCAACACCCGGGTGGATGTGGCGCAATTGGTGGCGGGCGGTTACGACGAGATCATTCTCGCCACCGGTATCGCGCCGCGCGTCCCAGCGATCCCCGGCGTCGAGCACGCCAAGGTATTGAGCTACCTGGACGCAATCCTCGAGCGCAAGCCAGTGGGCCGCAGCGTGGCGGTAATCGGCGCCGGTGGCATTGGCTTCGACGTCTCGGAATTCCTGGTTCACCAGGGGGTTGCCACCAGCCTGGACCGCGAGGCGTTCTGGAAGGAGTGGGGGATCGATACCCAGCTCCATGCCCGAGGCGGCGTGGCGGGGATCCGGGCAGAGCCCCATGCACCGGCACGCCAGGTGTTTTTGTTGCAGCGCAAGAAATCCAAGGTCGGCGATGGCCTGGGCAAGACCACTGGCTGGATTCACCGCACGGGGCTGAAGAACAAGCAGGTGCAGATGCTCAACAGCGTTGAATACCTGAAGATTGACGACGAAGGCCTGCACATTCGCATCGGCGAAACCGGCGAGCCGCAAGTGTTGCCGGTGGACAACGTCGTGATCTGCGCCGGCCAGGATCCGCTGCGAGAGTTGCAGGAAGGCTTGGAGGCGGCGGGGCAGAACGTCCATCTTATCGGCGGTGCCGACGTGGCGGCGGAGCTGGATGCCAAGCGGGCGATTAACCAGGGTTCGCGCTTGGCGGCGCAGTTGTAAGGCGCAGACCGGTAGAACGGCCCATTCCCCCTGAGGGAGCGAGCTTGCTCGCGATGACGACGGTACATTCAGCAACGATTCAAGCTGGACTGCCGCTATCGCGAGCAAGCTCGTTTCCACCGGGGAACGGCTTGAAGTCGCGTCCAGCTGCTAAGATGCCGGCATCTTTCTCCCGGCCCACCGCAATGCTGCTTCCCGCCCTCGACTGGCATCCCCAGCCCCGACTCGAATGCCTTCATCTGGACTGGCTAGCCCGTGCCGGAATTGAAGTCGCAGCGCTGCGTCTGGACCGTATCGATCTACTGATCAGCGGGAACAAGTGGTTCAAGCTTGTCCATCATTTGCGTGCCGCCCATGAGGTCGGTGCCGAGGGGATCATGAGCCTGGGCGGCGCCTATTCCAATCATTTGCATGCGTTGGCGGCGGCCGGCAAGCGCTTCGGTTTTCCAACGGTCGGGCTGCTGCGCGGTCATCCCCGGGAAACACCCACGGTGCTCGACCTTCAAGCGTTCGGCATGGACCTGCACTGGTTGGGCTACGGCGGATACCGCGGACGTCATGCTGCGGATTTCTGGGAGCCTTGGCGGGCGCGCTACCCAAGGTTGCATCCGGTGCCCGAGGGCGGTTCAGGCTTACCCGGCGCGCAGGGCTGCATGGCCTGGGTCGCCGATGCCCGCGAGCAGTTGGCGGCGTTGGGGTGGACGGATTATCACGGTTGGTGGCTGGCCTGCGGCACTGGAACGTCACTGGCGGGGCTGGTGCTGGCCGAAGCCGGCGAGCGCCCGGTCTACGGTGTACTGGCCGTGCCCCAGGACCATGGCGTGGCGCAGCAGGTCGAACGCATCGTGGAGGCGGCGGGGCTCTCCAAGCCTCAATACACGTTGTTCGACGGTAGTCGTGGCGGGTTTGCCCAGGTCGATGGCGAACTGAGCGAGTTTATTCAGGCCACGGATGCCATCGAATTGGAGCCGCTGTACACCGGCAAGGCCTTGATGCTGCTCAAGGCACAGGTCGAGGCAGGGCGTCTTGCTCCGGGCACCCGCTTGATCTTTGTCCACACGGGCGGCTTGCAAGGCCGCCGAGGGTTTCAATAGCTGTCCATCAACCGCGTTTGGGCATCATCCGCAAGAGCGTGTTGTCGCGCACCAC
The DNA here is from genome assembly GCF_001269755.1 of Pseudomonas sp. Q12-87. NCBI lineage: Bacteria > Pseudomonadati > Pseudomonadota > Gammaproteobacteria > Pseudomonadales > Pseudomonadaceae > Pseudomonas > Pseudomonas sp. Q12-87. Next base: position 97,711 of record NZ_LHVI01000023.1, on the reverse strand, counting down.
ATAGTGATGGTACAGGCCCGCCAAGGCATGCAGGCCGATCAGCCAATAGCCGATAGTGCCGCCCAGCACATGCCAGCCTTCCAGTTGCTTGGCGAAATTCTTGTCCTGATCGATGAGCAACGGCAGATCGAAGCCGTAGAACATCACCTGGTGACCTTCGGCACTGGTGATCAACCAGCCCAGCAGCGGCATGGCGATCATGAACAGGTACAACGCCCAGTGCATCAGGCGCGCCAGAAAGGTTTGCCATGCAGGCGAAGCCGGGAAAATCGCCGGTGCCTTGCCCATGCTGCGGGCGAACAGGCGCAGCCAGACCAGCAGGAACACCGTCAGGCCGAGCATGAAATGCGCTTCCTTGATCAGGGTCCGACCGCCGCTTCCCTTCGGAAATATGCCCCGGAATTCGATGCAGGCATAGACCACGGCCAGCAGGACCAGCATCAGCCAATGCAGGGTCACCGTGACGGTACTGTAGCGGCTTTCTGAGTTTTTCCAGGGCATTGCGGGTATCTCCAACTATCAGGGTAGAGCGCCGTCTTGAGCAGCGTTGTCGTCCACTGTATGCCGGTTTCGTTGGGTTTGCATGAGCCAGATCAGTTTTGCCGGCTCGGCCGGACAATGGATGATGGGTACTAGGGTGGTAGAGCTGCCAGGTGGCAACGCCATTCAGCGGACCCCGGCGTTGCGTCAGGGGTTGAGGTCTGGCGGGTTCAGGAGCCAGTCCAGCAGCGGCCCCGGGTCACTACTGCCCCGAGGTGGTTTGGGTGGCGCGGCGGCCGGTCCTGCGCCGGAATCGATCGCTCCCGGGCACAACACCGGTCGGTCGGGGTCGCCGTCGAGGAAACTCACCAGCACTTCGCTGCCGGCCACCAGCACAGGGCTGCCCGCCTGTGTCAGCCGCGACACGGGCAGCGTGATGCTTTCTTGGCCCGGCCTCCACAGGTTGACCGTGACGTGGCCGTGCTCATCGGTCATGACCGGTTGGCCGGCGCGTCCTGGCACATGAGCCAGATGGTACCCGGGGATGCAGGGCTTGGGCTGTTTAAGGGCTGGCCTGAATACGGTGGACCAGGGAATTGCAACGAACCGGTTGCGGTATGCCCCGCCCGGCGGGATGGCGGGCAGGTTCGGTTCAAGAATCGAGAACTGCCGCCCGCGATGCTGCACCTCGGTGATCAGCCATTGATCGTTGAAGGTGGAAACCGGATGCCCGGACACCTGGACGATGTAGCCGCTGCCCAGGGTCGGTTGGGTGCTGTGGCCGTGGATCTCCCGTTGCCGGCAGCGCAACCGTTCAAGGTGGCGGCGAACAGTCTGGTAACGGTGGGCCAGCACCGGGTCGCCACGCAGGGCCTCGTGGCCGACGTCGCCAAGGTGTTGATTCGCCGCCATGGATTGCGCATCGGTCATGCCCCGGTCACTGAACTCGAAGGGCGGGTCGGGCCTGACATGATGGTGACGCATATACATCCGCTTGATGGCCGGTTGCAAAGCATCGCTGGACCGAACAGGCAGCTCGATCACCTGCGCGGGAAAGCTTTTCGGGTCCTCGGCGAACACCAGCACGTGGCCCTGGGGTGCGTGTTCGAAGTGGTAGTGAATGCCTTCTGCTTCGCATAACCGCTGCAAGAACGCCAGATCGCTTTCCTCATATTGGATGCAGAACGGCTGTCGCGGGTATTGCCCGTGAGGCAGCTCGAAACGGTAACTGCTGGCGGGCAACGCGTTTTCCTCCAGCAGACGTTGCAGCACCTGCACGACGCTGAGCCCGGAGAACACCCGTCGCCGTGGGTCTTGTTCCAGGCGCTGCAAGTACGGAACCAGCGTGATGCGATAGCCGACCCGGTGCGCGCCCCGATCGCTCAGGCTGACACTCTGAACGACGCCATGAATGCCCGATTCGCTCTCCAGGCGCAGGAAGGCCGGTTGTCCCAGCAGCCTGTCCGGGTTCAACGCAGGTGCCAGGCCGATCAATTCGAGTTCGAATCGGTAGGGTTGGTTAAGGGCTTCGCGGCCATTGAACCGCAATACTTGCAGCTGCAAGTCGCTTTGCGTGAGTGTCAGGCTGAAGGGGCTTTCCGTGTCGTTGCGCATCGCGACTCTCAGGTACGGGAGAAAGGCGCAGAGGGTACGAAACCGCAGGGAGGAACGCTGCGGGGAAGGCTCTATTTCAGAAAAGCCCTACGACACGCTGTGAAAATGTTGATTCCATCGGCTGAATTTTTTGGTCGATCAGCCGGTTTAGGCCGTATAAACTTGCGCCACAGCGCCGGCCGGCAGATGTCTCGGCGCGTCAGACAAGAGAGTGAGTAATGGGCGCACAGTGGAAGGTTAAACACAAAGAAGCGGCTGCCAACGCCAAGGGCAAGATTTTCGGCAAGTTGGTGAAAGAAATCACCATTGCCGCGCGTAACGGCGCCGATACCGCCACCAACGCACACTTGCGCCTGGTGGTCGAGCAGGCGAAAAAGGCCTCGATGCCCCGCGAGACCCTGGAGCGCGCGATCAAGAAAGGTTCCGGCCAGCTCGGTGAGACCGTGCAATACCACCGCGTCACCTACGAAGGGTTCGCCCCGCATCAGGTGCCGCTGATCGTCGAATGCGTGACTGATAACATCAACCGTACCGTTGCCGAGATCCGTGTCGCGTTCCGCAAGGGCCAACTGGGCGCTTCGGGTTCGGTGGCGTGGGACTTCAACCATGTCGGCATGATCGAGGCCGCACCGGACAGCCCGGATGCCGATCCAGAAATGGCGGCCATCGAGGCGGGCGCGCAGGATTTCGAGCCAGGTGAAGACGGCGCGACGCTGTTCCTGACCGACCCGGCTGACCTCGATGCGGTGCAGAAAGCACTGCCGGAGCAGGGTTTTACCGTCTTGTCGGCCAAGCTCGGCTATCAGCCGAAAAACCCGGTCAGCGGTTTGACCGACGAGCAGATGGCCGAAGTCGAAGCCTTCCTCGAGGGCCTCGACAACCACGATGACGTGCAGGACATGTTTGTCGGGTTGGCCGGTTAAACGACTACACCCCATCCACTGTGGCCAGGGAGCTTGTTCCCTTGCCACGGTTGCGCAATATACCTTCAATCTCATCGAACCCCGGTCGCGCCAGCACCTCTGGCTGACAGCAGCGCGCCTGTAGGTCCTGCAACGTGGTCAGTTCCACGGCATTGAGCACCGGTTCGATCCGCGCCAACAATTCCTCCAACAAAATCCCGAAGGCCCGTACCTCGATGCGTTGCAGTGCGCGGGTTTGCACGCTGTCGGCAATGGCGTGGAACGACGCCGCGCCAAAGTCCCCCAGCAGGCAGTGGCCTTGATCATTGAACAAAATATTGTGCCCGTAGAGATCCCCATGGGTAATGCCCTGGCGATGCAGGTGCGCTGCCACCGAGGCGATGCCGTGGGCCATGCGCAACGCCACCGGGGCGCTCAGGCTTAGCCCGTCGGCATACACATCGCGAGTGCACGATGCCAGGCTCGGCAACCCGGCCAGGTTGCGGTAGCTGGGCTCGATCAGTGCCATCACCAGGCCGGCCTGTTGCTCGGGATGCCCGTCGACCTGGCCCAGCACATCAATCAGGTTCGGATGCTGTCCAGCAGTGATGCAGGCATGCATTTCGTGCAATGGCGAGCCGTCGCTGGTCATCTGGCCCTTGTACAGTTTCACCGCGACGTTGCAGGCGACTTGGCCCGGCGGTTGCCACAGTGCCTGGTGAATGACCCCGGATGCGCCTTCGCCCAACTGTTGTTGCAGGTCCAACTGCGACCAGTCGATGAGCGTCGTCGTATTCAACGCCGCGGCGTCGGCCTGGGTTTCCAGCGGGTTACCGGCGTAGGCCAGCCAACTGAGGCTCGGCAGTTCCAGCAACCACTGCGGCAGTTCGGTCAATTGGTTGGCGGCGATGCGCAACAGTTCGAGGCGATGACACTGTGCCAGGCTAGCCGGTAATTGCTGCAAACAGTTGCCGGCCAGCATCAGCTTCTGCAGATGCGGGCGCTGGCCCAGCTCCTCCGGCAATTGGGTAAGGTTGTTGTCGGTCAGGATCAGCCAGCGCAGCAGCGGCGGCAGTGCGGCACCGGTTACGCGCTCGATGCGGTTGGCCTTGAAACCGACCATGGTCAGCGCCGCGCAACGACCCAGGCATTCGGGCAGTTCAGTGAAGCGATTGTCCGAGCAGAACAGCACTCGCAGGCGGGTCAGCCGATGCAGGTCGTCGGGCAGCGTGTCCAGTGCGTTACCGCTGAGGTTGAGCACTTCGAGGGAATCGGCCAGGTCGAAGATTTCCCGAGGGAACTGCGTCAGGCCGCAGGCCAGGTCAAGCCGGGTGATGCCTGACAGCTGGCCGGCGCGGAGTTGGGCGAGGGTGTTCATGAAAGGGTTCGCTGTTGGTCAAGGGGCGGGCGCAACACCTGAAGCCGACCGCAGGCCCCGTGGCGAGGGAGCTTGCTCCCGCTGGGCTGCGAAGCAGCCCTGATCCAGGCACCGCGATCTCTCAGTCAGACCGGGTAGACTCATTCACGACGGCTTCGCCGCCGAGCGGGAGCAAGCTCCCTGGCCACAGGTCACTCATTCCGGTTCATTGGCATCAGTTATCAAGCCCAAGATGGCTGGCATGATAAAGGCAAAGCGCAGGCTGATGTTGAATGCTCTAGCGCTCGATGCTGCGGTTCCACCGTGCGTTCCAGGCCGGACGCTGTTCGTTGACCTGATCCCAATCCACGGCAATCGCCGTTTCCAGGTATTGCTTCATCGCCTCCACCTGGCCGCGGGTCTTGTCGGTGGTCGGCGTGTTGGGGTTGGACGGGATCTGGTCGCCTTCCTCCAGAGCGACGGCCTGGGCTTGGGGGCTCAGCAGGAATGCGGCCAGTTTTTGCGCCAGCTCAGGCTGCGTGTTTTGGGCGATGGCGCATTCGGCCACGTTGAGTACCACGGCGCCTTCCTTGGGTTGCGCGTATTCCACCGGCATGCCCTTGAGCTTGAGCGCGGTCACCTGGGTCGGCGTCAGCGGGAACAGCGCGGCCTCGTCGGTCTGCAGCATTTCGGAAATCTTCGCCGAGCTCGGGATATATTCCAGCACGTTGCGCCCGACGGTGTTCGGCCACGCCTTGAAGCCCGGCTCGACGTTGGTTTCGCTGCCACCCTGGATCCGGTTGAACATCAGGAAACCGTGCAGGCCGAAGGTGGACGAAGCCATCGATTGGAACACTACTTTATCCTTGAAGCGCGGGTCGGCCAGGTCCATCCAGGAAGTTGGCGCATTCCAGCCTTTTTCCTTGAATAACCGCGTGTTGTAGGCCAGCCCTGTCACCCCGAGGCTGACGGCCACGGCTTGGTCCTTGATGCGTCCCTTGGCCGGAATCTGGGCCAGGGTCGGGCTGTCCTCGAGCTTGTCGCACAGCCCCATTGCGATGGCGCGGTACATGATGCCGTCATCGAGGAACATCACGTGCATCTGCGGATTGCCTTTGCTCGCCTGGACCTTCGCCAGGATGTCGGCGGAGGTGCCGGGCACGATCACCACTTTGACGTTGTTGGCTTTTTCGAAGGACGGCAAGACTTTGTCGGCGTAAAGCCGCTCCATGGTTCCGCCGTTCATGCCCAGGTAAAGCGTCGGCTCGGCCAACGCCTGGGTGACCGGGAGCAGGGCGCCCAGGCAAGAGAAACCCAGCGAGCAGAAACCGAACAATGCACTGCGTTTGACGTTATTCATTGGCGCGACCTTCCTCTATCAAGCAACGGAGATGGAGTGAAACCGGGTGATTGAAAACGCATCCAGCGACGTGGTTGAGGCGCCGCTACAGATGATCTCGGTGAGCGCCTGGCCCACCGCAGGACCGATCTGGAAGCCTGCGCCGGCAAAACCGAACGCATGCAAAAGACCGGGTTGGGTGCTGCTGTGGCCAATCACCGGCTGGCGATCGGGCAGGTAACCTTCGGTGCCGCTCCAGGTACGAATCGCCTGGGCGCCTTCCAGGAACGGGTACAGCTCGACCGCCTGGCGCAGGATTTCGATTACCGCGTTCTGGCCGGGACGGGCGCGTGCTTCGTCCAGGGCAAAACCCTGGCCGCCCCCCAAAACGCAGTTGCCCCGCGCGACTTGACGGGCATAGATGCCGCCGCCCTCCACGCCGGTGCTGGCGTTCATCACCAACGGCAACGGTTCGGTGACCAACATCGCCGGATGCCCGGCGTGCATCGGCACCGCTTCCCCGAACTGCGCGGCGAACTGGCTCGCCCAGGCCCCGGCACAGTTCAGCAGCCAGGGTGCGCGCAATGCCAGACCGGTTTTGGTGCGAACATCAAAGCGTTGGCCGTCATGCTCCACGACGCTGACAGCGCATTGTTCGCGAACCTGTGCGCCATGCCGGCGGGCTGCCTGGGCAAAGGCCGGCGATACCAGCCGTGGGTTGGCGTGGCCGTCGTCCGGGCACAACGATGCCCCGACCGTCACGGCGCCGACCCACGGAAACCGTGCGCGCAACGCTTCTCGATCGAGCAGTTGCAGATCGAGGCCAAAGCCCTGGCTGGCAGCGGCGTAGTCGTGCAGCGCTTGCAGGTCCCCAGCGCTACGGGCCAGCTTCAGATGACCGCTGCGTTGGTATTCACCGTCGATGCCGATCAGTTGGGGTAACTGGCTCCAGATTTCATGGGCCCGTTGCGACAAGGGCAACTGTGACAACGGCCGGCCCTGACGGCGCACGCCGCCGTAGTTGACGCCGCTGGAATGCGAGCCGCAAAAGTCCCGCTCGAGCAGCGCCACCCGGCGTCCGGCCTGGCTCAGGAACAACGCCGCCGAGGCGCCGACAATGCCGCCGCCGATGATCACCACGTCCACTTCGATCATGGCTCGACCTCCAGGCCGAACGGCACGGGCTTGATCGGCGCTTGGGCACGCAAGCGACCGATATTGGCGATGGGCCGGCCACTTTCCTGGGCAATGATTTCCGCCGCCGCAGCGCCGCACATCCGCCCTTGGCAGCGGCCCATGCCGACCCGGCAATGGGCCTTGACCCGGTTGATTTCCCAATGACCTTCGCCAACGACCTGGCGGATGTCGCCGGCGCTGACTTCCTCGCAACGGCAAATCAACACGTGATCGGCAACGTTGGCGGCCCAATTGTCTGGAAAGGCAAACGCACGTTCCAGGCCCTGTCGGAAATCGCCGATGCGCTCCAGCGATTGCTCCAGTTGGCCGCAACGCTGCGAGTCGGTCAGGTACCCCATGTCTTCGAGCAAGGCCAGGGCGGCCCGTTCACCGGCCATTTCGGCCGCGTCGGCGCCCATGATTCCAGCGCCATCACCGGCCAGGTAGACCCCTGGCACGCTGCTGCGCCCGGCGCGATCCCGTTGTGGCAGCCAGGCGCGGTTGAGGGCATTCCAGGAGAATTCGCAGCCCAGCAGGTCGGCCAGTTGGGTTTCGCTGCGCAAGCCGTGAGCGAAGGCCACTGCGTCGCAGTCGAGGGCATGTTCGCCCTTGGCGTTGCGCCATTTCAGCGACTGCACCCGGCGCTCTCCGTCCAGGCGCGACAGGCTCGCGCCTTGATGCACGCTGATACCATGGGCGGTCAGCCAGACGCGATAGTAGAGTCCTTTGGCGAGGGTGGCCGGTTGCGCCAGCAAGCCGGGCAGGGCGCGGACCTGGGCGCTGAGCGGGGCGCTGTCGAGCACAGCGACTACGTTGGCGCCGGCCTTGGCGTATTGATAGGCGACCAGGTACAGCAACGGACCGCTGCCTGCGAACACGACCCGTTCACCGATGGCGCAGCCCTGGAACTTCAAGGCGATCTGCGCCGCGCCCAGGCTGTATACCCCGGGCAGCGTCCATCCTGGCACGGGCAGGATCCGGTCGGTGGCGCCAGTGGCAACGATCACGCTGGCGTACTCGATGCGCTCGGCGCGGCCTGCTCGCAACGTATCCAGCAGGCCCGACTCGGCGTTCCACACCAAGGTGTCGGGACGGTAATCAAGCTGTTCGCGCAGCTTTTCCAAGGTCCGGTGAATCGCGCTGGCCTTGTGCGCTTCCAAGCCATAAAGCTTGGCTGGGGAGCGCTTGAAATTGGCCGGCTGCTGCCGATAAATCTGCCCACCGCCGCGACTGGCCTCATCCAGCAGGACAGGGTAAATGCCATGGGCGACCAGCGTCTGCGCGGCACGAATGCCGGCCGGGCCGGCGCCGATGATGACGACGGGTTTCATGGCCACCTCACTGGCAGTTCCGAGGGATCGGTGCTGTCGTCGAAGGCGCTTTCGCGAGCAAGCTCGCTGCCACATTTGATTTGTGGTGGACATGGATTTCCTGTGCGCGGCAGGACTGTGTGAGCGAGCTTGCTCGCGATGAGGTCCGCGCCGTTCATACGTGGCGCCCCGGCTCACGAATGACTTGCTGCCCAGCTTCGAGCAGGGTCGAGCAGGCGCGTACGCGGCGACCGTCGCCCAGGCGCACCCAGCAATCCTGACAGGCGCCCATCAAGCAAAAACCGGCCCGGGGCTCGGCGCTGAAGTCGCTGCCGCGCAGGTGTTCGCTGCAGGTCAGCACGGCGGTCAACAGCGTGTCGCCCAGCATGCCGATGGCCGGTTTGCCGTCGAGGATAAAGTCCAGGGCCGGGCGGTCGCCTTCGGCCAGTCGTTTCAGCAGAGCCATGGCGCCCTCATTGTTTTCCTACCAGGACCCGATCCAGGCCATAGACCCGGTCGAGCAGAATCATGGTCAGCGCAGTGAGCGCAATGACCAGCGCCGACACCGCCGCCATCATCGGATCGATGGATTCGGTGGCGTACACATACATGCGCACCGGCAAGGTTTGCGTGGCCGGCGAGGTGACGAAGATCGACAACGTGACCTCATCGAAACTGTTGATGAACGCCAGCAGCCAGCCCCCGGCCACCCCTGGCAGGATCATCGGCAGGGTGATTTGCCGGAACAGCGTGAAACGTCCGGCCCCCAACGACTGCGCGGCTTGTTCGGCACTGCGGTCCAGGCCGATGGCCGAGGCAAGCACCAGGCGTAGTACATACGGCGTGATCACCAGCACATGGGCAAAAATCAGCCAGGCGAAGCTGCCGTTCACGCCCATCAGCGCAAACAGGCGCAGCAGCGCCACCCCCAATACCAGATGCGGAATGATGATCGGTGAGAGGAACAGGCCGTTGAAAAAGTCCCGGCCGGGAAACTCGAGCCGGGTGATCGCCAGCGCTGCCGGCACCGCAATCAACGTCGCCAGCGAGGCCGCACTGAAGGCGAGGATCAGGCTGTTGTAGAACGCGTCGATGAAGTCTGCGCGCTCGAACACCGCCCGAAACCAGCGCAGGGAAAAATCCGTGGTCGGCAGGCTCAGGGTATTTTCCGGGGTGAAGGCAACCAGGCAGACCACCACCAGCGGCGCCAGCATGAACACCACCACCAGGGTATGAAACAACAGGGCGAAAGGACCGTTCCTGGACATGATTGATTACCCCAATGACTTCTTGTAGCGGCCTTCGATCATCCGGTTCCACGACAGCATGATCAGCAGGTTGAGCAGCAGCAGCGCGACGGCAATGGCCGCGCCCATCGGCCAGTTCAGCTCCGACAGGTACTGGTCGTAGATCAGCGTGGCGACCATCTTCAGGCGGCGTCCGCCGAGCAGGCCGGGAATAGCGAAGGAACTGGCGGCGAGGCCGAACACAATCAGCGTGCCCGACAGCACGCCGGGCATGATCTGCGGCAGCACTACCTTGCGGATTACCGTGAACTGGCTGGCCCCCAAAGACAGGGCGGCCTGTTCGGCGGCGGGGTCGAGTTTCTGCAACGAAGTCCAGACCGGGATGATCATGAACGGCAACATCACATGGACCAGGGCGATGACCACGGCGAACGGCGTATAGAGCAGCTTCATCGGCGAACCGCCGAAGGCTTGCAGGGCTTGGTTGACCAAGCCGTCGGCGCCGAGCAGCAGGCTCCAGCCGAACGCCCGCACCACCACTGAAATCAGTAGTGGTGTGAGGATCAGGATCAGGAAAATCGAACGCCATGGTGCGCCCATGCGGCTAAGGATGTACGCCTCTGGCACGCCGATCAGCACACAGAGAATGGTGATCAGGGCACTGATCCAGAATGTGCGCAGGAAGATCTCGTAGAAGTACGGATCGCCCAGCAGGCTGGTGTAGTGGTCGAAGGTGTAGGCGCCGCCATCGATGCCCGAGCTGTAGTCGAAGACGTTGAACGACAGCACCAGCGTCAGGCCCAGGGGAATGACCAGCAGGCCCAGGTACAAGGCCAGGGCTGGTGCCGACATCAAGTAGCCTTGGCGTCCCCGGCGCACGGCATCGAGCAGTTTCATGCCGACACCTCGTCCACGCTCAGTACCCGCAGCAATGCGGGGTCCCAATCCAGGCCCACGGCGGTGCCCTCGTTCATGGGCGCGGAACCGTCGTTGCGCCGCACCACGCAGAGTTCGCCCAGCGGAGTCGAGACGCCGTAGAGCCATTGACTGCCAAGAAAGAAGCGGCTGACGATGGTGCCTTGCAGATGGCCTGAGCCGGACGCCAGCAGGTCGATTTTTTCCGGGCGCAAGCTCAGGGTCAGGTCGGCGTTGCCCTCGCAGCAAACCTGAACCACGCCTGCACTGTCACGCACGCCAGGCAGCAGATTGGCCTTGCCGACGAAGCCGGAAATGAATTCGGTGCGTGGGTGTTCGTACAGTGTGTAAGGGGCGTCGATCTGGGTGATGCGTCCGGCCTGCATCACCACGACGCGATCACTGATGGACAGCGCTTCGGCCTGGTCATGGGTCACCATCAGCGTGGTGATGCCGACCTCGCGCTGGATGCGGCGGATTTCGTACTGCATCTCCTCGCGCAGGTTGGCGTCGAGGTTGGACAGCGGCTCGTCGAGCAGCAGCACTGGCGGCTCGATCACCAACGCCCGGGCCAGGGCCACGCGTTGGCGCTGGCCGCCGGAGAGTTCCCGTGGGTAGCGTTCGGCATGCTGGTCCAGGCGTACCAGCTTCAAGACCCGATCGACCCTTTGTTGCAGTTCAGCATTGGCGACTTTGCGCATGCGCAGGCCAAAGGCAACGTTGTCCCTGACCGTCATGTGGGGGAACAGTGCGTAACTCTGGAACACCACGCCCAGGCCTCGGCTGGCGGGCTTGGCGTGGGTAATGTCGCGACCATCCAGCAGAATGCGCCCGCTGCTGGCTTCGACGAAGCCGGCGATCATTTGCAGGGTTGTGGTCTTGCCGCAGCCGGAAGGCCCCAGCAGTGAGACAAATTCGCCTTTCTCCACCGAGAGGTCGGTGGCAACCACGGCGTCGATATCGCCGTAACGTTTGCCAAGTCCTTCAAGTTGCATGAAAGCCATCGCTGCGCTCCACCTGAAATTGTTATGCGTCGCCGCAAGGCGCGCTTTTTTGTATGGGCAGATACGAAAGGGTGCTGCGGGGTGCGTTGGCGCTCGACCTTGAGTCGGCTGCCGCTGTTGTTCGAATCGCCCCTGTATGGACGCAGAGTAGGACGAAGAATAGGATGGGCTCAATGGACTATTTCACTGAATCGATGACTATTTTCAGTTTCATTCAGTGAGTAAATTTAATAATGAGAAATACCATGCCAGATTCCACTGATCGGAATAACGGAAAAAACGAAGTCGGCGTCGGCGCCGTCTCCAGGTTGTTTGCCGTGCTACGCAGCCTGAGTGAGACCGCTGAGGGCGGCGAACGGGTGACACAGCTGGCCCAGCGCATCGGGCTGTCCCAGCCGACCACGCATCGTTTGCTGCGCAGCCTGATGGACGAGGGCATGGTCGAGCAGGACGCGCGCAGCAAGCGCTATCGCCTGAGCCTGGACTTCTTCGCCCTCGCTGCCCGAGCCGGCAACACCGGCAACCTGCGCGAACTGGTGCGCCCGGCCATGCTGCGGCTGTCGGCTTCCCTGGGGGACTCGCTGTTTTTGCTGGCGCGCAGTGGCTTCGACGCCATTTGCCTGGATCGCAGCGAAGGGCCATTCCCGATCCGCACGTTCACCGGTGATATCGGCGGTCGGGTGGCGTTAGGCGTCGGACAGGGCAGTTTGGCCATCCTGGCGTTCCTGCCGGAAGAAGAGCGCGACACCGTGATTCAATACAATTTGCCGCGGCTCAAGGATTTTCATTTGTACGACGAAGTCTTCCTGCGCTCGGAAGTGGAGAACGTGCGCAGCCTGGGCTACGCCGGGCGCAACACCGGCGTCTTGCAAGGCATGGCCGGGGTGGCCGTGCCGATTCTCGACCGTGGAGGCCGGGCCGTGGCGGCGTTGAGCGTGGCCACGGTGAGCGACCGATTGGGCCCTGATCGCCTGCCGACGGTGGTCGAAATGCTCAAGCGCGAGGCAGCCTTGATCGGACCACGAATCAACCCGTTCGACCCCTTGTTGCGCAGGCCTTCGCAGGTGTTTGGGCAGGGGTGAGCATCTTCTCAAGAACACCACCGTCCCCTGTGGGAGCGGGCTTGCTCGCGAAAGCGGTGTATCAGACGACGTCAATGTTGGATGCGCCGTCGCCTTCGCGAGCAAGCCCGCTCCCACAAAGGGGCGATGGTAATCAGAAGTCCAGGGTTTGCTTGAGCCTCTGCACCGTCGGCGTGTCACTGGGTATGACCATCGCATAGTTATACCCCGGCCCTGACCAATACTCGGCCTGCAGGTCGCCGTCGCGGCGACTGCCCCGGGGCAGCAGGAAGTTCTTCGGACCCGGCGGGCGCACATAGAAACTGATCTTCTGGCCGCTGGCGTCTTGATAAACCACCATCGCCGCCGCGCCTTGCTCGGTGCTGAGCAACCGGCCGCTGACCGGCTTGAACCCTGCGCCCGAAAGGTCCGGCAGTCGGTTGGCCTGGGTGAAGTAGCGGTCGAGCCAGCCCTGCATGCTGCCCTCGTCATCGGTTTGGTAATCGGCCGCGAGGATGCCTTGCTGGGCGAATAACCGATACGCCTGGAGGGCATCTGCCATGGGGGCCGCCGCGCTGAGCAGGGTCATCTCCCGGGCCTGCCAGCCGCTGAACCCGCCCATGCCGATCGCCAGCAGCAACAGGGCAACGTTGGCCAGGTAGCGACGGGATCGGTGTTTCAGGCGCTGGCGAATTATTGCCGGGTCGAGGTCCGGATTGGCTGGCTGCTGCAAGGCGCCACTGAGGGCCGTGCGCAGGTGTTGCGCGTCCTGTTGCCAGGCGCGGACCCGGGCGGCGATGTCAGGCTGGTTGGCGAGGTAGGTCTCCACCTGGCGCTGGTCGGCTTCGCTCAGTTGGCGATCGACGTAGGCGTGCAGGTCATGTTCGCTGGGGGGCATGCTGATCATTTGAGTATCCGCAGGGCAGGGCGGGTGATTTCGCCGTCGCTGAGTTGGCGCAAGGCCTGGCGGGCGCGAGACAGGCGAGACATCACGGTGCCGGTCGGCACGCCGAGGATGTCGGCGACTTGCTGGTAACTCAAGCCTTCCACCGAGACCCACATCAACAGCGCACGTTGTTCCGTGCTGAGCTGATCGAAGGCTTGGAGGGACGATTGCGCGATCACGCTGCGCTCGGCCGACGGATGGGCATCGTCGCGTCCGGTGAAGAATTCCAGCATGCGCGAATAACGCCGGGAACGGCGATGGGCGTCGAGAAATTGCCGATACAGAATCGAGAACAGCCAGGCCCGCAGGTCGCCTTCGGGGCGTTTATCGCTCCATTTGGACAGCGCCCGCTCCAGGCACGTCTGCACCAGGTCGTCGGCGTTGCTCGGGTTGCGCGTCAGCGATACGGCAAAACGCCGTAGCCTGGGGATGAGCTCGCGCAACTGATCGTCGAGTTCGTTCATGAGAGTGTGGCTTCGTTGGGCTGTCACTGCGCCGGGACTGGAAAGACGAGCCGTGAACGAGATTATTCCAGCGCAGGAAAAATAAATACGGGATGTGGGAATAAAGCCATCGGGTATGCGTCTGACGGATCCTTTCCAAAGATGGCCTTGAGCCTTGGAGCTTCGTCATGGTTGACCCTTCATCCCCGCCGCGTCGGCGACCCTTGAGTGCCGCCCAGTTGACAGTTCGCCTGGCCGCCATCGCTGTGGTGGTGGCCGGGCTGGCGGGGGCATTTGCCTATGTCAACGGCACGCTCGACCCGCAGCGGCTGACACCTGATGCGTTGGTTAATGTCCTGGAGAAAAACAACGGGGTTCACCCGGGATTCCGGCGCAATCATTCCAAGGGCGTCTGTGTCGCCGGCTATTTCGAAGGCAGTGGCGAGGCCGGCGCCTATTCCAGCGCCCAGGTGTTCAAACCGTCGCGCACGCCCGTGGTTGGACGTTTCGCCTTGCCCAGCGGTAATCCCTACGCCCCTGACAGCAGTGTCCCGATCCGCAGCCTGGCGCTGCGTTTTACCCAGGCCGACGGCCAGCAGTGGCGTACCGGCATGAATAGCATGCCGGTGTTTCCGGTGGGCACGCCCGAGGCGTTCTACCAACTCCAGCAGGCCCAGTCGCCGCTTCCCGCCACGGGCAAACCCGACCCTGCGGCCGTACCGGCGTTTTTTGCCGCTCACCCGGAAGCCGTGCCGTTCCTGCAGTGGATCAAGACCGCCAAGCCGTCAGCCAGCTATGCCACCGAAACCTATAACGGCATCAATGCGTTTTACCTGATCAACCCAGCGGGGCAGCGCCAGGCAGTGCGCTGGGGCGTGGTACCGATGAGTCAGGACGCCGCGGATGCAGCGCCACCCCAGGGGGCGGATTTCCTGGAGCAGGATTTGGTCAAGCGTCTCGCCGCCGGGCCATTGCGCTGGCAGTTGAACATCACCCTCGCCAATCCAGGTGATCCGGTAAACGATGCCAGCAAGGCCTGGCCCGCCGATCGCAAGGTGCTCAACGCTGGCACGCTGGTGCTGGAGCGCACCCAGCCACAGGACAACGGCGATTGCCGCGATATCAACTATGACCCGTTGATCCTGCCCAACGGAATCGAAGGTTCCCAAGACCCGCTGTTGGCCGCCCGGTCTGCCGCGTACGCCAGTTCCTATCTGCGGCGTACCAGCGAAGTGCACCCATTGCCCGCCACCCAGGAGTCCCGCCCATGAGCGCCCCCCGTCACTTCGTACCGCTGGCGCGGCTGCTGCATTGGCTGATGGCATTGATGATCATCGCCATGCTGTTTATCGGCGCGGGCATGGTCGCCTCGGTGTCCGAGCGTCATGAATGGTTGCTGCAGTTGCACAAGCCCCTGGGCATCGCGATCCTGCTGCTGGTAGTCGTGCGCCTGGTGGTGCGCTTCAGTACCCGACAACCGCCGCTGCCGGCCGATCTGCCGGGCTGGCAGGTGCTGGCGGCAAAGGCTTCGCATGTGTTGCTGTACGCATTGATGCTGATTCTGCCGCTACTGGGTTGGGCCATGATTTCAGCGGCGGGGGACCCGGTGACGCTTGGCAATGGGCTGCAACTGCCCTCGATCCTGCCGGCCCACGCCCAGACCTTCGCACTGCTGCGCAAGGCCCATGGGTATCTGGCTTATTTATTGTTCTTGACCGTGCTGTTGCACCTGGCGGCGGCGTTGTTTCACGCGTGGGTGCGTCGGGATGAGGTGTTGGACAGTATGCTGCGGGGCAAAGGCTGAGGCACGAATCCGTGGCGAGGGAGCAGGTTCCCTCGCCACGGGGGCGGCTGCTGGGTCAGCGCAATTCGTCGACCATGTCCGCGATGGTGCTCAACACATCCTTGCCCAGCTGCATCGAGCGTTTGCCGGACCAGCCGGTACGCGGGTTCGGGTGATCGTCGTGGTCCTTGAAGGGCATTTCCAGCGTCAGGGACAGGCAATCGTATTTCTGGCCGACCGCGTTGCAGGCCAGGGTCATGTTGGCCTGGCCCGGTGCGTCGCGGGTGTAGCCGTGAGTGGTCTGGAAGTCTTTGGTCTGATGCTTGAGGTGGCTGCGAAAACGTTCTTCGAGCTCGGCGATACGCGGCGTATAGCCCGGGTTGCCTTCACAACCGGCGGTGAAGACGTGGGGAATCTCCTCATCGCCATGGGCGTCGAGGAACAGATCAACGCCATACTTTTCCATTTGCTGCTGGACGAAAAAGACCTCGGGGCTGATTTCCGGACTGGCGTTCTGCCAGGCACGATTGAGGTCCTGGCCCATGGCGTTGGTCCGCAGATGCCCATGGAAGGCACCGTCCGGGTTCACGTTTGGCACCAGGTACAGATCGGCTTTGGCAAGCAGTCGGTTCAGCTGCGGATCATCCTGTTGTTGCAAGCGTTCGATCACGCCTTCCATGAACCACTCGGCCATGTGCTCGCCGGGATGTTGTTGGGCGATGATCCAGATTTTACGCCGGCCTTCGGCACCGCTGCCCTTGCGCAACAATTGGATGTCACGGCCTTCCACGCTTTTACCGACGGCGAGGAGTTCGGTGCCGGCCTTATGACCTGCCTGCTCGATCAGCCAATCGTGGCGGCCACGGCTATACGGTTCGAAATAAGCGAACCAGGCGTGGGGTTGTTCCGCTTCCAAGTGAAAGCGCAGCGCGTCGCCCTCAAACTGTGTAGGGATGCGGAACCAGTTGACGTGATCGTAGGAAGCAACGGTCTGGTAGCCGGTCCAGGCCTTGTTGTAGGACGATTGGCTGGCATTGAGCAGGCGAAAGGAATATTCCTGGCCCACATGCAAGCCGCTGGCCTTGAAGTGAAACCATTGGAAATGGGCACTGCGGGTATCGGGCCTGATCTTGAGCAGCGACTGCAACGGGTTGCTGATGTCGACGATTTCAATATTGCCGCTGTCGAAATTGGCGTTGATATCAAACGAAGATTTAGCCACGGTCACGATTCCTGGAAAGGATTTTCATGGCCGTTACTTTACACGCAAGAAAGGAAATATCGGGACGATTTGCATCACGAAAGAGAAGGGGGCGTCCTCCCTGGACGCGAAGCCAGCTTAGAGAGTCGGCAATTGATTCTCAAGTGCTGGCTGTCGATAGTTTTGCCGGTCCGGCGACCCGAAGTCTTGAAAAGGGATATTGATTTGATATCATCGCCGCCATCGAATGAGCGACACCCAAAGACTTCATTAGCCTGAAGCCATAAGCCGAAAAATCGGCAAAAAAAGACCCGGCAAAAAGCCGGGTCAAAAACCGTGATTAGCCTGATGAGGAGATATTCCAGAAGTCCGACCTAAGGTCTTCTGGCCTATCGACTGATCTCGCGACCAGTTGGTGCAATAATAATCATTATCATTTGCAAGTCAAATGGTTTTATCGCATCGATTAAAAAATTTCTTTCGTTCGTCCGCGTTCGCGGCACGTCCCAAGCGTTACGCCTAGCGAGTAGGGTAGCCATCCAGGGATCGGTCAAGCATCACCTTGACCAGATCGATCATATGCACCACCGAAAACGCCAGGTCGCGGTTCGATCCATTCAACTGGTTGGCGGATTCGTGGGCAGTCGCCGCCGCGCAGCGCAGCAGGTCGCATGCGTGGACCAGGGCTTCTTCTGCACTGATGTTGCGGTTCACGTCGAAGAAACGGTGTTCCGTCGGTGCGTCTGAAACACTTGGTTTCAAGTAGTAATCGAGGGCGCGCTGGGCCGCCGGGCAATCCTGAAACGACTGATACGCGCCGTCGGAAGGCGGGTTGGGTTGGTTTTTATTAGGCGTTTCCATGGTGTCGAGTTTCTCCGTGTCGGGGCTTGAATCCTGAGTCCAGAATAGTACTTATCGTAATTGTGACGACAATTTAAATACTACAATATGTGTTTTGATGGCCGGAGCCAGGGACGTATCGTGCCGCACATGGATAAATGGATAGAGTTGGTCAAGGCCAAGATGAAGGAGCTGCACATCACGCAAGTGGTGCTCGCAGAACGGTTGGGTATGTCCCAGGGCGGCGTCGGCCATTGGCTGACCAAGCGCCGGCAACCCAGTGTCGACGACATGAATCGAGTCCTGCGGGAGCTGGGACTGGAATTTCTCGAAGTGGCGATGGTGATTCAGGAGCCGGATACGTCCACGGACGAAGGTATGGCGCTGGCGCAGAAGTACAACCCGTACTTCCGCTACCCGGTCAGTGAATGGCACCAGGTTGGCGACGTTCGCGAGGGCGACCCCGACGCCTACAGCCCGACGCGATATGAGCTGACGGACTATCACGCCCGCGGGGACGCATTCTGGCTGGTGGTCGTGGGCGATGCGATGACCGCCCCGAGCGGGTTGAGCATTCCCGAGGGGATGTCGATCCTGGTGGATCCGGCCATCGACGCGGAGCCGGGCAAGCTGGTGGTCGCCTGCTTGCCCGGCAGCAGCGACGCGACCTTTCGCAAATTGATCGAAGAGAGCGGACAGCATTATCTGGTCCCGCTCAATCCCACCTACCCGAAAAGCCTGTACACCGAGCAATGCCGCATCATCGGCGTGGTCGTGCAGGCCACCATCAGGTTCTGACCGGATCGGCCCTTGGAACGGGCCGATACCTATTCTTCGAATGCCACCAGGGCGCAGCCCTCGCTGACCATTTCACCTTCCTGGCAATACAGCGCCTTGATCGTCCCGGCCTTGGGGGCGCGAATGCTGTGCTCCATTTTCATCGCCTCCAGCACCACCAGTTGAGCTCCGGCTTCCACCGCTTGGCCGACGCTCACCAGTACTCGGACAATGCTGCCGTTCATGGGGGCGCTCAGGCCGCCTTGGTGGCTGTGGCTGGCATCGGCGGCAGCCAACGGGTCGTACGGGTCAACGCGGTGCAGGTCACCTTCCCATTGCAGATACAGGCTTTCGCCTTGGCGAATGGCCCGATGAGTGCGGCGCACGCCATTGTGCTCGATTGTCAGTTGTTCGCCCTTGAGCGCCGCACCACCGGCAGAAACGTCCAGCGTCAGCGCGCGATCCTGTCCTTCGCAGCTCAAATGCAGGGTGGTTTCCCGGGGCAGCCCCAGACGCAGGCCGCCGTTGTCGGCCCAGGGCGAATTGGCGTCGTCGGACCGGACATGCGGGGCCAGGCCCAAGGCAAAACCATGGGCGGCGGCGAGCCAGAAACCGTCATCCAGTTCACCAGGCGTTGGCAGCAATTGCGTCTGATAGCGTGGGATAAATCCTGTGTCCAGTTCTGCTGCTGCAAAAGCGGGGTGGGCCACGATGCGTCGCAGGAAACCGATATTGGTCTTCAATCCGCCGATGGCGAATTCGTCGAGCATGCCCAGCAGCCGCAGCCGTGCCTGCTCACGGTCCTCGCCCCAGGCGATCAGCTTGCCAAGCATCGGGTCGTAGAAGGGCGAAATCTCGTCGCCTTCTTCAACCCCGCTGTCGACCCGCCGACCCGGCCCTTCTGCAGATTCGCGGTACAACGCCAGGTGCCCGGTAGCCGGCAGGAAATCGTTGGCCGGGTCTTCGGCATACAGGCGCACTTCAATCGCATGCCCCAACAGCGGCACTTGCTCCTGAGTGATCGGCAAGCGCTCGCCCTGGGCCACGCGGATCTGCCAGGCCACCAGGTCCAGCCCGGTGATCGCTTCGGTGACCGGATGCTCCACCTGCAAGCGGGTGTTCATTTCCATGAAGAAAAACTCGCCCCGCGAATCCAGCAGAAATTCCACTGTACCTGCCCCGACATAGCCGATCGCCTGGGCCGCGCGCACGGCCGCTTCGCCCATTGCACGGCGCAATTGCGAGGTCAGGCCGGGGGCAGGGGCTTCTTCCACCACTTTCTGGTGACGGCGCTGGATCGAGCAATCGCGCTCGTTGAGGTACAAGCAGTTGCCGTGCTGATCGGCGAACACTTGGATTTCCACGTGGCGCGGCTTGAGCAGGTATTTTTCCACCAGCATCCGCGAGTCGCCGAACGAAGACTGCGCTTCGCGCTGTGCCGACGCGAGGGCCTCGGCCAGTTGGCTGACATCCTCGACGACTTTCATGCCTTTACCACCACCGCCGGCGGTGGCCTTGAGCAGCACCGGATAGCCGATGCGCTCGGCGGCGGCACGAAAGGTCTCCACATCCTGGGCTTCGCCGTGATAACCGGGCACCAGCGGCACGCCGGCGGTTTCCATCAACGCCTTGGCCGCGGATTTGCTGCCCATGGCATCGATGGCCGAGGCGGGCGGGCCGAGAAAGATCAGTCCGGCGTTTTCAATCGCCCGGGCGAACCCTGCGTTCTCGGAAAGAAAACCATAGCCAGGGTGGATGGCCTGGGCGCCACTGGCCCGGGCGGCGGCGATCAGCTTGTCGATCTGCAGGTAGCTATCGGCGGCCTTGCTGCCGCCCAGGTCGACGCGGATATCGGCTTCACGACTGTGACGAGCATCGCGGTCGGTGGCGCTGTGCACGGCCACGGTGGTCAGACCCATGGCCTTGGCGGTGCGCATCACTCGGCAGGCGATTTCGCCGCGGTTGGCCACCAGCAACGTAGTAAGGACAGGGGCGCTCATCGACGCGGCTCCTTGTTATTCGATTCGGCTTGCCAGTTCGGCGTGCGTTTTTGCAGGAAGGCCCGCAGCCCTTCCTGCCCTTCGGGACTGACGCGAATGCGGGCGATGGCGTTTTCGGTGTAGCGGCGCAGGGCCGGGGTGAGGGCGCCGTTGCCCACTTCACGCAACAATTCCTTGCTGGCGCGCATGGCTGCCGGGCTGTTGAGCAAAAGATTTTCCACCCAGTGCTCGACGTGCTGGTCCAACGCCTCGGCCGGATAACTTTCCGACAGCAAACCGATGTCTTTCGCACGCTGCCCGCCGAAACGTTCAGCGGTCAGGGCATAACGACGAGCCGCGCGCTCGCCGATGGCCTGGACCACGAACGGGCTGATCACCGCCGGTGCCAGGCCAATGCGCACTTCCGACAGGCAGAACTGCGCTTCATCGGCGCCAATCGCCATGTCACAGGCGCTGATCAGCCCCAGTGCACCACCGAATGCCGCGCCCTGGACGACGGCCAGCGTAGGAATCTTCAGCTTGGCGAGGTTGTACATCAGTTCCGCCAGTTCCCGGGCGTCGTCGAGGTTGGTGTGATAATCAAGCTCGGCCGATTGCTGCATCCAGGCCAGATCGGCGCCGGCGCTGAAATGTTTGCCACGCCCGCGGATCAACAGGAAGCGCAGGTTCGGGTCGCCGCCGACATGGTCCAGCGCCAGGATCAGTTCACGGATCATTTCGGCGTTGAACGCATTGTTTTTCGACTCACGGCTGAGCCACAGCGTGGCAAAGCCGCGCGGGTCGGTGAGCAGTTCAAGGGTGTTGAAGTTATCCATGGGCATTCCCCGTTTACATCCGGAACACGCCGAAGCGGCTCGATTCGATAGGCGCGTTCAGTGACGCGGACAAGGCCAGGCCCAGTACATCGCGGGTCTGGGCCGGATCGATGACGCCGTCATCCCACAACCTTGCACTGGAATAGTAGGGGTGGCCCTGCTTTTCATACTGGTCGAGGATCGGTTGCTTGATCTCGGCTTCCTGTTCGGCGCTGAACGGATGACCGCTGCGTTCGGCCTGTTCACGCTTGACCTGCACCAGCACACCGGCCGCCTGTTCGGCACCCATCACACCAATTCGCGCATTCGGCCACATCCACAGGAACCGTGGGTCATAGGCGCGACCGCACATGCCATAGTTGCCCGCGCCAAAGCTGCCGCCGATGATGACCGTAAATTTCGGCACCCGCGCGCAGGCCACGGCGGTAACCAGTTTTGCGCCATGCTTGGCGATACCGCCGGCTTCGTATTTCTGCCCGACCATGAAGCCGGTGATGTTTTGCAGGAACAACAGCGGGATGCCGCGCTGGCAGGCCAGTTCGATGAAGTGCGCGCCTTTTTGCGCGGCTTCGGCGAAGAGAATGCCATTGTTAGCCAGGATCGCGACCGGGTAGCCATGCAGATGCGCAAAACCGCACACCAGCGTCGTCCCGAACAGCGCCTTGAATTCATCGAACACCGAGCCGTCCACCAGGCGCGCGATCACTTCCCGGACGTCGAACGGCTGCTTCGCATCGGCCGGCACCACGCCGTACAGCTCCTCGCTCGCGTACAGCGGGGCGATGGGCGTACGGTGCTGCACTTCACCGAGCTTGCGCCAGTTGAGGTTGGCCACGCTGCGGCGGGCCAGGGCCAGGGCGTGTTCATCGCTGTCAGCGTAGTGGTCGGCGACGCCGGAGATCTTGCAATGCACATCGGCACCGCCCAGGTCTTCGGCGCTGACCACTTCGCCGGTGGCGGCTTTTACCAGCGGCGGACCGGCGAGGAAAATGGTGGCTTGCTCGCGGACCATGATTGCCTCATCCGCCATGGCCGGCACATAAGCGCCACCGGCGGTGCAGGAACCCATGACCACGGCGATCTGCGGGATGCCCTGGGCGCTCATGTTGGCCTGGTTGAAGAAGATCCGGCCGAAGTGCTCGCGGTCCGGAAACACTTCGTCCTGGCGCGGCAGGTTGGCACCGCCGGAGTCCACCAGATAAATGCAGGGCAGGCGGTTCTGTTGGGCGATGGTCTGGGCGCGTAGGTGTTTTTTCACCGTCAACGGGTAATACGAGCCACCTTTGACCGTCGCATCGTTGGCAACGATCATGCATTCAACGCCTTCCACCCGACCGATGCCGGCAATCACGCCGGCCGCCGGCACGTCTTCGCCATAGACTTCGTGGGCCGCCAGCGGGCTGATTTCCAAAAACGGCGAGCCTGGGTCCAGCAGCCGGTTGATACGTTCCCGGGGCAGCAATTTACCCCGCGACGTGTGCCGTTCCTGGGCCTTGGGTCCACCGCCTTGACGGACCTGCCCGAGCAAGGTGCGCAGGGCCTCGACCTGTCCGAGCATTGCGTCGCGGTTGGCGATGAACTCCGCCGAGCGCGGATTGAGCTGAGTGTGCAGCGTGGCCATGGTCAGCTCCGTTAGCGGGTTTCGTTGAACAGTTCGCGGCCGATCAGCATCCGGCGAATCTCGCTGGTGCCGGCACCGATTTCGTACAGCTTGGCGTCACGCAACAGGCGACCGGCAGGGAATTCGTTGATGTAGCCATTGCCGCCCAGGATCTGGATGGCGTCGAGGGCCATTTGCGTGGCGCGCTCGGCGCTGTAGAGGATCACCCCGGCGGCGTCCTTGCGGGTGGTTTCGCCGCGCTCGCAGGCTTGGGCCACGGCGTACAAATAGGCGCGACTGGCGTTGAGTTGGGTGTACATGTCGGCGACTTTGCCCTGGATCAGCTGGAATTCGCCGATGCTTTGGCCGAACTGCTTGCGGTCGTGGATGTACGGGACGATCAAGTCCATGCAGGCTTGCATGATGCCGGTGGGGCCTCCGGACAGCACCACGCGCTCGTAATCGAGGCCGCTCATCAAGACCTTCACACCGCCGTTGAGCGTGCCAAGGATGTTTTCTTCAGGCACTTCGACGTCATCGAAAAACAGCTCGCACGTGTTGGAGCCGCGCATGCCGAGCTTGTCGAACTTGTTGCTGCGGCTGAAGCCCTTCCAGTCGCGCTCGACGATGAAGGCCGTGATGCCGTGGGCGCCTTTTTCCAGGTCGGTCTTGGCGTAGATCACATAGGTATTGGCATCGGGACCGTTGGTGATCCAGGTCTTGCTGCCGTTGAGGACGTAGTGGTCGCCACGCTTGTCGGCCCGCAATTTCATCGATACGACGTCGGAGCCGGCGTTGGGCTCGCTCATGGCGAGTGCGCCGATGTGTTCGCCGCTGATCAACTTGGGCAAATACTTGGTTTTTTGCTCATGATTGCCGTTGCGGTTGATCTGGTTCACGCAAAGGTTGGAGTGAGCGCCGTAGGAGAGGGCGACCGAGGCCGATCCGCGGCTGATTTCTTCCATTGCCACGACATGGGCCAGATAGCCCAGGCCGGCGCCGCCATACTCTTCCGGTACGGTGATGCCCAGCAGGCCCATGTCACCGAACTTGCGCCACATGTCGGCGGGAAACAGGTTATCGATATCGATTTGCGCTGCGCGGGGCGCCAGCTCGGCCTTGACGAAGGCCTGTACCTGGTCACGCAACATGTCGATGGTTTCGCCGAGGGCAAAATTCAGGGATGGGTAGCTCATGGGACACCTTTGGCTTTTTTATCGGGTGCGGAGAACGGGAGGCGGTTTTCACCTTTACGTTAACGTAAGCCTGGGACGGGCGGCTGTCAATCACGCTTTACGTTAACGTCAACTTGAGCCAGAGTAACTGCGCTTCGCCTATGAGATTCACCGATACACCCATTAAAAAAGACAAGAGGGGGCGTCATGGATCAATCCGGTTCGCATTTGCAGTCCAGCTATACCCATGGTGCCCAGGACAAGGCCTTGCTGGCCCAGACCATCGGCCAGGCTTTCGACCAGACGGTCGCTCGTTATGCGGATGGCGAGGCCTTGGTGGTACGCCATCAATCGCTGCGCTACACCTGGCAACAACTGGCCGACGCTGTCGACCTGCATGCGCGGGCCTTGTTGGCGCTGGGCTTGAAAACCGGCGATCGCCTCGGCGTGTGGGCGCCCAATTGCGCGCAGTGGTGCATCAGCCAGTTTGCCAGTGCGAAGATCGGCGTGATTCTGGTCAACATCAATCCGGCCTATCGGGTCTCAGAGCTGGAATACGCGCTCAAACAATCCGGTTGCCAATGGCTGGTCTGCGCCGGGGCGTTCAAGACGTCGGATTACCATGCGATGCTGCAAGCGCTAGTGCCAGAACTGGCAGAGCAGTCGATTGGTCAGATGCACAGCGAGCGGTTGCCGGATTTGCGCGGTGTGATCAGTCTCGATCCACAGCCGCCGTCAGGCTTTCTGCCTTGGTCGCAACTGACGGCCCTGGGCGCGGCGGTAACGCCTGGTCAGTTGGCCGAGCGTCAGGCCAGCCTGCATTTTGACCAACCGGTGAATATCCAGTACACCTCGGGTACCACCGGCTTCCCCAAGGGGGCGACGCTCAGCCACCGCAACATTCTCAATAACGGTTACATGGTCGGCGAAAGCCTGAGCCTGACCGCCGCCGATCGGCTGGTGATCCCGGTGCCGCTTTATCATTGTTTCGGCATGGTCATGGGCAACCTCGGCTGCATGACCCACGGCAGCACCATGATCTATCCCGCTGACGCGTTCGATCCGTTGCTGACATTAAGGGTTGTGGCCGAAGAGAAAGCCACTGCGCTGTACGGCGTGCCCACCATGTTCATCGCCATGCTCGATCAACCCCTGCGCGGCGAGTTCGACTTGTCCAGCCTGCGCACCGGCATCATGGCCGGAGCCACTTGCCCCATCGAAGTGATGCGCCGAGTGATCAGCGAGATGCACATGGCCCAAGTGCAGATTGCCTACGGCATGACGGAAACCAGCCCGGTGTCACTGCAGACCGGTCCTGCGGACGAGCTGGAATTGCGGGTAACCACCGTTGGCCGCACCCAGCCGCACCTGGAAAGCAAGATCATCGATGAAGCCGGTGAGATTGTTCCCCAAGGCACCGTCGGCGAACTGTGTACTCGCGGCTACAGCGTGATGCTCGGTTATTGGAACAACCCCAAGGGCACGGCCGAGGCCATCGACCCGGATGGCTGGATGCACACCGGCGACCTGGCGACCATGGACGCGCAGGGCTACGTCTGCATCGTCGGGCGGAACAAGGACATGATCATCCGTGGTGGAGAGAATATTTACCCGCGTGAGCTGGAGGAATTTTTCTTCACTCACCCGGCGATGGTGGACGTGCAGGTCATCGGCATTCCCTGCTCGTGCTACGGTGAGCAAATCGTTGCCTGGATCAAGCTCCATCCCGGCCACAGCGTAACAGCGCCGCAGTTGCAGGCCTGGTGCAAGGAGCGTATCGCTCATTTCAAGACGCCACGCCACTTCAAGTTCGTCGAGCAATTCCCGATGACGGTGACCGGCAAGATCCAGAAATTCCGCATGCGTGAAATCAGCATCGAAGAATTGAGTGATCACGACGGCTGAGCAAGATCTCCTGTGGGAGCGGGCTTGCTCGCGAAAGCGGTGTGCCAGGCGACATAAATGTTGGCTATGCCGCCGTCTTCGCGAGCAAGCCCGCTCCCACAAGAAAACCCCAAACGCCAGACAGCACAAAGGGGAGCCGAAGCTCCCCTTTAATTTTGTCGTCGCGTGCTCTTTTTTTATTATTGAGGGGCGGCCTATTGTTGTTTTTGGTGGCCGTGACCCTTTACCGCTGTTTTTGGCGATCCCCATCCGGGATCAAGAGCAAACGTATTTTTTTGAGCGCTGACCTGCTTTTTCGCCTGGCGATCCAACCGATTCGGGAGCTACCTGAAGGTAGTTTTATTGTTCTCTGCCCGGTTGCGGGTTGCTCCTGAAAGCACCCTGAAAAGCACATCTTCTCCAAAAAAATCTGTTAGCTGCGTCTCTGCCGTGTTGTTTTTGTTATGTCAGAGTCGTTTCGTCTTGTTTTTATTGGGTTTGCCGCGTTTTTTTATTCTTGTTATGTCAGAGATATAGCAGGTGGCGTGCCAACTTTTAAAATTTCATAGAAATCAATAGCTTATATTTTTAGCTGAAAAACCGAGCGTGGCAAAGCAGACAAATTGTTTCCGTGTTACTCGTTTCGCTGTCGTTACAAAGCCTGCGGTAACACCTTACTGTGCGCTGCGGGCCTTGGCGACGCGCGAACCGGTAGGGCGGCCGAGCACGTCACAAATCTGTTGGCCCGCGGCGAGCAATGTGTCCAGGTCGATACCGGTTTCGATCCCCAACCCATTGAGCAGGTACAGCACGTCTTCGGTGGCAACGTTACCGCTGGCGCCCTTGGCATAGGGGCAGCCACCGAGACCGGCGATGGAGCTGTCGAACACGGCGATGCCTTCCAGCAGGCTGGCGTATACGTTGGCCATCGCCTGGCCATAGGTGTCATGGAAATGTCCGGCGAGCTTGTCGCGGGGCACATCGGCCGAAACCACCTCGAACATCTTGCGAGTCGCGCCCGCCGTGCCCGTGCCAATGGTGTCGCCCAGGGACACCTCGTAGCAGCCCATTGCATACAGCTCCCGAGCGACCCAAGCGACCTGCTCGGGCTTGACGGCACCTTCGTATGGGCAGCCCAGCACGCAGGACACGTAACCGCGCACGCTGACGTCGTGCTGTTTGGCGGCCTCCATGATCGGCGCGAAGCGCTCCAGGCTTTCCTTGATGGAGCAGTTGATGTTGCGCTGGGAAAACGCTTCGGACGCGGCGGCGAACACCGCCACTTCCTTCACACCTGCCGCCAGCGCATCTTCAAAACCCCGCAGGTTTGGCGCCAAGGCCCCATAGGTAACACCGGGCTTGCGCTGGATTTGAGCGAACACCTCGGCGGAGCCGGCCATTTGCGGTACCCACTTGGGCGAAACAAAACTGCCGACCTCGATGTAACCCAGGCCGGCGGCGCTCAGCGCATCCACCAGGCGCACCTTGTCGGCGACGCTGATGGGTTGCGCTTCATTCTGCAGGCCATCGCGGGGGCCGACTTCGATCAGGCGTACAAAGGAGGGAAGTGACATGGGGGTTGACCTGTAAAAGTGGGTGCACCAAGCCCATGTGGGAGCGGGCTTGCTCGCGAAAGCGGTGTGTCAGTCGACATAAGACCGAAGGTAAATTCGCATTCGCGAGCAAGCCCGCTCCCATAAGAGATTGGTGTCGTTATTGGATGGCTTCCTGCCCGTTGATCGTCTGCTCCAGCGCCTGGATGCAGCGTTCTTCGGCGGTGTCGAGTTCCAGCTTCATTTGTTCGATGTCCAGCAGTTGCTGTTCGAGCTGTTCCCGGCGCTCGGTGATTTTCGCCAGCATGCTGTGCAGCTGCTTCTGGTTGCCGCTGGTGGGGTCGTAGAGCTCGATCAGCTCGCGGCACTCGGCCAAGGAAAACCCGATGCGCTTACCCCGCAGGATCAGCTTGAGGCTGACTTTGTCCCGTGGCGAATAAATGCGTTCCTGGCCCCGTCGTTCAGGACTCAGCAGGCCCTGTTCCTCATAGAAACGAATGGCCCGGGTGGTGATATCCAGCTCGCGGGCGAGGTCGGAGATGCTGTAGGTCTGGCTGCTCATGGACGCGCTCGAAACGAAAAGGGCTGCGCTAAGCTAATGGCAGGTTGACGTTCACGTCAAGCAATCGCGGGCGGGTTGTCTGTGCTGGCCTCTTCGCGAGCAAGCCCGCTCCCACAGGTTTAGCGTCCTACACACAATGCTGCGTGAACTATGTACTCAATGTGGGAGCGGGCTTGCTCGCGAAAAACGATGACGCGGCATGAGCCTACACGATCTTATCCAGCTTCTTCTCATGAGCCGTCACCTGCTGGCACAACTCGATCATCTGCTCGCGCATCCAGCGGTTGGCCGGGTCCTGGTCGGTGCTTTCGTGCCAGTACAAATGGGTTTCAACCGGCGGCACGTCGTTGACCGGTAGCACAAAGGCATGCAAATCGTGACGGCGGGCAAAACGCTCGGGCACGGTCATGACCATGTCGGTTTGCTGCAGCACCTGGGAAGCCATCAAGTAATGCTGGGAGCGCAGGGCGATCTTGCGCTGGATCCCCATCTTGCCCAGCGCCAGGTCGACGTAGCCCAGCCCGTTGCGCCGGCTGGATATATGCACGTGGGTCTGGGCCAGATAGTCATCGAGGCTGATCTTTTCCTTGCCCGCCAGAGGGTGGCCCTTGCGCATGGCGCACACGTAGCGGTCTTCCATCAGCTTGACATGTCGTACCTGCGGGTCGGTGTTGAGCGGGGCGTCCACGGCGAAGTCCAGGCGACCGGCCGCCAGTTCCTTGGTGGTTTCGCGGCGCTTGGACAGAAAACTCTCGATAGCCACGGTCGGCGCCAGGCGACGCAAGCGCTGGAACAGCGGCGGCAGGATCACGCCTTCGGTGAGGTCGGTCATGCTGATGCGGTAGGTCTTGACGGCCTGCAAAGGGTTGAAGATCCGGCTTTCTTGCACCGACACCCGCAGCAGCGACAGGGCGTTGCGCACCGGGCCGATAATGTTCTGGGCCATGGGCGTAGGCACCATGCCTTGGGCGGTGCGCACGAAGAGCGGGTCGTTGAATGTCTCGCGCAGGCGGGCCAGGGCATTGGACACGGCCGGCTGAGTGATGCCGACAATCTGCCCGGCGCGGGTCAGGTTGGCTTCGGTGTAGATCGCATCGAAGACAATGAAAAGGTTGAGATCGACCTTGCTCAGGTTCATGGCGCTGCACTCTTATTCTTGGGCTTGTTTTGAGGTGCCGGGTGGCGATGCGAATCAGTGAAACATATATCGGTGATGAATGTTAATACACGCCGAGAATAGGTTAGGTAAATTTTCGTAGCTGATCTAGCATCGATTTCATGACCTAAAACAACCTCTGCCAAGAAGGTGCTGCTCATGGATTTCGCGTATTCCCCCAAGGTTCAGGAACTGCGTGAACGCGTCACGGCGTTCATGGACGCCTACGTCTACCCGGCCGAAGCGGTGTTCGAACGCCAAGTGGCCGAAGGTGACCGCTGGCAACCCACCGCGATCATGGAAGAGCTCAAGGCCAAGGCGAAGGCTGAAGGCCTGTGGAATCTTTTCCTGCCTGAGTCGGAACTGGGCGCCGGCCTGACCAACCTGGAATACGCACCGCTGGCGGAAATCATGGGACGCTCGCTGCTGGGCCCTGAGCCGTTCAACTGCTCGGCACCGGACACCGGCAACATGGAAGTGCTGGTGCGCTACGCCAATGAAGAACAGAAGCAACGCTGGCTCGAGCCGCTGCTGCGCGGTGAGATCCGCTCGGCCTTCGCCATGACGGAGCCGGACGTTG
Organism: Pseudomonas sp. Q12-87; assembly: GCF_001269755.1. Taxonomy (NCBI): domain Bacteria; kingdom Pseudomonadati; phylum Pseudomonadota; class Gammaproteobacteria; order Pseudomonadales; family Pseudomonadaceae; genus Pseudomonas; species Pseudomonas sp. Q12-87. The sequence continues at coordinate 67,991 of NZ_LHVI01000023.1, read as the reverse complement.
CCTCCTCGGACGCCACCAACATGGCCGCCCGGGCCGAGCGTGATGGCGACGAGTGGGTGATAAACGGCAAGAAATGGTGGACCTCGGGGGCTTGTGACCCGCGCTGCAAGATCCTGATCTTCATGGGCCTGAGCAACCCCGATGCGCCGCGTCATGCGCAGCACTCGATGATCCTGGTGCCGGTGGACACTCCTGGGGTAAAAATCGTACGGCCGCTGCCGGTGTTCGGCTACGACGATGCGCCTCACGGCCATGCCGAAGTGCTGTTCGATAACGTGCGGGTGCCGTACGAAAACGTCCTGTTGGGTGAAGGACGCGGCTTTGAAATTGCCCAGGGTCGCCTTGGCCCGGGCCGGATCCATCACTGCATGCGCTCCATCGGCATGGCCGAGCGCGCACTGGAGTTGATGTGCAAGCGCGCCGTCAGCCGCACTGCGTTCGGCCAGCCATTGGCGCGCCTGGGCGGCAACATCGACAAGATTGCCGACTCGCGGATGGAAATCGACATGGCGCGCCTGCTGACCTTGAAGGCGGCGTACATGATGGACACGGTGGGCAATAAAGTGGCGAAGAGTGAAATCGCCCAGATCAAGGTCGTTGCGCCGAACGTGGCCCTGAAAGTCATCGACCGGGCGATCCAGATCCACGGTGGCGCCGGGGTTTCCAATGACTTCCCGCTGGCCTACATGTACGCCATGCAACGGACCCTGCGCCTGGCCGACGGCCCGGATGAAGTGCATCGCGCTGCAATCGGCAAGTTCGAGATCGGCAAGTACGTGCCCCGGGAGATGTTGCGTAGCGGGCGCTGAAGGCCCGTTTCATCCGGGGGAACGCTATCGCGAGCAGGCTCGCTCCCACAGGGTTTGTGGGTGTCCACCGCAAAATCCTTGTGGGAGCGAGCCTGCTCGCGATAGCGCCAGTACATCCAACATCAAAACACACTGACCTACCGCTACTCCTTGACGCTCATGTACTCCTCGGCCCAACGGATATAGTCCTCAGGCTGGGTGTAGGTGTGGGTCAGTTCGGTGGCGCTGAGGTCCGAAGCCTGGGTGAAGATCTGCCGCTGTTCGCGCAGGCTGTCGTAGGTGGCCTTGATGGCGGCGAAATAGGCGCCGTGGCCATCGATGGTGACGCGCACGCCCAGTTCGGCCAGGCGCTTGTCGTCGCGCAGCAGCGGGTTGCCATAGGTGACGAGCATCAACGGCACCGTCAGGTTTTCGCTGATCCGTTCCAGGTGCTCGAAGTCTTGCACGCCCACCATGCAAATTCCGTCAGCCCCGGCCCGCTCATACTGTCGGGTGCGGCTGATAATTTCCTGGACCGGCAATATGCCCGCATTGGTCCGGGCAACGATCGCCATTTCCGGATCGACGCGCGCTTCCAATGCGGCGCGGATCTTGCCGACGCCTTCGGCGACACTGATCAAATCAGTCGATTTGCGCCCGAACTGGGCCGGCAACAGCGTGTCTTCGATGGTCAGCGCCGCTATGCCGGCGCGTTCGAGTTCGATGATGGTGCGCATGACGTTCAGGGCGTTACCGTAGCCATGATCGGCGTCGGCAATCACCGGCAGTTGGGCGACGCGGCCGATGCGGGTGGCCTGCTCGGTGAACTCGCTGAGGGTGATGAGGGCGAAATCCGGTGCGCCCAGCACTTGCAGGGATGCTACCGAGCCGCCCAGGATTCCCACTTCAAAGCCCAGGTCGGCGGCGATGCGCGCCGACATCGGGTCAAACACCGAGGCTGTGTGGTAACAGGTCTTGGAAGCCAGCAGCTGGCGAAAGTTACGACGCAAATCTTGATGGGAAAGCCTGGACATATAAGTTCCACCAATGGAATGGAAAGGCTTGAGCAAAAGTGTCAACGCCGAAGGATGGAAAGCTATCACGCGGGACGGCCGTACATGATGACGAATGTACAGGGACAGACTGGCCGAAGTCGATCCCGCGAAGCCAGGGAGGAGGGCGAGCGGCAAGCGGCAGGCGCTGGGCGTGAAAGCTAGGCCGCCACCGCCTGTTGTCCCTGGCGCGGCAACGCCACGGCGCGCACCGTGTCGCCTGGTTGTACTTGCAGGCGTTTGGCGGTCAGGCGGTCGACCAGCAGGCTGTGGCCGTGCTGGTGGGCCCGGGCGCTGGTGACGCGGCAGTTTTCCAAGCGCCGGTTATGGATCAGCCAGACCGGTGCCTGTTCATCCGGAGCGCCGATGGCCAGGGTCAGCGCCTGGCTGTCGCGCACGGTACGGATCTTCGGAACCGGGGCTTCGATGACCGGTCCGGCGTCAAAGATGTCGATGTAGCCCTTATGGCTGAAACCCTCGGCACTCAGGATCTTGCGGGCCGGCTCCGAGTTCGGGTGTGCCTTGCCGATCACGGCCTGGGCCTGTTCGGTGAGCAGGCAGGTGTACAGCGGCTGGCGTGGCATCAGTTCGGCAATGAAGGACTTGTTGCCCATGCCGGATAGTTGGTCGGCGTGGCTGAACTCCCTTTGGAAAAAGTGCCGGCCCAGGCTGTCCCAGAACGGCGAACAACCTTGCTCGTCGGCATGCCCCCGCAGTTCGGCGATCAGTTTTTCGCCGAACAACTGGGGGAACTCGGCAACGAACAATAGGCGCGCCAGTGACAGCAGGCGGCCGTTGTGACCGCGGCGTTGCTCCGGGTGCAGGAACAACGAGCAAATCTCCGATTGCCCAGTCATCTCATTGCTGAGAAACAGCGTGGGGATCTGCCGCTGTATGCCCAATTGCGGAGCCGAGCTGACCGTCACGCCGACCCGATAGTTGTACCAGGGCTCGCGCAAGCCCACCGCACCGGTCAGTGCGCTGATCCCCACTACCTGGCGGTCGTCGTCTTCGAGGACGAATAGATAATCGGCATCGGCGCGTTCGACTTGCCCGGCAAAGGTGCGCTGGGCCCAGCGCACGCGATGGGCCAGGCGCTCTTCGTTGTCCGGCAGACTGGTGAGGCCGGTGCCCGCACAATGGGCCAGGTCCAGCAATGCCGGGAGGTCGGTGATGGCGACCGGACGGACAATCATGATGCAGCTCCTTGAGCGTGTCGGCCCTCGCGCCGATGCGAGGCATAAGGTCGAATGAGATTCATAAGGCAATCACCCGCACCCGCTCGCCATCCGTGGCGTCCAGGGCAGCCAGCATGTCGGGCGTAAGGTCCACGCAACCCTCGGTATCGATGTCCAGTTCGGCGACGATGGCGCGGTAGTTGCCCAGGCCATCGTTGCTCACCAGGTAGCGGCCGCGAGCGTCGATCTGCAAGCTTTGCCGGGCGCTGGCGAGACGACTCTGCGCAATGGAGCGAACGTTCGCGATACGGGCATGCAAGGTCGGCCCGCCGTCGAAGATGTCCACATAGCTGTTGGTTTCGAAACCCTCGCGCTCCAGGATGTCGAACGCTTCCTGGCCATCGGGATGCACCCGGCCGATACAGTCCTGGGCCGCCTGCGGCAGCATGGGCACATAGATCGGGTACTGCGGCATGAGTTCGGCGAGGAAGGTGCGGCTCTGCAAACCGCACAGCCGTTCGGCCTCGACGTAGGGCAAGTCGAAGAAGTGCTGGCCGATGGCGTCCCAGAAGGGCGACTGACCGTCATCGTCGCTGTAGCCGACAATTTCAGTGATCACCGATTCGGCAAAGCGCTGGGGGTGGGCGGCGATGAACATCAGTCGAGCGCGGGACAACAGCTCCGATTCCGGCGTGCGCACCCGCCCGGCGTCGATGTGAAAGCCGCGCAGCAGGGTCTGGCCATTGAGGTCCTGGCACAGCGACAGCGCCGGTACACCGTGCTGGATGTTCAGCTCACGGGACTCGCTGGAAAACGGCCGGTTGCGCAGGCTGTAGAACGGTTCGTTGCAGCCGGTGCTGGAGAGGATTTCGGAGCAGCCCACCAGGCGCCCGGAATCCAGGTCCTGGAGGACAAAAAAGTAATTCTCTCCACCGGGTTTCTGCACATCGGCTTCGAACGAAGCGCACGAGCCGTGGATTTTTTCCCGCAGGCGCTCGGTATCGTCCGGAAGCGACGTGACGCCTACCAGGCTGTCGCGGGCCAGCTGCTGCAGTTGCGGCAGATCGGTTAACTGAACTGGACGTAAGGCCAGCATGGATTGCACTCCTGTTCCAGGGCGCCTGGCGACGGGCACCAGGCTTGACGATCACTGTCGATGTCCACGCGTTACAGCTACGGCGGGGTCGAATCCTTCACCGCTGAATCTCAAGGTGCGGCCGGATCCGCAAGTACCGTGTGGGGGCCGAATTTATTCAGCGCACACAGGTACACCACACCGGCGGCGATCCAGATCAGGCCGAGTTTTTGCGCGTCCACGCCCATGTTGTACATGATGGCCGCGACGATCACGAAGCCGACCAGCGGGCAGAGCAGATGGCGAATCACCTGGCCGGACCGTTGGCGGCGCCAGTAATGGTTGATCACGGTGATGTGCAGCAGCATGAAGCCGCTCAGGGCGCCGAAGTTGACCAATGAGGTCAGGGTGTCCACCGCGTCGATGAACAGGTAACAGATCAGCAGCGACAGCACCGCCACCAGATAAATGCTCAGGTACGGGGTGTTGTGTTTCGGATGGACCTTGGCCAGTACCTTGGGCAACTTGCCGTCCCGGGCCATGCCGAACAACAGGCGCGACACCGCCGCCTGCGAGGTGATTGCCACTGCCACGCCCCAGGCCAGGGCCGTGGCGACGGCGGTCAGGGTCGCCAGCCAGCTGCCGGCCGCCAGTTCGGCGATTTCATAGAAGGCGGTGTCGGCCGACTTGAAACCCATGCCTGCGGCCAGGTCCGTGGCGATCCAGGTCTGCACCACGAAAATCGCCCCCATCACCAGCAAGGTCACCAGCGCAGCCTTTCCGACGCTGCGGCCCGGGTCACCCTTGATTTCCTCGGCCAGGGTGGAAATGGCGTCAAAGCCCAGGAACGACAACACGGCGATGGACACGGCTTGCATCAGCAGGGCGAAATTGAAGTGTTCCGGGCTGTACAGCGGCGCCAGGGTCAATTGGCCGTTACCGGCACCGCCGTGCAGCGCATTCCAGGCGTAGAACAGGAAAATCCCCAGCACCGCCAACTGCGCCAGCAGGAAGATGATGTTCATCCGCGCGGTGAAGGTAATCCCCCGCAGGTTGACGAAGGTCGCGCTCACCAGAAAGGCCAGGATGAAACCGACCTTGGGGATGTCCGGGTACAAATGATTCAACGCCATGGCCGCGTAGACATAAAGCAGCGGTGGGATCAGCAGGTAGTCCAGCAACATCAACCAGCCAGCGATGAAGCCAACGTGTGGGTTAAGGCCCCTTTGCGCGTAGGAATAGACGGAACCGGCCACGGGAAACGCCCGGGCCATGCTGCCGTAGCTCAACGCGGTAAACAGCATCGCCACCATGCCAATGATGTACGCCAGCGGCACCATCCCCGGCGCTTCGGCGTTGACGTAGCCATACACGCCGAACGGTGCGATGGGGATCATGAAAATCATCCCGTATACCACCAGGTCGGTCAGCGACAGGCTGCGTTTCAATTCTTGCTTGTAGCCAAATGCCTCGATACTCATTAGCCGTTTTCCTTCTCAGCTGTGTGTGGATGTGTCCCTGCTTGTTGCTCATTGCTCAAAGCTTGTCGCTGCTTTCCTACAACAACGGGGCCAGGTAAGCGCTCCAGGTCCGTACCGCCGCGGGGTCGCGCAGCAGGTCGTTGCGTACCTCGATCAACACCGAGTCCAGGCCGCGCGCGTCGCCATGCACGGGGACCGTCATGTCGGTCAAGGGATTGATCTTGTAGGGCTGGTTACCTGCCGCGCGCAGTGAATGCCGACTCAGTCCATCGACAATGTGCTGGGCATAATCCTCGGCGGCGCCAAACAGCACGCCGGCTTCCAGGGCGCGCGGTTGGCCGTAGAACACCGGCGTGAAACTGTGTATGCCCACGACCCGCACTGGCCGATTGGCCGCCAGGCGTTCGTCGACCAGCGAGCGCAAGCGGTCGTGGAAGGGATGGAACAGGCAGCGCTGGCGGTATTGGCGCGTGGCTTCGTCCAGGGCATGGTTGCCCGGAATCTGGTAGATCTCGCTTTGGGGCGGAATGCTGTCGGCCACGTGAAGCGGGCGGTTGAGGTCAATCAACAAGCGTGAATAGTTGGCCGACAGCAACGTCGCACCGAGGGTTTCGGACAGGCGTTCGGCCAGGGCCAGGGCGCCGATGTCCCAGGCGATGTGCTCCCGGGCGGCGGTTTCGTCCAGGCCCAGGTCGTTCAGCTGCGCGGGAATGAAGCGGCTGGCGTGTTCGCACACCAGCAGTACCGGGTGCTCGGCGTCTTCCCGGATCAGTCGGTAGGCCGGCCCGGTGTACAGGCCCGCTTCGGCACATTCAATAGATTCGTGCATAGTGCTCACAACGCTCGGCAGGTGTCAGCGCCTGGGTCAAGGCTAGCTCCTGGGCCTTCAAGGCGAAGTAGGTTTCGACCAGGGGGCCGGGCAAGGCCTCCAGCAGAGCCCCGCTATGGCGCAGGCAATCCAGTGCCTGCGCCAGGGTCGTCGGCAGGGCGATAATGCCACGGGCGCGACGTTGTGCTTCATCCAGCTCATCGGGTATTTCATCGGTGACGGCATTCAATGCCAGCCGTTGCTGGATGCCCAGCCGCCCGGCGATCAACAGCGCTGCCATCGCCAGGTGCGGCGAGGCGGTGGCGTCCATGGCGCGAAATTCCAGGTTGTACTGGGTCGCCACCGATTTACTCCCCAGGCTCACGGTCGGGCAGATACGCAACGCCGCTTCGCGGTTGCGCTGTCCCAGGCACGCATAGGATGCGCTCCAGTGATGGGGTTGCAGGCGCTCATAGGACACCGGCGTCGGCGCGGTCAGGGCACACAGCGCCGGCAGATAATGCAGCACACCGGCGGCCCAGTGTTGGCCGAGGCTGGACAAGCCGTTATCGCTGGCGGCGTCGTGAAGCACCGGATCGCCACTCAGGTCTTGCAGGCTCAGGTGCAGGTGCACGCCGTTGCACACGGCATTTTCCGAGGTCTTGGGGGCAAAGCTGACGTTCAGCTCCATTTGCCGGGCGATCTCGCGGGTGATTTCCCGCACGTTCACCGCACGGTCCGCCGCGGCCACGCCCAAGGCCGGGCGACAGGTGATTTCGTACTGATGCTTGCCATATTCAGGCAGGAACATTTCCGGTTCGACGCCACCGGCTCGCAATGCGCTGAGCAACCATCCGGCGAACCCGGCCTGCTGGCGCTGGGCCTGGAGGCTGAAGGCCAGGCGATCGGGCTGGGACGGCGTCGTGTCGAGACTGAACTCATGCTCGAACGCGGCAAAGACTTGCAGGCCCAGCTCGGCGCGATAACGCTCCACTTCATCCTGCAACAGCGTGCGCGGGCAGGCACCCCAGGCCCGGCCGTCGGTTTCGCGCACGTCGCAATGAATAAAGTCCAACGCGGGAGCCTGGGCATCGGGACCATTGTTCACCGTCACTCGGCTGGAGAGATCCGGCACCAGCCGCAGGTCGCCATAAGCGCCCCAAGGGTTGGTTGACGCAATGATGTCCTGGGGCGTGAGCGCGCTGTTGGCCGGCACCCAGCCACAGCCGGCGGTGACGTAGTGGGGCAGCTCATCGCTGGGAAACGAGCGCCCGCGGGTCACGCCGATCAGGTCCGTGCTCACCAGCGTGGTCACGGGCAGCGGGGCCAGGGTTGTGGCGGCATCGAGGCGGCTCATGGCTGCATCTCCTGCAAACGAGCGAGGACGGTCTCGGTGTCGGTGATCCAGCCATAGCCTTTGATCGCGTTCAGGCATGCCAGGTGGCGTTGTTCGGTGTAGGTGGCGCAAGCATCTTCCACCAAAGTGACCAGGTAGCCACGGTCAGCGGCGTCGCGCACGGCCATGTCGACGCACTGGTCGGTGACGATGCCGGCGACGATCAGGTGCCGGGTTTGCAGGTTGCGCAGCACATAGTCGATGTTGGTGGAGTTGAAAACCCCGGAAGACGTCTTGGGCAGCACGATTTCGTTTTCAAGCGGCGCCAGCTCGCCAATGATCTGCGCCTCCGGGCTGCCCTTGGGCAGGTGCATGTCCGACAGCTTGTGATCCAGGGACCGGTCGCGGCCATCGGCGGTGAGGCTTTCGATGTGCGTGTGCAACACGTTTTGTCGCGCCGCTCGCATCGCAGCGAGCAAGCGCTGCTGGTTGGGAATGACCTGCTGGCGGGCGCGATGGAGGAAGTACTCGGCTTCGGGTGCCTCCAGGTGGGCGTCGAATTGCGGTTCCAGCCAGGCGCGCTGCATGTCCACCAGCAACAGGGCCGTATGGTCGAACGTGAACGGCACATCCCGGGGCGAGCGGTGGGGGAGCGAGAACATCCTTATTTTTCCTCCAGCAGGTGCGTGTTGAATTCCGTGCGCAAGGTATCGATCCCTTCCAGGCGCTCGGCCAGGTCGGGGCATTGCAAGGTCAGGCAAGCGATCAGTGCTTCCACCTGGGCCAGTGCCGGTACCAGGCTGTCAAACGCCGAGACCGACTCCACCGGCGCGCTGATGATCAGGTCGGCCAGTTCTCGCAACGGCGAAGCGTAGACGTCACTGAACAGTACGACCCGGGCGTGCCGCTCCTTGGCCGCGGCAGCCACGCGCAGGGCCTGGGCCTGGTAACGGCGATAATCGAAGATCAACACCACGTCCTGGCGCTGCACGTCGAACAGCCGGTCGGGCAATTGGGCATTGTCTTCAAGGGCAAAACAGCCGGCCCGCAGCAGGCGCAAATGGTTGAGCAGGTAGTGGGCCAGGAAGCTGCTGAAACGCCCGCCGAAGCAGTGCACCTGATGCCGGCTATCGAGTAGCCATTGCACAAGAATGCGCACGTCTTCGGGCTGGGTCAGGGCCTGGGTGTCGATGAGGTGACGTTGGGCGTCGGCCAGGTACTGGCTCCAGGTATCGCCTTGCTGCAGTTTGGCCCGTGGTCGCAACAGGGTGCGGGGCGAACGCAGGCGATGGTCCATGTCACTGAGCAGCGCATCCTGGAATTCGGCATAACCGCCGAAGCCGAGTTTTTTCACCAGCCGCACGATGGTCGGGTCGCTGACGCCGGCATGGTCGGCCAGGCGTGACATCGGACCCAGGCCGTTGCGAGGATAATGATCGAGCAGGGCGCGCACGACCTTGCGTTCCGACGGCGTTAACTCCAGGCCGGGATCGGTGATGAGGTCTCTGAGGGGCGGCATCCGTGCTCCTTGCCTGGATGGGGTGTTGGATTTCTTTCATAACTGAGCAAAAGAGTATTTATGTAGCTGGTGCTACATGTCCAGCGCTTTTTACGTTCCGTTTAAAATGCTCGAAGACGGTGCGAAACCCTTGTAGGAATTGGCCTTGGTGACTTGCGATGAATATGTCAGTTAACGCTCAAGTGTTTGTCGGATATAGCGCCGTTTTGTCTAAGTTATTTGATTTCATATAAGGTTATGTACAAGAAAACCTGTGAATATCCGGCCCACTAATAGTTGAGTATCCCGCGTGCAAGCCACTCGCCTGACCCTGATTTGTCACGCCCGGACCATCGCTCAGAAACAGGCGCGCTTTGCCCTGGATGAACCGCTGGATAGCGACAACCTGGCGCAGCGCCCGGCCACAGGGCCGGGCTATCGAAAGGTCCGGCAGTTGCTCTGTGGGCCGGAGCTGCGTACCCGCCAGACGGCCGCGCTGTTTGGCGATGAGCCCCAGGTGGTTGCGGCCTTGGCCGATTGCGATCTGGGTCGCTGGCGCGGTTTGTCCATCGACGACTTGCTCAAGGCCGAGCCGCAACAATTGCAAGCCTGGCTCGACGATCCCGAGGCCGCTCCCCATGGCGGCGAATCCGTCGCGCAGTTGTGCCGTCGTGTCGGAGACTGGCTCGCCAGTCTGGAAAACCGACCGGGCCACGTGCTGGCCGTCACCCATCCATTCGTGATCCGCGCAGCCTTGATCAATGTATTGCAGTGTCCGGCCGCCACGTTCAACCGCATCGACATCGAGCCGCTGTCCGCCATCGAGTTGCGTTTCAACGGCGTATGGCGATTGCGCGCCCTGGGGCCTGGCCAGGAGTCAGTGGAATGAAGAAGTTATCAGTCATCGGCATTGGCGCCGGCGATCCCGATCACCTGACGATGCAGGCAGTGAAAGCGCTGAATCGGATGGACGTGTTTTTCCTCATGGATAAAGGACCCGCCAAGCACAAGCTGCGGGACCTGCGGCACGACATCTGCCGGCGTTACATCGTTGATCGTACATACCGTTTCGTCGAAGCCTACAGCCCCGAGCGCCAACGTGGCGACTTGGACTACGCCACCAGTGTCGAAGAGCTGAACCGTGCGAAGCAGGCCACCTTCGAGCGCTTGATCAACGAAGAGCTGTCTGACGAGCAGTACGGTGGTTTTCTGGTATGGGGCGATCCGGCGCTATATGACAGCACTGTGCGCATCTTGCAGGCGATCCTCGACACGGGCCGCTGCGCCTTCGAGTTCGAGGTGATCCCTGGCATCACCAGCGTCCAGGCCCTTGCGGCGTGCCACAAAGTGCCTTTGAACAGCATTGGTGGCTCGCTGGAAATCACCACCGGGCGCCGATTGGCGGCGGGGCAAGTAAGTGACGCCGCCAACGTGGTGGTGATGCTCGATGCCGAGGATGCGTATCGCCAGGTGGGCGATCCCGATACGCAAATCTACTGGGGCGCCTACGTGGGCACGGCGGATGAGATTCTCATCGCCGGTCGGCTGGGGGACGTGGCCGATGACATCGAACGCACCCGCAAGGCCGCACGGCAGGCCAATGGGTGGATCATGGACAGTTATTTGTTGCGCAAGCCTGAATGAAGCTTGCACATCAACTTGTGGCCGGCTGTTTTCATCCCCGCCCAAACCGCTCCCGATACACCGACGGCGCCAACCCCACGACGCTGCGAAACGCCACGCGAAAACTTTCCACCGAGCGGTAGCCGCACAATTGGGCGATGTTGTCGGTATTGTCCGCGGTGCTTTCCAGCAGCTCGCGGGCCCGGGCCAGGCGCTCATGTTGCAGCCAGGCCTTGGGTGACACGCCGCAGGCCTGGGTGAAGTGTCGCAGGAAAGTCCGTTCGCTCATGGCCGCCTGGCTGGCCAGCTCCCGCACTCCAAGCGGTTCATGCAGGCGTTCGCGAGCCCATTGCATGACGCTCGACAGGTCGCTGCGTGGCGTGCGGCTGACTGGCGAGGGAATGAACTGCGCCTGGCCGCCGGTACGCTGCGGGGTCGTCACCAGGCGGCGCGCCACGCTGTTGGCGACCTGGACGCCATGGTCCCGTGCCACCAGGTGCAGGCAGGCATCGATACCTGCTGCGCTGCCGGCGGAGGTGATGACCTGTCCTGAATCCACATAGAGCACATCAGGGTCGACCCGCACGGCAGGGAAACTCTTGGCCAACTCGTCGGTGTAGCGCCAATGGGTCGTGGCGCCCAGCCCATCGAGCAGCCCGGCGGCGGCCAGCACGAACGCCCCGGAGCAGATCGACAGCAGACGTGCGCCTCGTGCATGGGCCCTGCGCAGGGCTTGAAGCAAGGCTTCGGGAGGTGGCTCGCTGCGGCTGCGCCAGCCTGGCACGACGATGGTTCGGGCTGTCTCGAGCAGTTCCATGCCGCCATCGGCCAATACCCGGAAACCGCCCATGGCGCGCATCGGGCCGGCATCGACGGCGACGATCCGGTGCTCGTACCAGGGGAAATCGAATTCGGGGCGTTCCAATCCGAAAATCTCGACGGCGACGCCAAATTCGAAGGTGCACAGGCCGTCGTAGGCGAGGATCGCGACCAGACCGGGGGCAGGCTGCATTTGTCGGAAAATTCCCACAGAGTGTCTTGTACGCCACTGTAGCGGTACGCCCCGGGCAGATAAAGTCTTCTTACGCCCCTTTATCCTGGAGTACACACCGATGACTAGTCTGGTTCGCGAAGTGCCTGCCGCACCGCCCGAAATTGCCTTGGAGCATTTCAGTCGTCGCCTGACGTTCGAAACCGATTGTTCCGACGTTCACGCCAGCCAACAGGCTGGTGACGTCGATTTTGTGCTGGTGGATGTGCGCGGGCCGCTGGCTTACGAGCGCGGGCATGTGCCCGGGGCGATCAATCTGCCCACCCGCACGCTCACCTTAGAGGCACTGGCTGCCTACCCCAAGACCACCTTGTTCGTGGTGTATTGCGCCGGTCCGCATTGCAATGGGGCGAACAAGGCGGCGGTGCGTCTGGCAACCTTGGGGTATCCGGTGAAGGAGATGATTGGTGGGGTCATGGGGTGGCTTGATGAGGGCTTTCGTCTGAACGGTCTGGTGGAGCGTGTGGCGGATCAGGCCATCCGTTGCGACTGCTGACTTGGTTTTTTAGTTCGTGTGTATATCCGTTACCGCAGCAACGGATATACACACAAACCAAGCTATTTTTATAACTAATTGTCGCCTCCACACAATTCCCCGCCTGAGTGCCCCTCTAGACTCCCGGCCACTTCGGTTCTTGCTGACCGAACGCTGCCTACGAATCTGCCAATCATTATCAATAAAAACCTGCGCACTCAGGAGCAAAAATGAAGAAGCTAGTCATGTTCGGTGCCTTGGCACTGTCCGTACTGTCCTTGTCGGTCATGGCCGAAGAAGCCAAGCCGATCCGCCTCGGGATCGAAGCCGGTTATCCACCTTTTTCGATGAAAACCCCCGACGGCAAGCTGACCGGTTTCGATGTCGATATCGGTGACGCGCTCTGTGAGCAGATGAAGGTCAAGTGCACCTGGGTCGAGCAGGAATTCGACGGTCTGATCCCGGCGCTGAAAGTGAAGAAAATCGACGCGATCCTGTCGTCCATGACCATCACCGACGACCGTAAGAAAAACGTCGATTTCAGCATCAAGTACTACCACACCCCAGCACGTTTCGTGATGAAGGAGGGCTCCGACGTCAAGGACCCGCTGACCGAACTCAAGGGCAAGAAAGTCGGTGTGCTGCGTGCCAGTACCCATGACCGTTTCGCCACCGAAGTGCTGGTGCCTGCGGGCATCAACCTGGTGCGCTACGGTTCCCAGCCAGAGGCGAACCTGGACATGGTCGCCGGGCGTCTCGACGCCATGCTGGCCGATTCGGTCACCCTGGATGAAGGCTTCTTGAAAACCGACACCGGCAAGGGTTTCGCCTTCGTGGGCCCGACCTATGAAGATGCGAAATACTTCGGTGGCGGCGCCGGCATTGCGGTGCGCAAGGGCGATCAGGCCCTGGCGGAGAAATTCAACGCCGCCATCACCGAGATCCGCGCCAACGGCACCTACAAGAAAGTGCAGGACAAATACTTCGCCTTTGATGTCTACGGGCATTAATCGTTGAGCCCAAGGTGGCCCGCCGTTGAACCGGTCGGCCACCTTTTTCATGGGCGAGTGTTTTACCCTGCGCCTATCGAAATACCGTCATCGGGAGTTTTCATGCAACGCATCGACCATACCCTGCCATGGAGTCACTTGGGCACCGAGCGCCGGCTCAGCGTGTTTCGCTACGGCCACGGCCCGCGCAAAGCCTACATCCAGGCCAGCCTGCACGCCGATGAGCTGCCGGGCATGCGCACCGCCTGGGAGCTGAAGCAGCGGCTCAACGACCTTGAGGCCCAAGGTTTGCTCAAAGGCGTGATCGAATTGGTGCCGGTGGCCAACCCCATCGGCCTGGACCAGCATGTGCAGAGCGCCCACATGGGGCGTTTCGAGCTGGGCAGCGGCAAGAATTTCAACCGTTCCTTCGTCGAACTCAGCGGCCCGGTGGCGCAGCGCATCGGTGCTCGTCTGGGTGACGACCCGGCCGCCAATACCACCTTGATTCGCCAGACCATGGCCGAAGTGCTCGATGAACTGCCGGCGCCACCGTCACAACTCGAGGCGCTGCATCGTCTGTTGCTGCGCCATGCGTGTGACGCCGATGTGACCCTGGACCTGCATTGCGATTTCGAGGCGGCGATTCATTTGTATGCCTTGCCGCAGCATTGGCCGCAGTGGCGTTCCCTGGCCGCACGGTTGAAGGCCGGCGTGGCGTTGTTGTGCGAAGACTCCGGGGGCAGTTCCTTCGATGAGTCTTGCTCCTCGCCCTGGCTACGTCTGGCGAAGGCCTTTCCCGAGGCTTCGATTCCCCCGGCCAACCTCGCGACGACCCTGGAGCTGGGCAGCATGGGCGATACCCGGGTCGAACAGGCCCAGGCCAACTGCGAAGCCATTCTCGGTTTCCTGGCCGAACAGGGTTTCATTGGCGGCGACTGGCCGTCTGCACCCGCGCAATGCTGCGAGGGTTTTCCATTCGAAGGCACTCAATACCTGTTCGCGCCGCACCATGGCGTAGTGAGCTTTCTGCGTGAGGCCGGTGAATGGGTGGAGCAGGGCGATGCGCTGTTCGAAGTGGTCGATCCCTTGAACGATCGGGTCACCACCGTTCGTGCCGGCACCAGCGGGGTGTTGTTCGCCCTGGATCGTGGGCGCTACACCCAGCCGGGCATCTGGCAGGCGAAAGTCGCCGGACGTGAACCTATTCGCGCGGGCAAACTGATCAACGACTGATAAGTGCTGTCTACCTCAGCGCACGGTCCTTGCCGTGCGGCTATCGAACGACGGAGGAAGATTGATGTTCAAAGCGCTCGCCCTGTTCCTGCTGCTGGTCTCGTCCGGGTTGCAGGCCCAACCCTCGCTGCACACCGATTTGCCGCTCAGCTATCTGGCCCAGGCCGATGAGCAAGCCAGGAATCGACCGCTGATAATCTTCCTGCACGGTTCCGGCAGCAACGAACAGGACCTGTTCGACCTCAAGGACGAACTGCCCGGGCATTACAACTACCTCTCGGTACGCGCGCCCAAGACCATGGAGCCGGGCCGCTATCAATGGTTTGCCAAGCAGGGTGATGGTGCCTATGACGGCGACACATCGGACCTGAAGGCCAGTGGTCAAATGCTGCTGGATTTCATCGAGAAGGCTCGCGCCAAGTACCCAACAGATGCGAGCAATGTCTACCTGGTGGGCTTCAGCCAGGGCGCGATGATGAGCTACGAAGTGGCCCTGCGACACCCCGAAGCCGTCGGCGGCATCGCTGCCATGGGCGGGCGTGTGCTTTCCGTGCTCCAGGCAGAACTGACCCCCGACGAGTCGCGGCGGGCATTGGCGGTGTTCATTGGCCACGGTACGGCCGACCCGATCATTCCTTACCACGACGGCGCCGAAGCCAACACGTTCTTGAAAACCCTGGCCCTGGAACCGGAATTCCATGCCTATCCAGGCGTCGGCCACACGATCAGCGCCCTGGAAGTCCAGGACCTGCGAGCCTGGCTGGAGCGACTCAATCCCTAGCTCATCCGGCATCGACGCAAACTGAACCAGCGCTATCGCGAGCAAGCTCGCTCCCACCGTTTTATCCGAGAAGTTCACCGCAAGAGGGACCTGCGCAAGCCCCTGTGGGAGCGGGCTTGTCCGCGATTTGGGGACCACGCGGTCCATCAGCCCACAGGCCTACTCACTTGCCGCTGGCGATCTGTTTGACCAAGGCTTCATGACCGGTCTTGTCGCTGGCCCGGGAAATGATCTGCACCACCGCCATGCGGGTGCCGGAGGCGGCCAGCAGCGTGGTATCCAAGGTCGGGCCGCCGCCCTGGGTGGCGCTGGTGTCGAGCTGGCGCAGGCCCAGGCCGGTGCCTTTCTGGGTCAGGCTTTTTTCGCTGAGGATCTTGGCGTCCGGCAAGGCTTTGCTTCGCTGGGCGGCGAAGTCCGCCATGGTCATGTCGAGAAACGCGCCGTCGTCATCCTTCACTGTGGCGCCGTTGATAATGAGGTTTTCGGCGGCGATTACCACGGTCCGGCTGGTGGCATTGCTGTACATCGTCCCCGTCGCTCCCGCTGTGCCCTGGGCCGCGTCACCGGCGGGCAACGGTGTCGCCGTGAAACCCTTGGGCAGGTTGAAAACGAACTTGCCCCCCAGCATCGAAACCTTCTGCGCCGGTGCTTCGGCGGCAGGTTTGGGCTGGGCCGCCTGGACAGGCACCACGGCCAGGCTGGCGATGGCCGTCAGCACCAGAGCGGCGGCGTGTTTACTCAACAATGACATGAAACTCTCCACGGATGGTCGCGCTTGGACGCCGATCATCCCACGGGCATTGTTATGGACTCCAGCGCCTTTCAGTTTCTATGCGCAGCGGTACAGGACGAATGGCAAGTGGCAATTACTCCTGTGGCGAGGGAGCTTGCGCCCGCTGGGTTGCGCCGCAGCCTCAAAGCCATTCACACCATCAGCGATCCCAGTACGGCACTTCGCCAAAACACTCGAGAAAGAAATCGATCACCGTGCGGACCTTCACCGACAGGCGCCGGCTGCCCGGCCAGAGAATGGCGATCTGCTGGGGTTCGAGGCTGTTGGACGCCTGGTAATCCTGCAGCACCGGAACCAGCGTGCCGTTGCGAACCGCTTCGCCGATCAGCCACGACGGAAACATCACCAGCCCCAGGCCTTGCTCCGCGGCCTGGGTCAGGGTGTCGGCGTGGTTGCCGGTGATCGGGCCCCTGACGCTGTAAGGCGTCCAGGCGTGGCCCGGGCGGCGGAAGAACCAACGCTGTTGGCCGGTCACACCTTTGTAGGCCAGGCACTGATGATGTGCCAGGTCCTGAGGCTTGAGTGGCGCGCCGTAGCGGGCCAGGTAGGTCGGGCTGGCCGCGATCTGGAAGCGATGAGGCGCCACGACCCGCGCCTGCATGCTTGAGTCGTGCAATGGGCCGATGCGAAACAGCAGGTCAGTGCCTTCGAGCAGCGGATCGACGTAGCTGTCGGTTTGCTGGATCTCCAATTGCAATTTCGGGTAACGCTCGCACAGCTGGCCCAGCCATGGCGCCAGATGGCGTTGGCCGAATACCACCGGGGCATTGATCCGCACCAGGCCGGACGGTTCGCTGTGCTGTTCCTGCAAGGCTTGTTCGGCTTCTTCCAACTGCACCAGCAACAGACGTGCGTGATGCCCCAACAGACGGCCGGCCTCGGTGGGGGACACGGCGCGGGTGTGGCGATAGAGCAACTGTTGGTTCAGCGCCTGCTCCATCAATTGGATCTGCCGGGAGATCGACGACGGGGCAAGGCCTTCGCGCCGGGCTACTTCGGAAAAACTGCCGTGGTCGAGCACCGCGACGAATAATCGCAGCGCCTTGAAGCCAAGTTCATTGAGGCCGTGCATGGCGGCGGTCCTGTGCGTATTGCGCAAAAGTGTTATCGCAATCCTCCCATTTATCGCACAGGGCCGCCAGCCGATAATGCCGGCCATTCTTTTCTGAACAGGTTCGGATTTATGCAGGCGTCTTCACTCAACGAGGCCGCGTCGGTGACGACAGCGTCCAAACCCCGGGCATTCTTGCGCTGGCTGTTGCTGCCCCTGGTCATCCTGGCCGGCATGGGCTTGTCGGTGGAGGCCGGCCTGCTGGGGCCGCTCGGGGGCCAGGTCGGTCATTTGTGGGCCACCCTGAGTATCTTCGGGGTCGGTTCGGCGATTCTGTTCCTGCTGTTGCTGTTCAGCGGCCGCCAGCAAGGCCCGGCCTTGAATGAACTGCCGCGCTGGCAACTGATCGGCGGCTTCCTCGGACCGATCTATGTGGTCGTGCTCACGCTCGCCACGCCGCACATTGGCATCGCCATGACGATGATCGCGATTCTTTCCGGCCAGGTCGGCAAAAGCGTGCTGATCGATCATTTCGGCTGGTTCGGTGCCACCCGCAAGCGCGTCAATGGCGAGCGCTGGCTGGCATTAGCGCTGATTGTCGTCGCCCTTGTCCTGATTGCCCGAGGTTGAATATGAGTCTGTTTCTTTTGTTGCTGGTGGTCGTCGTTGCCGGCGCGGTGTTGAGCGTGCAGGCGGCCATCAATGGGCGCTTAGGCCAGACCGTGGGTGTGCTGCGCAGCAGTTTGCTGACGTTTACGGTGGGCACGGTCATCACCGGGTTGCTGATCGTGTTTTTTGAACCGGCCCACGCAGTCAGCCTGTTGGACGTGCCGAAATGGCAGCTCAGCGGCGCGTTGTTCGGGGTCGTTTACATGATTGTCATGGTGGGAGCGGTACCCAGGGTTGGCACAGCCGTGGCGACAGTGGCGGTGATTATCGGGCAACTGGGCATGGGCATGCTGATCGACAACTTCGGCTGGCTGGGCAATCCGGCCATCGAGCTGTCCGCCAGCCGGATCCTGGCCATGGCCTGCCTGGCACTGGCGCTGGTGTTCATGTACCGCAGCAGTGTGCGTCAGGACTGAACGCCTCAGTCGGGTTCCACTTCCAGTTGCAGGCTGTCATCAGCCAGGCGCTCGGTTCGCCGGACAATGCCGCTGACACGTCGGCCTTCGGCGCTGAACACGACGATCTGGGCTTTATCCAGATCCACGGGCATCGGCGGGCGCACATGCAAGGCGAACCATGGCGGCTCGCCGTCATCGAGGCGCTTGACATCGAACTGGCAATCGACACTTTTGGTCTCGCGACCGAACAGCGTGTCGAGACCGTAGTCAAGGTGGGTGCTGTCGGCAGGGGCGACGGGCATCGGCAGTCTCCTGGGTGGGTGCGCAAGGTTGATGTTCAAGTGATCCCGCCTGGGGCTGAAAATTCCATTGGCTGATCCGTTGAGAACGGCCCCGCCGTTCAGCTCGGCAGACTGTGTGGCGAGGGAGCTTGCTCCCGCTGGGCTGCGAAGCGGCCCCTGGCTTTTTTGCGACTGCTGCGCACCCGAGCGGGAGCAAGCTCGCGCGCCACGACGAGAAATCAGTGCCCGGGCACGCCGTTTTGCCATGCCGACCAATGCTTCACGATGTCCTGCACCAGCGGATTACCGGTGCGAAACAGATTCTCCAAAGCCGGAACGAACGCGCCCTGGTCAGCGTATTTGAGCAAGTTGTCCACTTCATTGCCGCCAGGCTCGGGACGATCGAAGTCGGATCCGGCCCGCAGCACCGCCAACCGATTGATGTCTACCCGGCCTTCGCGACTGGCCCGCAGCAAGGCTTCGTAGGTGGAGTTGTCCTCCTGTTGGGTCGTGCAATAAACGCCTTTGTTGTCGGTGAGCAGGCGGGTCCAGACTTCGGCGCGCTCGCTCAGGCGCGTACCGGAGAACCAGGTGTTGCCGGCCACGGTGTCGCAGCGCGTGACCACCGGCGGCTGGTTCGCCGGCGCATACGGATACTTCAAGCGCCAGGCCGCCGATTCCTTGCTTTCGGCCAAGGTCACTTTGTGGCTGAGGGCAAAGGCCTTGGCTTGCAACGCCGGGTTGAGCTCGAAGACTTCGGTCTTGTAGTCCAGTGGCGGTTTTTCGTTCGGCCCCTTGGTGTTGATGCCCAGGTAGCCGGTAGGCCAATCCTTGGGCGCATCCCGCGAATCCAGTTCCCATTGTGTGCCGAACTCCACCAGGTAGTGGGCCCAGGCGGCAGTGCCGAGGGTGCCGTGGTGCGGGTTGATGCCGGCGATCCCGGCCACCAGGAAATAGCTTTTACGCAGGTCGACGGTTGGCGAAAGCGCCAGCGCCAATGTCGAGGCCGCAGCGTTGGTCTGGCCCATGCCGGTGATCAGCAGGCAGACCCGCTCGGCATTGCAGTGGATATTCGGATACTCGGCGGACAGGCCCGGCACGCGGATTTGCTCCTTGAGCCCCAGGCGTTCGATCCAGTTCTGCGCCTCGGGCGCAAACATCGTGATCAACATGACTTTGGGTTGCGGCGGCGGTGCCGCTCCGGCAGCCGAGCAGAAGAGGGCGGCGCTGGCCAGGCCGACGGAAATGGACAGGCGATTGATCATGTGTTCGTGACCTCCATGGATAGGGAACGGTGTGTGAGCGATGGGTCAGAATTGGTAGCCGACGCCGGCGTAGTATCCCCAACCATCGGAGCGGGCACGGAAGTTGCCATCGCCAAAGTTGAGTTCGCTGCCGTCCTGCCAATTGCCGCCGTTGTGAAAGTAGCGGCCCACCAGCGTAAAGCGCAGGTGCGTGAAGGAATAGAGCAATACGTTGGTCGCGACCGTAGCGTTGGCAGTGCGGGCCGGGTTGTCCTTGTGCAGGTCCGAACCGAAGTCGAAGTTGGTGAAGCCAATGTACGTCAGCGAAGCACCGTTGCTGAACTGGCTGATCGGCACGATGTATTTGAGCTGCGCGCGGTAGCCGTCCCAAGCGTACTCATTGCTGGCGCCATAGTTTTCCCATTGATAACGGCCGTAGAAGTTGGCCGACAGATTGACCCTCGAATGAGTGTCGATGTCGGTCCCCAGGCCGCTATACAAGGTGTTGCCGCGGTTGGCGCTGTTGCTGCCGTGATCGTAGATCCAATCGAACGCTACATACCATTCCTTGAACGGCCCGATGGCCAGGCTGCGGCCGGCCAGATAGTCGATGGAAATTCGCGGCTCATGCTCCATGAACACGGGCGAGCCATGGTCCCATACCCCTTTGTCGTGGCTGTTGCCGATATCGAAAATCTTCGGGATATCGACGTAGCCATACAGCTCGAAAGGCCCTTTGCGCCCGAAGTATTCGTATTCCAGGTAAACATCATCGACCGGCCGCGGGCCGAAACTGATGTCCTTGCTGCCGATGATCGTCAGGTCCTGGTTGTACCAGTCCGACAGATAAGCGCCTTGTTTCGATGGGGTGGCTCTGGGGCTGAGGGCTTCGCCCTGGGCGGACTCTTCGGTCGTTTGGGCTTGGGCTCCAATGCTGTGTAGTCCAGTAACGGCGGCCAGTAGCAGGGAGGTTGCGAAAACGCCGAATGAGGCGCAACACCTGGAAGTGAAGTGCATGGAAAGTCCTTATTCATACGGGGCGAACCCCGTGTTCCTTGGGCGAAGAAAATAACGTCGATCAGGCGGTCCCAATCGGTTGCGCAAACGTTTGTATATCTCGTACCAATTCATTTGAGAGCCTTGAAAAGCCAAGGTTATTGGTTATTTTCCTGTCCTTTTGGTCAGACAGCGCGCACCTCGGTGTCTCGCGGTGCCTTGCAGAAGCACCAAAGGGCGGCAGGGAGAGGGATGTGGCGCCCGGTGGGGCACTGAAGCGTGGGTGTTGCTGGTAGAATCGCTCCCCTTGACTTACGAGAGGTATGCCCATGAGCGAGCCGATTCGCCTGACCCAGTACAGCCACGGCGCCGGTTGCGGCTGCAAGATTTCGCCCCAGGTGCTGGAGGTGATCCTGGCCGGCAGCGGTGCGCAGAACCTTGATCCGAAACTGTGGGTCGGCAACGCTTCCCGGGACGACGCCGCGGTCTACGCCATCGATGACGAGCGCGGCGTGGTCTCGACCACGGATTTTTTCATGCCGATTGTCGACGATCCGTTCGATTTCGGCCGCATCGCCGCCACCAATGCCATCAGCGACATCTACGCCATGGGCGGCGATCCGCTGATGGCCATTGCGATTCTCGGCTGGCCCGTCAACGTACTCGCTCCGGAGATCGCTCGGGAAGTGATTCGCGGCGGTCGTTCGGTGTGTGACGAGGCCGGCATTCCCTTGGCTGGCGGGCATTCGATCGATGCGCCTGAGCCGATTTTCGGCCTGGCGGTCACTGGCCTGGTGCATAAGCGCCACATGAAACGCAACGACACCGCCACCGCCGGCTGCCGTCTGTACCTGACCAAGCCGCTGGGCATCGGCATCCTGACCACCGCCGAAAAGAAGGGCAAGTTGCGCGCCGCCGATGTCGGCCTGGCCCGTGACTGGATGTGCACGCTGAACAAGCCCGGCAGCCGCTTTGGCAAGCTCGACGGTGTGACGGCGATGACCGACGTCACCGGTTTTGGCCTGCTCGGGCATCTGGTCGAAATGGCCGACGGCAGCCAATTGACCGCACGCATTCGTTACGACGCGGTGCCGCGTCTGCCGGGCGTCGAGTATTACCTTGACCAGGGCTGTGTGCCGGGCGGCACGCTGCGCAATTTCGACAGCTACGCGAGCAAGGTCGGTCGTGTCCAGGAGCTGCACAAGCGCGTCCTGTGCGATCCACAGACCAGCGGCGGATTGCTGGTTGCCGTCACTGCCCAAGGCGAGGAAGAGTTCCTGCGGGTGGCCGTTGAGCTTGGCCTTGCATTGGAGCCCATTGGCGAACTGGTTGAGCGACAGACCCACGCGGTCGAGGTGTCATGATGCCCCGTGACATCACCGATTACCGCGACATCTTCCTCAACGACCGGCCGATGATGGATACCCGCGCGCCGGTCGAATTTCTCAAGGGCGCATTCCCCGGCGTGGTCAACTTGCCCTTGATGACCGACCTCGAACGGCAACGCGTCGGCACCTGCTACAAACAGCAGGGCCAGCAAGCGGCCATCGTTCTCGGCCATCAACTGGTGTCCGGCGAGATCAAGGCGCATCGCATCCAGGCCTGGGCCGAATTCGCGCAAACCCATCCTGACGGCGTGTTGTACTGCTTTCGCGGTGGCTTGCGTTCGCAGATCGTCCAGCAGTGGCTCAAGGACGAAGCGGGCATCGACTACCCCAGGGTTGGTGGCGGCTACAAGGCCATGCGCACCTTCCTGCTCGACACTGTCGAGCGAGCGACCACCGAATGCGACCTGGTGTTGCTGGGCGGAATGACTGGCACCGGCAAGACCGAGGTGCTGAGCCAACTGGACAATGGCCTGGACCTGGAAGGCTATGCCAATCATCGCGGTTCAAGCTTCGGCAAACGCGCCACCGGCCAGCCTTCGAACATCGACTTTGAAAACCGACTGGCGGTAGACATGCTGAAAAAGCGCGCCGCCGGTATCGAACAATTCGTCCTCGAAGACGAAAGCCGCATGGTCGGCAGTTGCGCCTTGCCGCTGCCGCTGTTCCAGCGTATGCAGCAGGTTCCGATGGTCTGGCTGGAAGACAGCCTGGCGCAGCGAGTCGAGCGAATCCTGCGTGATTACGTGATCGACCTCTGTGCCGAGTTTGTCGCTGTGCATGGCGAGGAAGGTTTCGCGCTGTTTTCCGAGCGTCTGCTGGCGAGTCTGAACAACATCCACAAGCGCTTGGGCGGTGACCGTCACCGGCGTTTGCTGGCTATTTTGGAAGCAGCCCTGATCGAACAGGCCAACACCGGCGCCGTCGACTTGCATCGCGGCTGGATCGAAGGCCTGCTGTGTGAATACTACGACCCGATGTACGTGTTCCAGCGGGAAAAGAAGGGCTTGCGGATCGAGTTCGCGGGGGAGCGGGCGGCGGTGCTCGACTATCTGCGTGAGCGAGCGCTTCGCGGCGTGTGATTAGGCTGAATCAATGTGGGAGCGAGCTTGCTCGCGAAAGCGGAACATCAGTCAGCATCGTCGGCGGCTGATCCGCCGCTTTCGCGGGCAAGCCCCACAAAGGCAGGGAGCCAGCGAACGGTCAGGTCGGACAGGCTTCCTTGCCGTTGTCCAGGCCTTGCTTGTAGCTCTGGCTCCTGAGGCTGGCCTTGCCGTTGTGCCAGGTCAGGGTCAGCACGTACAGCGAATCGAAATCCCCTGATGCCCAATCATCGGTGATGGTCTGCTTCTTACCCACGGCCTCGCCGGCGACCTTGTTGATCAGCTCCGGCAGGTAGCCATGGGACCAGGCGGTATAGATCGTGGCGTTGTGGTACTTGTCATGCAGCAGCTCATCGGCCAGTTCGCTGGTGTCGTTGGCCGAATAATTGATATTCACCGGCAACCCGAGCTTGATGGCGCTGGGGCTGATGGTCATCAGCGGGCGAATGTAGCTGTAGGAGTTGTCCTTCTCGCCTTCCTCGACGTTGCGGGTAGGGTTGGCGGCGAACACGTAGTCGGCCTTGCCGAATCTTTCCGGCAGCAGGGTCGCCAGGTCAATGGCGCGGTTCAGGCCCTGGCAGTTGAGTTGGCCTAGGCCACCGGCGGGTTTCTCGGCATGGCGCAGGAACACCAGGGTCTGCACGCCGTCGGCGGGTTGGGCGCGACTGACGCTCGACTCCAGGGACAGCACCAAACCACAGACAACCAGCAGCGTCGGCAGCATCAGCCACGAACGGTGTTTGAAACGTCTGGCGAAATTCAGTGGGTTCATCATCGAATAAATATTCTTCAGCACTCGTGAGTCAGGCTGACAAACCTTGGCACCGCAAGGCTTTTGACCTCGGGTGTTTTCCCTGTCATGACGCCGCTTCGATTCCTCGGGGCATTGCTCAGAGTCTCCTGAGGCCCTTTGGTTCGATCCCGGCCGAATGCGCCGCACTGTAGCGGCCTCTCTCGGGGGATGGGACGAACCTTAGCGACAAGATGTTGCGAAATTAAGAATGGCCGATGTGAATCCCATGACGCGTCGCTGATGCCGCCGTGCGAATCTTGGATTATCCTCGGGCCTTTCCTTTATTTTTCGAGCTGACACCCATGCCCGACCTGACCCCGTTCCCCATCACCCAGAAATGGCCCGCCCAATACCCTGAGTGGATCCAGCTCTACTCCCTGCCAACGCCCAACGGGGTGAAAGTCTCGATCATGCTGGAAGAGACCGGCCTGCCCTACGAACCCCACAAAGTGGACTTCGGCAGTAACGACCAGTTGTCCCCCGAGTTCCTTTCCCTGAACCCCAACAACAAGATTCCGGCGATTCTCGACCCCCATGGTCCGGGCGATCAGCCGTTGGCGTTGTTCGAGTCGGGGGCGATCCTGATCTACCTGGCGGACAAGAGCGGCCAATTGCTGGCCCAGGAGTCGGCGGCGCGCTACGAGACGATCCAATGGCTGATGTTCCAGATGGGTGGGATCGGGCCGATGTTCGGGCAGTTGGGATTCTTCAACAAGTTCGCCGGCAAGGACTACGAAGACAAGCGCCCTCGCGATCGTTACGTCGAGGAAAGCAAGCGCCTGCTCAAAGTGCTGGAAGGGCGCCTGCAAGGGCGGGACTGGATCATGGGCGAGCGCTACACCATCGCCGATATCGCCACGTTTCCGTGGGTGCGCAACCTGATCGGCTTTTATGAGGCCGGTGATTTGGTCGGCATCCAGAACTTCCCCAATGTGACGCGGGTGCTGGAGCGCTTCCTGGCCCGACCGGCCGTGGCGCGTGGTTTGAAGATCCCGGAATGAACAAATCCATGGCCGGCCGATTCGATTTCAAGCAACTGGATGTGTTCAGCGAAGTGCCCCTCAAGGGCAACCCTCTGGCGGTGGTGCTCGGCGCCGATGGGATCAGCGACGAAGGTATGGTCGCCTTCGCCAACTGGACCAATCTCAGCGAAACGACTTTTCTGCTGGCGCCGCGACATCCGCAAGCCGATTACCGGGTGCGCATCTTCACCACGTCGACCGAATTGCCCTTCGCCGGCCATCCGACGTTGGGCAGTTGCCACGCGTGGCTTGAAGCCGGGGGCGTGCCGAAAGGGCAGGAGATCGTGCAGGAATGTGGCGTCGGCCTGGTCAGAATCCGCCGCAGCGAACACGGATTGGCGTTTCTTGCGCCGCCCTTGCTCAAATCCGGTCCGCTTGCGGCCGATCTGCTGGAGCGGGTGCGCCAGGGGCTAGGGCTTGCGCCCGAGGCGATTGTCGACGCGCAATGGGTCGATAACGGCGCCGGTTGGTTGGCCTTGATGCTCAAGGATCGCCAGCAGGTGTTGACGCTCAAGCCTGATTATCACCAGTTGCTGGATCTGGCCGTGGGCGTGATTGCGCCTTGGGACCCGGTGGTGGATGGCGATGAGGCGCATTTTGAAGTGCGCGGTTTCATTGCCGGAGATGGCATGCCGGAGGATCCCGCGACCGGCAGCCTGAATGCCGGGCTTGCGCAATGGATGCTGGCCAAGGGCTTGGCGCCGACGTCCTACGTGGTCAGCCAGGGGCTGACGATGGGCCGGGCCGGGCGCATTCATGTCGAGCAATTGGGCGATGACGTTTGGATTGGCGGCGCGGTGGTGACGTGCATCAATGGCTCGCTGAGCTTGTGAGGCGATTATTGCTCGCCGGGTAACACTCTGTTTTCCCGCCGGTGTTTGTGCCCTGGCCAGCCAGGGCATAAGCTTTGCCCCTGTGATCGAACACCTATTTGCCCAGGAGTCCCATGTCCAGCCAGTTCCCCGATGCACGTCCACGCCGTCTACGCCGCAATGCCAGCCTGCGCAGCCTGTTCCAAGAAACCGAGTTCACCTTGAACGACCTGGTGCTGCCGATTTTCGTCGAAGAAGAAATTGATGATTTCGTGCCGATCAAGAGCATGCCGGGCGTGGTACGCATTCCCGAAGCGAAACTGGCCAGTGAAATCGAGCGCTATGCCCGTGCCGGCATCAAGTCGGTGATGACCTTCGGTGTGTCGCATCATTTGGACAGCGACGGCAGCGACACCTGGAGCGAGCGCGGCCTGGTGTCGCGCATGGCCGGGATCTGCAAGGATGCGGTGCCGGAAATGGTCGTGATGTCCGACACCTGCTTCTGTGAATACACCGATCATGGCCATTGCGGCGTGTTGCACGGGCACGAAGTGGACAACGATCGGACCTTGATCAACCTGGGCAAGCAAGCCGTGGCGGCAGCCCGTGCCGGTGCCGACGTGATCGCGCCGTCTGCGGCCATGGACGGACAGGTCCAGGCCATTCGCAAGGCCCTGGACGAGGCCGGTTTCAGCCAGACTGCAATCATGGCCTATTCCACCAAGTTCGCCTCGGCGCTCTACGGCCCGTTCCGCGAGGCTGGCGGCAGCGCCTTGAAGGGCGACCGCAAGAGCTACCAGATGAACCCGATGAACCGCCGCGAAGCACTGCGCGAATCCTTGCTCGACGAGCAGGAAGGCGCCGATGCGCTGATGGTCAAGCCGGCCGGTGCCTACCTCGATATCATCCGCGACATCCGCCAGGCCTCGAACCTGCCGCTGTCGGCCTACCAGGTCAGCGGCGAATACGCGATGATCAAATTCGCCGCCCAGGCAGGCGCCATCGACGAAGCCCGCGTGGTACGCGAGAGCTTGGGGGCGATCAAACGGGCTGGTGCAGACCTGATCTTCACCTACTTCGCAATGGATCTGGCGCTGAGCGGAATCTGACCCACCGCACTCACCACACGGGTTCCTGGGGTACACGCTGCAATCGCAATCACCACAAATCCCCTGTGGGAGCGAGCTTGCTCGCGAAAGCGGTGGGTCAGTTTGCATCTATGTCGGATGTGCTGGCGCCATCGCGAGCAAGCTCGCACACAGGGGACTGCGGGGGTTATCGAATCGGTTTTACTTCCAGAATATTTGTTGCTCTGCGCGACGGAACATAGCCCGTGTCCGTTTTTGATCGTATGGTGGCTTCGGAGTACTCGACCTGATGGAGCACCATGCATTTCAATCGATTGATGATCAGCCTTGCCGCATTGCTGGTCCTGGCCGGTTGCGGCAGTCGCCAGGTGCAGGAGCCTGAGCGTCAGCCTGCCGAGGTCAAGCAGCAGATCGTGCGGTTGTTACCGGCCAAGACGGCGGATCGTGAAGGCTGGGCCACTGATATATACGTGGCCTTCGCGGCGCAGCAGATCCCACCCACGACGCAGAATATCTGCGCAGTCCTGGCAGTGACCGAACAGGAGTCGACATTCCAGGCGGACCCGACGGTGCCCGGGCTGGGCAAGATTGCCCGGGAGGAGATCGACCGCCGTGCGGCCAAAGTCCATATCCCGAGCCTGCTGGTCAGCGGCGCGCTCCAGGTGCGTTCCTCCAACGGTAAAAGCTACAGCGACCGACTCAACGCGGCGCGTAGCGAGAAAGAGCTGAGCGATATTTTCGACGACTTCATCGGCATGGTGCCGCTGGGCAAGACGCTGTTCGGCGGTTTCAACCCGGTGCACACGGGTGGGCCGATGCAGGTCAGCATCGCGTTTGCCCAAGCCAATGCGCGAAACTATCCCTACGCGGTGGACGGCTCGATTCGTCGCGAAGTGTTCAGCCGTCGGGGCGGGATGTATTTCGGCATCGCACATTTGCTTGGCTACCCGGTGAGCTACACCGAGCCGCTGTATCGTTTCGCTGATTTCAATGCCGGGTGGTACGCCAGTCGCAACGCGGCTTTCCAGCATGCGGTGAGTCGGGCAACTGGCATTACCCTGGCGCTGGACGGCGATTTGATCGTGCATGATTCCATCATGCCGGGCAGTACGGAGCTGGCGGTGCGCACGTTGGGCAAATCATTGGGGATGCGCAACCCGACCATTCGTGATCAGTTGGAACAGGGTGAGAGCCTGGCATTCGAGGACAGCAAGCTCTATAAAAAGGTCTTCGAACTGGCTGAACGGGCCGAGGGCAAGCCGTTGCCACGGGCGGTGCTGCCGGGGATCGTGCTCAAGAGTCCGAAGATCACGCGCAAGCTGACCACGGCGTGGTTTGCCAAGCGGGTGGATGAGCGCTATCAACGCTGCATGGCGCGGGCATCGGGTCGTTAGGCGCGGCTGGCCCACAAAAAAGCCCGGCGGATAAGGCCGGGCTTTTATGACGACGGGTTCGGTCCGAGAACTGTCTGGAATGTTGCAGCAGCGAACGAACCCCTCATGCGCGGTTCTGGGCCAGACGGTCGGAACCACCTTCAGCCACACGACGTTCCAGCAAACGATCAGCACCGCCTTCGGCAACACGGTTCTCGATCAGGCGATCAGAGCCACCTTCGGCAACGCGACGTTCCAGCAGACGATCAGCACCGCCTTCGGCAACGCGGTTCTCGATCAAGCGATCAGAGCCACCTTCGGCAACGCGACGTTCCAGCAGACGATCAGCACCGCCTTCGGCAACACGGTTCTCGATCAGGCGATCAGAACCACCTTCGGCAACGCGACGTTCCAGCAGACGATCAGCACCGCCTTCGGCAACGCGGTTCTCGATCAGGCGATCAGAACCACCTTCGGCAACGCGACGTTCCAGCAGACGATCAGCACCGCCTTCGGCAACGCGATTTTCGATCAAGCGATCAGAGCCACCTTCGGCAACGACCGGTTGGGAGGAGGCGGCGAATACGTTGGCGGCCAGTACCGAGAAAGCGAAGCTGAGGATGAGTTGGCGTTTCATGATGGTGTGCTCCGGGGTGTAGTGGGTTGGTGTGATGCCATTGTTGCGCCGGGCAATCATCAAGAGAACTTCATTGACATGATGGTGAACATCGATGGCAGTGATAGCTCGTTCAGCTACCTTTGGTTGGCGTGATAGAGGAAGGTGCGCGTCGTCCGCCAAGTGGAACACCGGCGGGTTCGCGGGTTCTACCGGGCTGAGTACTCAGCAGGAGGCAAACTCATGTATCTGTTATTCGGTCACAGGCAATCCGGCTCCTCAGCGGTGGAAATCGCCTTGGGCCTGTGCGACGTGGCGTACCGCAGGGTCGATGCGTATTCCACTGAGGACAGCACCGCGGCGAAGGAACTCGAGGCGCTGAACCCGCAGAAGTTGGTCCCGACGCTGAAATTGCCGGACGGCTCGGTGCTGACTGAAGCCGCGGCGATTCTGATTCACCTCGGTTTGTCCTTTCCACAGTCGAAATTGCTGCCTGACGATCCTGGGCAGCGTGCGCAAGCCATACGGGGCCTGGTCTACATCGTCGCCCATTGTTATACGCCCATCGGCATCATCGATTTTCCGGAACGCTGGCTGGAGGATGCGGACGAGGCGACTCGGCAGCAATTGGTCCGCGGCACACAGCAGCGGCTGTATCGCAACTGGGCGCTGTTTGCCGACCAATTCCCGGCCCGGCCGTTTCTCAGCGGCGCCGAGCCAGGTGCGCTGGATATCCTGGCCGCCGTGATCACCCAGTGGCAGGGTACGCGCGAAGCCATGTTAAACGCCCGCCCAGAGTTTCATGGGTTGCTGGAGCGTATCGACCGCCATCCACGCGTTGCGCCGATCCTGTCGCAGCATTGGCCCGAGTGAATCAGGGACACGCCTTGCGTGAAGCAGCTTGCTCTACCAGGCCGACGAATTGCCGGACGTTGTTCTGGTGCGCTGTCACCAGCTCGTCGATGCTGCCTGCGGCCGGCGTTTGCAAGCTGCTGCGGCAGGTCAGGGGACGGGCTTCGTTACCGAGGTTGCGCAAGCGCCACTGCACGTCCATGCGGGCGTAGCGGCCGGGGATCGAGTCGAAGCGTTGCACGTCTACCCGCAGCAACAGTTTCGGTGCGCCGGGGTTGTTCAATTGTTCATCCAGGCTGCTGTGCAGTTCATCGGCCAGGCTGGCGCCCCACCATTCGGTTTCCAGGATCGCCAGCCCGCTGTTGCCTTGGCGGATGACCATCTGGGTGCGATCCACTTGAGGTGGAACACTGACTTGCTCGACCTGGATGTCCACATTGCTGCGCCTTTGATCCGCCGGTTGGGCCGGGCTCAGGGTGTGATAGTGAATGGGATCGCTACGGCAGGCGCCGAGCAGCAATGCCAAGGCAATCAACGAGCATTTCAGCATTCGCGGCATAAGGCGCGCTCCTGTGGTCATTCTTTTACCGGGAATGTGAGGTTCTGTGCCGGTGCGTCCTTGGGGCGACCGCGCAGCAGCGACTCGGGGTGGCGGCTCAGGTAGTCGGAGAGCTCGCGCAACGAACGCGACATGCGCCCCAGATCGTCCAGGGTCTGGGTCAGTTGTTCGCGTTGCGGCGAATCTTCGGCCAGGGTCGAGTTGGCTGATTGCAGGGTCTTGCTCACGTCCTGCAACGTGCTCTGCACGCCTGGCAAGGTCTTGCTGTTGAACTGGGAAAGACCTTTGCGCAACTCCACTAGGTTGCCATCCAGGTTGCTGGCGATGCTTTCCAGCGGCAGTTTGTTGATGCGTTCGACCATCGACTGCAATTGCTCTTGCAATTGCTGGAGGCTGCCTGGAATGGTCGGTATGCGCACAGGTCGGGCGGCGGGGTCGAAGGCGACTTTTTCAGCCTTGGGGTAGAAGTCCAGCGAGATATACAACTGCCCGGTCAGCAGGTTGCCGCTGCGGGCCTGGGCGCGCAGGCCCCGTTCGACGAAGCTGCCGATCAGGCGGGCGCCGGCGGCTTCGTCGTCCGGATTGTGATTGAGCGCACTGAGCAGTTTTTCGTGGGCCTTGCCCAGCCGCTGCGGATAGATCACTACCCCGACATTGACCGGGAAGCTGCGCTGCTTCTCGTCGAAATCCAGATTGATGGCAACGACCCTGCCGATCTCCACGCCCAGGAATTCCACCGGCGCATCGACCCGCAAACCGCGCAATGCCTGGTCGAAACGCAAGGCCAGGTACTGCGCCTTGCCATTGGGCGGGGCGAGGGCGCTCTGCTGGTCGGCGAACAACTCGAAGGTCTTGTCATCGGTGGCGGGGACGTCGCCAGGGCTGTATTCCGGTGCCCGGAACGCGATCCCGCCCAGCAGCAGCGCCGACAATGATTCGGTCTTGACCGCGAAACCATTGGCACCGACGTTCACGTCCACGCCACTGACGTTCCAGAACCGGGTATTTTCGGTGACATACACATCGTTGGGTGCGTTGACGAACACGTCGATATTGACGCCCTTGCCATCGGCGTCGAGGGCGTAGGACACGACCTGGCCCACCGGAATCTTGCGCAGGTAGACCGGCGAGCCGATGTCCAGCGAGCCGAGGTCCTGGGAATGCAGGGTGAAGCGCTTGCCCGGTTCGCCGTAAGTGATCGGTGGCGGGGCTTCCAGGCCCGTGAAGGACTTGGCCCGTACTTTCGACTGGCCGGCGTCGGCGCCGATGAAGTCGCCAGAGAGCAGGGTGTCGATGCCTGAGATACCGCCGGCGCCGATGCGCGGCCGTACTACCCAGAACACCGAGTCTTCGTGGGTGAAGGTATCGGCCGTCTTGGCGAGCTTGACGGTGGCGGTGACGTTCTTCTGGTCATTGCTCAATTGCACATCGGTGACCTGGCCGATGACTACGTTGCGATATTTCACCTGGGTCTTGTTGGCGGTCAGGCCCTGCCCGGTCTTGAAGGTGATGGAGATGGTCGGGCCTTCCTGCAGCCAGTTGTGGACCACCAGGGAAACCCCTACCAGCACGGCGATGATCGGCACGATCCACACCAGCGACACCGTCCAGCGGCGCGTGGTGACATGGGCGCGACCCGGTGCGGGTCGTTGCCCGTCAGTGGCTTGCGACTTCATCCATGATCTCCTCGGATGGTTGGGTGTCCCAGATGAGCCGGGGGTCGAAACTCATGGCCGACAGCATGGTGAACAGCACCACGAGGCCGAAGAACAGAATGCCCGGTCGCGGTTCGATATCGCTCAGGGCCTGGAACTTGACCAGCGCTGCCACCAGGGCCACCACCAGCACGTCGAGCATCGACCAATAGCCGATGACTTCCACCAGCCGGTACAGCTTCGCCCGCTGCAGTTGGGCCCAAGTGCTGCGCCGTTGCACGGTCACCAGCAGTAGCGTCAACACCACGAACTTGATGCCGGGCACGGCGATGCTGGCGATGAAGATGATCAGGGCGATGTCCCAGGCACCGCCTTGCCAGAATTCGATCACGCCGCTGATGATGGTGCTGTCGGCACCTTCGCCCAACATCTGGGTATTCATGACCGGAAGCAGGTTGGCCGGAATGTAGAACACCAGCGCCGCGAGCATGTAGGCCCAGGTGCGAGTGATGGAGTCTGGCTTGCGTCGATGCAGGGCGGCGTCGCAGCGAGGGCAGGTGTCGGGCTCGTCGGTCATGTCGCAGGCCAGGCCACAGCTGTGACACAGGCACAGGTTCAGGTCGCTGGCTTCTGGCGGCGTGACCTGCGGCTGGCCGTTCATGGACGATCCCACAGGTTACGGACATCACGCCCGGCAATGCGGATCATCAGCAGGCTCAAGGCCGCGAGGGCGAACAGGCCGATGCCCGGCAACACGTCCAGCAGCCCGGCGAGCTTGATCACCGCCACCAGCGCGCCCAGCAGGCACACTTCCAGCATGCTCCAGGGCCGCAGGGTTTCCAGGCTGCGCATGCACAGGCTGAACCCCGGCGCCCGCCGTTGGCTGTAGGCGTAGGCCAGCACCCAAAGCAGGAGCGCCAGTTGAAGGGCCGGCGCGACGATGATCGCTACCGCAGCCACGAGGGCAATGAAGGTAATCGGCCCATGGCTGAGCGCCACGATGGAATCCCACAGCGTGGCGCTGTTGTTCAAGCCCTGGAGCCGGATGCTCATCACCGGGTAGACATTGGCAAAAGCCCACAGCACTGCGGCCGTGAGACTCAAGGCCAGGCGCTGCTCGATGCTCAGGCCGTCGTAACGCTGGATGACTGCGTGGCATCGCACGCACGAGGCTTTCTGATGGCGGGCGAGTACAACCGGCTCGTATACCGCATCGCAATGTTCACAAATGATCAGTCGGTCGGCATTGGCCATCAGGATGCTCGGGCAGGAACAACCCCTTCAATATAGAAGTACCCAGGGAATGAGCAACCCCGACCCCGCGGATCATTCGCCGCGAATGTATTGCTCCAGTTGTCGGATCAGGTCCGCCTGCTCGGCAATGGCTTCCTTGACCAGGTCACCAATGGACAACAGGCCGACGAGCTTGCCGTCCTCGACCACCGGCAAATGCCGCAGATGTTTCTCGGTCATGATGCTCAGGCAGGTCTCGACATTCTGGTGCGGGTCTATGGTGATCACCGGGGATACCATGATGTCACTCACCTTCGTGCCCACCGATGAGCGTCCATGCAAGACCATTTTGCGCGCATAGTCGCGCTCACTGATGATCCCCAGCACTTCATCGTTCTTCACCACGAGCAAGGCGCCGACGTTTTTCTCGGCCATGCGCATCAGGGCCTGCAATACCATGTCGTCCGGTGAGATGGTGTGCACTTGCTGGTTTTTTTCATCTTTTATCCGGAGCAACTGCGCGACGGTTTTCATGGGGAAGCCTCGGGTGATGTTTTTGCGGGTGATTCAAGCATCGTAGACCCAACGGCGCAGAGCAAGCGGTAAAGCGGCGGCCAGTCGTCCAAAAGCGTCATGGCCGGTGAATTCCCCCTCGATCCGATGCCCTGCGCTGTTGTGGCGAGGGAGCTTGCTCCCGCTGGGCTGCGAAGCGGCCCCAAGTTCTTGACGACCGCTGCGCGATCGAGCGGGAGCAAGCTCCCTCGCCACGGTTGAGCGGGTGAAGTCTCCTCGCCACAGGTAGAATCGCGCCATACACACATTTCGAGGTTGTAGCGGTGGATTTACAGCAGGGCTTCGTCCTGACCCGGCATTGGCGCGATACTCCGGCCGGCACCGAAGTCGAATTCTGGCTGGCGACCGACGCCGGCCCCCGGCGGGTGCGTCTTGCGGCGCAGCCGTCGGTGGCATTTGTGCCGCAGGTCCAGCGCGGCCAGCTTGAAGCCCTGCTGCAAGGCGAAAAGGACATCGAACTGCGCCCCTTGGACCTGCTGGATTTCGAGCATCGCCCGGTGCTCGGCCTGTATTGCCAGCAACACGCCCAATTGATGCGCCTGGACACCACCTTGCGCCGTGCCGGCGTCGAGGTGTTCGAGGCGGATGTCCGGCCACCGGAGCGCTACCTGATGGAGCGCTTCATCACCGCGCCGGTCTGGTTCGGTGGGACCCCGGCTGCCGGCGGGCTGCTGGTCGATGCGCAGATGAAACCGGCGCCGGAGTATCGCCCGCCGTTGCGCCTGGTGTCCCTGGACATCGAGACCACCGCCCAGGGCGATTTGTATTCCATCGCCCTTGAGGGCTGCGGCGAGCGTCAGGTCTACATGCTCGGGCCGCCCAATGGCGACGATACCGGCGTGGATTTCCAGCTCCAATACTGCGAATCGCGTACTGAGCTGCTGAAAAAACTCAACGACTGGTTCGCCCGTTTCGACCCCGATGCGATCATCGGCTGGAACCTGGTGCAGTTCGATCTGCGCGTGTTGCATGAACACGCCCGACGGCTGGCCGTGCCGTTGCGCCTGGGGCGTGGCGGGGAAGAGATGCAATGGCGCGAACACGGTGCGCGCAACAACCACTTTTTCGCCTCGGCGGCCGGTCGGTTGATTATCGACGGCATTGAATCCCTGCGTTCGGCCACGTGGAGCTTCCCCTCGTTCAGCCTGGAAAACGTCGCACAGACGCTGCTGGGAGAGGGCAAGTCCATCGACAATCCCTACCAGCGCATGGACGAGATCAATCGCATGTTTGCCGAGGACAAACCGGCTCTGGCCCGCTACAACCTCAAGGATTGTGAGCTGGTGACGCGGATCTTCGCCAAGACCGAGCTGCTCAAGTTCCTGTTGGAGCGGGCCAGTGTCACTGGCCTGCCGGCGGACCGCAGCGGCGGTTCCGTGGCAGCCTTCACGCACCTGTACATGCCGCTGATGCACCGCCAGGGTTTCGTAGCGCCGAACCTCGGGCAGCGCCCGCCGGAGGCCAGCCCGGGAGGGTTTGTCATGGATTCCCAGCCGGGGCTCTACGAGTCGGTGCTGGTGCTCGATTACAAAAGCTTGTATCCGTCGATCATCCGCACGTTCCTGATCGACCCGGTGGGTTTGATCGAAGGCTTGCGTCACCCGGACGACCGCGAGTCGGTGCCAGGCTTTCGCGGGGCACGCTTCTCCAGGACTCGCCATTGTCTGCCGGCCATCGTGGCGCGAGTCGCCGAAGGCCGGGAAACCGCCAAGCGCGAACACAACGCACCGTTGTCCCAAGCGTTGAAAATCATCATGAACGCCTTTTACGGCGTGCTCGGTTCCAGCGGCTGTCGCTTCTTCGATCCACGGCTGGCCTCATCCATCACATTGCGTGGTCATCAGATCATGCAACGCACCCGGCAACTGATCGAAGCCCAGGGACATGTGGTGATCTATGGGGATACCGACTCCACATTCGTCTGGCTGCGCCGTGCCCACGGCCAGGAGGAGGCGGCGACGATTGGCCGCGAACTGGTGGCTCACGTCAACCAATGGTGGCGCGAACAGGTGCGTGAGGAATTTGGCCTGGAGAGTGCGCTGGAGCTGCAATTCGAAACCCACTTCAAGCGCTTCCTGATGCCGACCATCCGCGGCGCCGAAGAAGGCAGCAAGAAACGCTACGCGGGGCTGGTAACTCGCGCCGACGGCAGCGATGACATCATCTACAAGGGCCTGGAAACCGTGCGCACCGACTGGTCGCCGCTGGCCCGGCAGTTTCAGCAGGAACTCTACGGCAGGATTTTCCACCGCCAGCCTTATCAGGAATACGTGCGCGATTACGTGCAGCAGACCCTGGCCGGCGCGTTCGACGATCGGCTGGTCTACCGCAAGCGCCTGCGCCGCCCGCTGGAGGATTACGAACGCAACGTGCCGCCCCATGTCCGGGCCGCGCGGTTGGCCGACGAGTTCAACCAGCGCCAAGGCCGTCCGCGGCAATACCAGAATGGCGGCTGGATCAGCTACGTCATCACCGTGGCCGGCCCCGAGCCGCTGGAGATTCGCAGCGCACCGATCGATTACGATCACTATGTAACCAAGCAGCTCCAGCCGGTGGCGGACGCGATCCTGCCCTTTGTGGACGATGATTTTTCGACGTTGGTGGGCGGGCAGATGGGGTTGTTCTGAAGGCTGCGTCTTGTTGCTGTTGCTTTTTGCTGTTGTGGCGAGGGAGCTTGCTCCCGCTCGATTGCGCAGCGATCGTAAGAATAATGGGGCCGCTGCGCGACCCAGCGGGAGCAAGCTCCCTCGCCACATAAAACTCTTTTGCTTTAGACCATCGCCAACCGCTGCTTGCCCTGGGGCTGTGGAAACATGAGGTCCAATGCCGCCAGGTCCTGAGGGTCGAGCTTCAGGTTGGCCGCTTCGGCATTCAAGCGCACATGGTCAGGTTGCACGGCCTTGGGGATGGCAATGACATTGTCCTGGCGCAGCAACCAGGCCAGCGCGATTTGCGCCGGCGTGGCGCCGTGACGTTCGGCGATCTGCCCCAGTGTGTGGTCCTTGAGCAGATGCTTGCCCTGGCCGACTGGACAATAGGCCATGACTGGCATGTTTCGTTGGCGGCACCAGGGCAGCAAGTCGAATTCGATGCCGCGCTCTTGCAGGTTATACAACACCTGGTTGGTGGCGCAGGCGGGCGAGGCCAGTTCTTCAAGGTCGGCGACATCCAGGTTCGACACCCCCCAACGGCCGATCTTGCCTTCTTCGCGCAGGCGTTCGAAAGCCTCGACGGTTTCGTCCAGTGGGTACTGTCCACGCCAATGCAATAGATAAAGATCGATGTAATCGGTGTCGAGCCTGCGCAGGCTGCGCTCGCAGGCCAATGGAATGCCTTTGCGGCTGGCGTTGTGGGGGTAGACCTTGCTCACCAGGAACACTTGGTCGCGAAGGCCGGTGATCGCTTCGCCAACGACTGTCTCGGCGCCGCCCTCAGCGTACATCTCTGCAGTGTCGATCAGGGTCATGCCCAATTCGATCCCCAATCGCAGGGCTGCTACCTCCTTCTTGTGATGCGACGGTTCTTCACCCATGCGCCAAGTGCCTTGGCCGACCACGGGTACGGACACGCCGGCCAATTCGAGAGTCCTCATGCCTATCTCCTGTCGTTCGATCAATCATCCAATGGACAGCAGGATAGCCGGTAGGCGCTGCCAGAGACGGCGATCTTTTGATCTTGATATTTCACTCTCGACCTCATCGACCGAGAAAAGATCGCCGCCTGTGACAGTTCCTGCATGGACTTTTGTCTTACTTCGCCGAGAACTTCAGGACCATGGTCTGGGTGTAGGTCTGGCCCGGATCAAGCCTTGTGGACGGGAAATTCGGCTGGTTGGGCGAGTCGGGGTAGTGCTGGGTTTCCAGGGTAAACGCACCCCAATGTGGATAGACCTTGCCCTGCTTGCCCTTGACCGTGCCATCGAGGAAGTTGCTGGTGTAGAACTGCACGCCAGGCTCGGTAGTGAACAGCTGCAGGTGCCGACCGGATTGCGGATCGTATACCTCGGCGGCGACTTTGCTCACGTCGCCCTTGGCGTCCAGCGCCCAGTTGAAATCGAAGCCACCCTGTTTCGGTTCGGCGAACTTGAGCTGAGGGTGATCGGCCTTGATATGGGTGCCGATGGCGGTGGGTTTGGTGAAGTCCATCGGTGTGCCGGCCACCGGGGCCAGTTCGCCGGTAGGAATGAGTTTGCCGGTGACAGGCGTGTAATGCGCGGCGTGCAGGGTGGCGACCTGCTTGAGGATGTCGCCGTTACCCGCGCCGGCCAGGTTGAAATAGCTGTGGTTGGTCAGGTTCAGCACGGTGGGTTTGTCGGTGCTGGCTGCGTACTCGATCCGCAACTCGTTCTGCTCGTTGAGGCTGTAGGTCACGTCAGTCTTCAGCGTACCGGGAAAACCCATCTCGCCATCGGGCGACACGTAGGTCAGGGTAACGCCTACCGAATCCTTACCGTCATGAGGTTGGGCTTTCCACACGCGTTTGTCGAACCCTTGCGGCCCGCCGTGCAAGGAGTTGCCATGGTCGTTCTGCGGCACCTGGTAGCGCTTGCCGTCCAGCTCGAATGCACCGTCGGCCAGGCGATTGCCAAAGCGCCCGATCGTCGCGCCGAAATACACGCTGCCGTTCTTCTGGTAGCCCTGTACGTCATCGAAACCCAGCACGACGTCGGCCGTCTTGCCCTGTTTGTCCGGCACGCTCAACGACTGGAGGATACCGCCGTAGGTGATCACGGTGGCCTGCATGCCGTGACTGTTGCGCAACACGAATTTCTCCACCGCCGTACCGTCGTCGGTCTTGCCGAACGCGCTACGTTGGTTGGTCAGGCCGGCAGCCTGGGAAGCAGAGGTGGCGATCATCAGAGACACTCCGAGGGCCGTGAGCAGATGTCTGGATTCAAGCATGGTGTGACCTTCCTGTTGTTTTGTTGTTGTTTTGAACGCGGGTCGAGTCCGTTACTTGGTCGGACAGTGGTGGAGGTTTTTTTGTTCAGTAGTCTTTCTATTTGAGAGTAGAGAAGGGATTTATAGCCGGAAAAATAGATATTTCAATTAAAAAGTAAGACTAATTGAAGGGGGCGACGCTAAATCGAACTCAGACATTTTCTCCAGGTACTGCACTTTTATGGTTTTTGCCGCTCTATCCATGGCCTGGAAGCGGCGACCCCCATCGCTTCCCCATGCCAGACCGAGACTCGATGGCCGGTGCTTTTTATCCTGTGACAATGTTGCGACAGCGCTTTTCAGCCTGGGTGGCGGGTGTGTTGATGCTGCTCAGCGGTTGCAGCCACCAGCAGGGGCAGGACATGGTCACGCAGTTCAGCAACGCCAGGCCCCAGGAGTTCTTGCAGACCAGCGTCGACCGCATGGCCACGTTGTCGATGCATGACAACCTGCAGAGCCTTTATCTGCTGATGAGCAAGCTGTACCTGCGCAACCCCGAAGAGCTGCGCAAATCCGGCTTTCTCGATGCCCGCACCGCTGAGAAGCAGGTGCGCATGGCCATCGAGCAGCAGCAACCCTTGCCGACCCTGGGTGGCAGAAAGGACTTGGCCGCCCTGAGCTATGCCATGAGTCCGGATTTCCTGGGGGATCGGGTAGGGGCTTTCATCTATGCCATCGGTAGCATGCTGGTCACGGCCCATGGCAATCGCCTTGAGTTCTACATGACCGACGCCATCGACCCGCGTTTTGTCAGCAATGCGGCGCGCAACATTGAAAAAGCCACTTGGCTGCTCAGCCAGCGACAGGACAAGGAAGGCAAGCCATTGCTGTTCTCCAATGAAATTTCGGAGGAGGGCAGCAACCTCAGTTTCGCCGTTGAGTTCGGGAAAATCGTCGCGCGATTGGACTTGCTCACCCAGATGCTGGACGAGCGTTACCGGCGTATCGGGCTGAACTATGCACAGAGCCTGCTGTTCCTCAATTTCCTGCCGGTGCAGTGAAATTGCGCAAAAGGAATAAACATAGATCATATCGATATAGGGAGTTATAAGAAAAATCGCTATGCTCGCGGCCAGTTTTTTCATGCGGTCGCGTTGAGACGGGTTCAATGGATTTCGGTAATGTCGGTTTAGTCGTGGCGGGCCTGGTGGTCGGCTTCATCGTGGGAATGACCGGCGTCGGTGGCGGCTCGCTGATGACCCCGATCCTGTTGTGGTTCGGTATCAACCCGGCGACTGCGGTGGGTACGGACCTGCTGTACGCGGCCATTACCAAATCCGGTGGTGTGTTGGTTCACGCCAAGAACCGCAATATCGATTGGGCCGTCACGGGCTGGCTGACCCTGGGCAGCGTGCCGGCGGTGGGGCTGACGCTGTGGTTTCTCAATAGTCTGCACAGCTCTCCCGACGCCATGAACGCTGTGATCAAGCAAGCCTTGGGTGTCGTGCTGTTTGCCACCGCCCTGGCAATCCTGTTCAAGAAGCGCCTGCTGCAGTTCGCCCACGACCGCGCTGGCGGCCACTACAATCCATCCGGTTCGCGACTCAACGTACTCACGGTCATTACTGGCCTGGTATTGGGCACGATGGTCGCGCTGACCTCCATCGGTGCCGGCGCCCTGGGCACCGTCGCGCTGTTCATCCTCTATCCGTTCCTGGTCACCAAGCGCCTGGTGGGCACCGAGATTGCCCATGCCGTGCCGTTGACCCTGGTCGCGGGCCTTGGGCATGCGAGCATGGGCAACATGGATTGGCACATCCTCGGTTTCCTGCTGGTTGGTTCGTTGCCCGGTATTTACCTGGGCAGTCATTTGTCGGGACGTGTTTCAGACGAACTGCTGCGCCCGTGCCTGGCGGTGATGCTGGCGATGATCGGCTTCAAATTGGCGTTCTGATAACGTTGATGGGCCGGGGATAAATTTCCTCACCACAGGTTTTGTGTCTATCCCAAGTGGACCTGCACAGGAAATGGTTTCGCCTCTCCCCACGGTTGCGCAATGACCCCCCTGACCTAAGCTTGAAGGCAAGCAGGTGCTGTATCGGGCGACTCTCGCGGAACAATCGCCGCCATGTGCAATCAGTACAGCGTAAATATCAAAAGGAGAGGCGCATGCTCATTCGGTCTTTGACCTTCGCTACCTTGCTGGCTATCGCTGGCCCCCTGTTCGCCGCGGATGGCGATACTCCCTTGGTGGCGGAGGTGGGCAAGGCACGCCCCCTGATTGTCATCGCGCCCAGCACCGTCGACCCGGCCTGGGTCAGCCTGAAAAAAGCCCTGGAGGAGCCGGCCGGCAAACAAGGCTTTTCCGAGCGCAACATGGTGCTCTACACGGTGCTCAATACCATCGGTCAGCGCGATGGCAAAGACCTCGACCCGCAAAGCACCATGGCATTGATCCGTTCACTCAAGCTGGGGGCCGGCGCACAAACCAAGTTCATCCTGGTAGGCAAGGATGGGGAAAAGAAGCTTGAGCATTCCGGAGCAATCGAGCTCAAGGATATCTTCGAGGCCGTCGACAAGCTGCCTCCCGCAGAGAAAGAGGCCGCGGCCCCAACCCCACCGCCCGCGCCAGAGCCGGCACCAACCAAGGATGCCAAGGGCGCCAAGCCCGGCAAGCCAGGCAAGGCGGGGAAAGCACCTGCTGCAGCACCCACGCCGTTGGATGATTGACAGACTCTTTTGGTGAGGGAACAAGCGCCCCTCACCAAAGCCTGTCGGCTTACAGCCCTTGCAGCGCGGTCAAGATCTGATATGCGGCTTTCACCCGTTCCTCGTTCGGATAGTTCTTGTTTGCCAGCAGCACGATGCCCATGTCCTTGCCGGGAACGAACGCCGCGTAGGCGCCGAAGCCGCCTGTAGAGCCGGTCTTGTTGATCCAGGCGTCGTCGGGGGCTGGGCGCGGCGGGTCGAGCGGTTCGACCTTGTTTGCCTGCATGGCCATTGGCGTCGAATTTCCGGCCAGCAGCACCTCCAGACTCACCGGGTAAGGGTAACGCTCCCAGCCCAGCCCCTGGGTCATCCCACCGACCGTATAGAAGCCGGTGTGCGTGGTGGCGATGGCTTTGCGCAGGTCAGCGTCCAGTTTGCCGGGTCGCAGGTTGGCCTCGATGAAGCGGACCAGGTCCGATGAACTGGTCTTCACCCCATAAGCCTCGGAATCCAACGCGCCAGGCCCGACCCGCACGGGCTTGCCGTCCTTGGCATAGCCTTGGGCATATCGGCTCAACTGATCCTGCGGTACCCGCAGATAGCTGTGCTTGAGGCCCAACCCGGGCATCAATGTGTGTTCCATCGCCTCGTCGAATGGTTGCCCCAGGCTGCGGGCCGCCAGGAAGCCGAACAAACCGATGCTGGGGTTTGAATAGAGCCGCTGGGTGCCGGCCGGGTAGAGCGGTTCCCAACCCTTGTAATAATCGAGCATCCGATCCGGATGGTCCGCCTCGTCGGGGAATTGCAGCGGCAGGCCGCCTGGGGTGTACGTGGCGAGGTTGAGCAGGCTGATGCCGTCGAAGGCACTGCCACGCAGCTCCGGGGCGAAGCGGCTCGCCGGGTCCGACAGGGACAGTTTGCCCTGGGCCTGGGCATAGGCACCCAAGGTGGCGGTAAAGGTCTTGCTGATCGAACCGATTTCGAAGAGGGTCTGGTCGTTGACGGGCTTCTTCGTATCCTTGGACGCCATGCCATAATTGAAGAAACGGTGCTGACCGTTATGTGTGATCGCCACGGCCATGCCGGCGATATTCTGCTGCTTCATCAAGGGTTGGATAACGGCATTGACCGTCTCTTCGAGGCGGTCCTGGGCAAAGCCCGGGGTCGTCCCGCAGGCCAATAGAAAAGTGCCTGTCAGTAGCGATTTGGCAACATGCATGTCGGACCGTCTCCTTTGATAGTGATGTTCAAGCCGCCCCTGTATACGGCAATTTCCAATGCCTTGGTGCGCCTGGAGGGAGGCCAATCT
The DNA here is from genome assembly GCF_001269755.1 of Pseudomonas sp. Q12-87. NCBI lineage: Bacteria > Pseudomonadati > Pseudomonadota > Gammaproteobacteria > Pseudomonadales > Pseudomonadaceae > Pseudomonas > Pseudomonas sp. Q12-87. Next base: position 25,226 of record NZ_LHVI01000023.1, on the reverse strand, counting down.
AGGAGGTTTTCTGTGGCTCGGCAATCGCGTGCCGTCTGCTCCCGGCCAGCTTCCGAGTTATCCGACCGGGTCGCAGGAGCGTTCCTACAAAAATCTTTGATGCCTCGGGCCTTTGGCCGCGCACGGCAAACCACACAAACCCGTGGCCGCCGGGTAAACTTGCGCTCTTTCTAAAGGAGTCGACATGAGCTACTACCAGCCCGGCATTCTCGCCACCCCTGTTCCGCCTCAGGCCCGTCATCTGTTTTTTGCCTTGGAATCGGTCGAGGCGCTGCCGGCTGCGATAGACAAGCTCTTGTTGTGGGTGGACGGTCGGGCCGTGGTCGGCTTGGGTGAATCGCTGGTCCAGGCTCTGGGCGCGCAAATCGACGGCCTTCGCGCATTTCCCGCACTGGCCGGGGTTGGGGTGGACAATCCCTCGACCCAGCACGCGTTGTGGTGCTGGTTGCACGGCGAGGATCGGGGTGAGCTCATGCACCGCAGCCGCGCCATCGAGGCAGCGCTGGCCCCGGCATTACGCCTGGTGCAGATGAACGAAACCTTCCGCCACATGACCGGCCATGACCTTACGGGTTACGAAGACGGCACCGAAAACCCTCACGACGAAGCCGCCATCGCCGCAGCCTTGGCCCAAGGCACCGATGGACTGCGCGGTGGCAGTTTCGCGGCGATCCAGCAGTGGCAACACGACCTGGACGGTTTCGCGGCGATGCAGCCCCACGAACGCGACAACATCATGGGCCGGCGCCTGAGTGACAACGAGGAAATCGACGAGGCGCCCGAATCGGCCCACGTCAAACGCACGGCCCAGGAGAGCTTCGCACCGGAGGCTTTTGTCGTGCGTCGCTCCATGCCTTGGATCGAAGGTGATCGCGCGGGCCTGATGTTCCTCGCGTTCGGTTTCTCCCTCGATGCCTTCGAAGCGCAATTGCGGCGGATGAGCGGCCTGGAAGATGGCATTACCGACGGCCTGTATCGCATGAGCCGGCCGATCACTGGCGGCTACTATTGGTGTCCTCCGCTGCTGGATGGGCGCCTGGATCTGCGGGCCCTGGCCCGCTAAGCGCAGCGGTTTGTGCAACGCGTGACGTGAACGCTATCCTTGGGGCGCACGTCATCCGTGGGAAGGGGAGAAGCTAAGGTGGAAAAAGTCATCGTCATCACCGGTGGCGGCCGCGGGATCGGGGCGGCCACGGCGCTGCTGGCTGCAGAGCTGGGTTATCGGATCTGCATCAACTACCAGTCCGATGAAAATGCCGCGCAGGACGTGCTTGAACAGGTCCGGGCGAAGGGCGCGCAGGCGATTGCCGTGCGGGCTGATGTCAGCATCGAAGATGAAGTGGTTGGCCTGTTCCATCGTGTGGACGCCGAACTGGGTCGCGTCACGGCGCTGGTGAACAACGCCGGCACGGTGGCGCACAAGTCCCGGCTCGATGAAATGTCCGAGTTCCGCATTCTCAAGATCTTGAAAACCAACGTGCTGGGGCCGATTCTCTGTGCCAAGCACGCAGTGCTGCGCATGTCGCCCCGCCATGGCGGGCAGGGTGGCAGCATCGTCAACGTGTCCTCGGTGGCGGCCCGCCTGGGCTCGCCAAGCGAGTACGTTGACTACGCAGCCTCGAAGGGCGCGTTGGACACCTTCACCATCGGCCTGTCCAAGGAAGTCGCCGGCGAAGGCATCCGCGTCAATGCGGTTCGTCCGGGCTACATCTATACCGATTTCCACGCCCTCAGTGGCGACCCGGACCGGGTCAGCAAGCTGGAATCGGCGATCCCCATGGCCCGTGGCGGTCGTCCGGATGAAGTGGCCGAAGCGATTATCTGGCTGCTGTCGGACAAGGCCTCGTATACGACCGGGACGTTTGTGGACCTGGGCGGTGGACGCTGAGGTTCTGGATTTTGGTTTTCAGGACCGGCCTCTTCGCGAGCAAGCCCGCTCCCACCCTGGATCTGATGTGCACACAAGATATGTGTTCGCAGGAGAACACAAGTGGGAGCGGGCTTGCTCGCGAACGCGATAACCAGGTCAACATCGCATTCAAAAGGATCGAATAATCCGCCCCAACGTCTCCATCGCCTGTTCCGACGCCTCGGTCCACGGGCTGCCGTAATTCAAGCGGATGCAGTTCCGAAATCGCCGGGTCGGTGAAAAAATCGGCCCCGGGGCGATGCTGATGCCCTGGGCCAAGGCCATCTGGAATAATTTCAACGAGTCCATCTGTTCCGGCAGTTCCAGCCACAGGAAGTAACCGCCCGCCGGTTGGCTGACGCGGGTCTGGGCCGGAAAGTAGCGGGCGATCGCGGCAAGCATTGCACTTTGCTGTTCCTCCAGGGCGTAGCGCAGTTTGCGCAAGTGACGGTCGTAGCCGCCATGTTGCAGGTAGTCGGCGATGGCGGCCTGGGCCGGCATCGAGGCGCATAACGAGGTCATGAGCTTGAGCCGTTCGATTTTCTGCGCGTAGCGCCCGGCGGCGACCCAGCCGATGCGATAACCCGGTGCCAGGCTCTTGGCGAATGAGCCGCAGTGCATCACCAATCCTTCAGTGTCGAACGCCTTGGCCGGCTTGGGCGCCTGCTGGCCGTAATAAAGCTCAGCGTAGACGTCGTCTTCAATCAGCGGCACCTGATGACGGCGCAGGAGTTCCACCAGCGCTTGTTTCCTTTCCTCGGGCATGGTCGCGCCCATGGGGTTCTGGAAACTGGTCATGCACCAGCAGGCCTTGATCGGATGACGTTCCAGGGTCTGCGCCAACACGTCCAGGTCAATGCCGTCGCGCGGATGGACGGGAATTTCCACGGCCTTGAGCTTGAGCCGTTCCAGCACTTGCAGGCTGGCGTAGAACGCCGGTGCCTCGATTGCTACCAGGTCGCCAGGCTCTGTCACGGCTTGCAGGCACAGATTCAAGGCTTCCAAAGCGCCGTTGGTGACCAGCAATTCCTCCATGGGCAGCATCAAGCCGCCGACCATGTAACGCAGGGCGATTTGTCGACGCAACTGTGGGTTGCCCGGAGACATGTCGGTAACGACCATGCGCGGGTCCATGTCCCGCGTGGCGCTGGACAGGGAACGGGACAGGCGCTGCAGGGGGAACAGCGAAGGGCTGGGGAACGCCGAGCCGAAGGGGATGGTGGTTGGGTCCTTGATCGAATCCAGTACTGAAAACACCAGTTCGCTGACATCGACTTCGGTGGACTCGTGCACCTGGCTGCTGATTGCCGGCTCGGAAAAAGGACTCGGCGCGTGCGTATTGACGAAATAGCCGGAACGCGGCCGGGCTCGGATCAAGCCCCGTCGCTCCAGCAGGTAGTAGGCCTGGAACACGGTGGATGGGCTGACGCCATAGGTCTGGCTGGCGTAACGCACCGACGGCACGCGCTGGCCCGGCCCCAGCATGCCGGAGCGGATCAGTTCAGCGATGTCATCGGCGAATTTTTCGTAGCGTTTCATGGCGGGCCCGGTTTGGAGAGGCATGTGGTTTGCACTTCAACTGTGGGAATTGGCTTGCTCGTGATGGTAGCTGCATATTCGCCATCTTCGGTCCAGGCAGGCCGCTATCGCGGCCAAACTCGCTATCACAGGTGCCGGCATCTTAAAGCTTCACCGATTCATCGGCGCGACAAAACGGCTCTTGGCCACGCTGTAGATTTCAGGTTCGTCACTGTCGGCCACCTTGAAGGTCATTTCCTGGGAGCCACTTCGGGGCCGCTCGCTGAGCATTGCCACCGATACCGGCACGTCGACGATTTCCCCCGGTGCCAGGGTCAGTTGTGTCTTGCCTTGGAGAATAAAGCCGTCACCGTCCACCAGGGACAGCAGGTATTCCTGGCGCTGCTGGGTCTTGTTGATGATCTTCAGGCTGTAGATGTTCTCGATCTGCCCGGCGCTGTTTTCTCGGAACAGACCGCGGTCCTTACTGACGTCCAGAGACACCATGGGCCGCTGCACCAAGGCCAGGGCCAGGGCCCCGATCATCACCAGCAGCACGGCCGTGTAGCCGATCAGCCGGGGCCGTAGCAGGTGCGTCTTGCCGCCTTGCAATTGATGTTCGGAGGTGTATTTGATCAGCCCGCGAGCGTAGCCCATCTTGTCCATGATCGAGTCGCAGGCATCGATGCACGCTGCACAGCCGATGCATTCCATTTGCAGGCCGTCGCGGATGTCGATGCCGGTGGGGCAGACCTGCACGCACATCTGGCAGTCGATGCAATCGCCCAGGCCGATATTCGCCGGGTTCACATCGCGCTTGCGCGGGCCGCGAATCTCGCCACGGGCCGTGTCGTAGGAGATGGTCAGTGTGTCTTTATCGAACATCACGCTCTGAAACCGTGCGTAGGGGCACATGTGCATGCACACCGCTTCTCGCAGCCAGCCGGCGTTGAGGTAGGTGGCCCCGGTAAAAAACAGCACCCAGAACAGACTGACGCCGGCCATTTGCAAGGTCAGCAGCTCTTCGGCCAACGGCCGGATCGGGGTGAAGTAGCCAACGAAGGTCAGGCCTGTCAGCAGGCTGATGGCCAGCCACAATGTGTGCTTGGCCGTGCGGCGTAACAGTTTGTTCACGCCCCAGGGTGCGGCCTGCAGCTTGATCCGTTGGTTGCGTTCACCTTCGGTAATTTTTTCGCACCACATGAAAATCCAAGTCCAGGAGCTTTGCGGACAGGTGTAGCCGCACCACACGCGGCCGGCGAACACGGTGATTGCAAACAGGCCGAAGGCGGCAATGATCAACAGCGCCGAGAGCAGGATGAAATCCTGGGGCCAGAAGGTCGCGCCGAAAATGTGGAACTTGCTTTCGGAAAGATCCCAGAGCACTGCCTGGCGACCGCCCCAATTCAGCCACACCGTGCCGAAGAACAGCAGGAACAGAACCCCCGCACCGCTGATGCGCAAGGTGCGGAACAAGCCGGTAAAACTGCGGGTGTGGATCAGCTTATCGGTGGACCCGGCCCTGCTTTTCACTGGCGCGGGCTCGAAGGTCTGTATCAACTGGACGGGGATTCTTTCGCTCATGGTCGGGTCGCTCATCAGCCTGTATCTGGCTGGCGCACTATGACCATTGAACTGTTTGCATAACAGGCTCAGATAATTCGATTAAAACCGGATCAGATGGCGTCGAGCCCAGGCCCTGCGACACTTTGATGCACCCAGGCACAAGCGAACAATTCCCCCTGTGGCGAGGGAGCACCTACCTCGCCACGGGCTTCACCCTTGATCTAGCCGTCAGATGACCGAGTCGCTGTCGGTGGCCTTGAGATTCTGGCGTCTGTCGGCCGCGCCGGCCACAGTCAATGCATCGACTTCAGCCTCGGTCACATAGACCCGCCCGCCATTGAGCTCCACGGCCGACATGGCTTTGTCCGGGTCGGTGACGATGGTCAATTCACTGGCAGGGCGTTGTTCCGGGCCATTGAGGGTTTCGAAATGGCAGATTTGGTTGTCATCGATATGTACAGGCATGGCTGCGCTTCCTTCTGGATGTCCTGAACGTTAGGCGCCGCCCCCCGGCCAGGGTTCGTCGTGGCTGATCAGCGGTCAGGCGCACCTCTGGCTTCGCTTGCGGTCCATCGTGTATCGACTGACAAGAGGACGCTTCATGGAAGCCTGGTGGCATGAAGTCTGGATAACCCTGCAAGCTGAATTCGCTGACATCACCGATGCCCAGCAGATGACCCGGGTCACGGTACGCCTGGTGATGGCCGCGCTGCTGGGCGGCATTCTCGGTTTCGAACGCGAACACAAAGGCAAGGCCGCCGGGGTGCGCACCCACATGCTCGTCGCCCTGGGTGCCGCGCTGTTCGTTCTGGTACCGCAGATGTCCGGCTCCCAGGCCGACGCCATGAGCCGGGTAATCCAAGGCGTGGTGGCGGGCATCGGTTTTCTCGGCGCAGGCACCATCCTGAAGAACACGGACGGCGACGTAAGCCACGTCAAAGGCCTGACCACCGCAGCCGGGCTATGGATGACCGCCGCCATCGGCGTCGCCGCCGGGCTGGGCCGGGAGGCGACGGCTGTGCTGAGTACGATATTGGCGCTGGCGATTTTCAGTGCGATGCCGGTGATTGTGCGAGCGTTGGAGGGGGAGGACAAACCTTGACACCGCCGTGGCCCTGACACGGATCTATGGGAGCGAGCTTGCTCGCGAAAGCGGCGCATCAGTCGATGGAAATATTGCCTGACACTCTGTTTTCGCGAGCAAGCCCGCTCCCACAGGTTTCTGATCTACAACTAAGTGAGCCGTCCAGCCCGCTCCGGCGGTGCCTCGCTCGGCGGATCTCCAAAGGGCGGCTGGGGACTGGGTGGAGGATCTTTCTCCGGAATCGGCTCCGGATCCGGTCCTGGCGGTGGCAGGTTGGGGTCGTCGATGTTTGGATCGGGTGTTTCGGCCGGGATGGGAATTGTCATCAGGGCGGGCCTCCGTAACGCACATGGCTTGAGTCGTGCTTATGGTTGTTGACCGTCCTGCGCCAGGTTTGATCCCGGCGGCACGGGCAAATCCCTCTGAACTTTTAGCCGCCGGCCCGGTTCGGAGCTTAAGTGAGTTTATTTAGGGACCCGTTGGGCCTTTACCGCCAAAAGCGCGTCCATGGGGCGTAAAAGGAGCGATGCTCGATGACTGCTGAACACCCGACAGACCTGGCGTACAACCCGCATTTGCCGTTGTCCCAGGCCTTGTTGTTGCCGCGTATTGCTATTGAAAACACGATGCCGGTGATCGACGGCGGACAATTTGCCGCCAAGGCCGTGGCCGGGCAGGACGTGACGGTGACCAGCAAAGTATTCGCCGACGGTCACGACAAGCTGGCGGTGCGCATCCGCTGGCGGGCGCTGGAGGATGAGGCGTGGAACAGCGAGGTCATGACTGACCTGGGCAACAATGGCTGGCGAGGCCAGTTCAATGTGCCGGAACAAGGTCGCTATGTATTCTGCATCGAAGCCTGGATCGACCAGTTCGCCAGTTTTCGCTACGAGCTTGAAAAGAAGTTCGGCGCCGGGGTACCCATCAGCCTGGAGTTGCAGGAAGGGCGCAACCAGGTGCAGCTGGCCGCCGAGCGCAGCAATGGTGAGCTGAGCGAGCACCTGGCCGCGTTGCACCACGAACTCTCCGGCCTGTTGCCGACCGAGCAGGTGGCGTTGTTCCTGGATCCCCGCAGTGCGGACCTCATGTCCCAGGCGGACCATCGGCCCTACCTGAGCATCAGTCCCGAATACCCCCTGGATGTGGAGCGCAAGCTGGCGGAGTTCGCCAGCTGGTATGAGCTGTTCCCTCGCTCGATCACCGACAGCCCACAGCGCCATGGCACCTTCAATGACGTGCATTCGCGCCTGCCGGTGATCCAGGACATGGGCTTCGACGTGCTGTACTTTCCGCCGATCCACCCGATCGGCCGCAGCTTCCGCAAAGGCCCGAACAATTCCCTCACGGCCGGTCCCGATGACCCGGGCAGCCCTTACGCCATCGGCAGCGAGGAGGGCGGGCACGAAGCGATTCATCCGCAGTTGGGTTCCCGCGAGGATTTTCGGCGCTTGGTAAAAGCCGCCGCCGCCCACGGCCTGGAAATCGCCTTGGACTTCGCTATCCAGTGTTCCCAGGACCACCCCTGGCTGAAGCAGCATCCGGGCTGGTTCAGCTGGCGGCCGGACGGCACGATCAAATATGCCGAGAACCCGCCGAAGAAATACCAAGACATCGTCAACGTCGACTTCTATGCGGCCGATGCGATTCCCAGCCTGTGGCTGGAGCTGCGGGACATTGTGGTGGGCTGGGTCAACGAAGGCGTGAAGATATTCCGTGTCGACAATCCCCACACCAAGCCGCTGCCGTTCTGGCAGTGGCTGATCGCCGATGTGCGGTCCCAATACCCTGAAGTGATGTTCCTGGCCGAAGCGTTCACCACCCCGGCGATGATGGCGCGGTTGGGCAAGGTCGGCTATTCCCAGAGCTACACCTATTTCACCTGGCGCAACACCAAGGCCGAGCTGGCGACCTATTTCAGCGAACTCAATGAATCGCCCTTGCGCGAGTGCTACCGGCCGAATTTTTTCGTCAACACGCCCGATATCAACCCCGCCTTCCTGCATGGATCGGGGCGCGCGGGTTTCCTGATCCGCGCCGCGCTGGCGACCATGGGATCAGGCTTATGGGGCATGTATTCGGGATTCGAATTGTGCGAATCGGCGCCGGTGCCAGGCAAGGAGGAATACCTGGACTCGGAGAAATACGAAATCCGCCCGCGAGATTTCACCGCGCCGGGCAACATCATTGCCGAGATCGCCCAGCTCAACCGGATCCGCCGGCAGAACCCGGCGCTGCACACGCACCTGGGCTTGAAGATCTACAACGCCTGGAACGACAACATTCTCTATTTCGGCAAGCGCACGCCTGACGGCAGCAATTTCATCCTGGTGGCGGTGAGCCTTGACCCCCACAACCCGCAGGAAGCCAGCTTCGAGTTGCCGCTGTGGGAGATGGGCTTGCCGGACGATGCCCAGACCCAGGGCGAGGATTTGATGAACGGACACCGCTGGACCTGGTACGGCAAGTATCAGTTCATGCGGATCGACCCGGCTTACCAACCGTTTGGGATCTGGCGGATCAGTGTGGCGTGAGAACGGAAGCGATTCTGGGAGAGCAATCTTGAAATAGGGGGCTATTCGTAGCGAGGGAGCTGGCTCCCGCTGGGTCGCGTAGCGCCCCTAAAAACGATGAGCGCCTCGCACTCAAGCGGGAGCCAGCTCCCTGGCCACATGGAATCCCACGAGCCTGCTCCAGCGGCGTTATTGAATTCATCAGGAGTTGCAAATGGCGAAGAAACCCCGGTCTGCCACCTTCATCAAAGACCCGCTCTGGTACAAGGACGCGGTGATTTATCAGGTTCACGTCAAATCCTATTTCGACTCCAACAATGATGGCATCGGTGATTTTCCTGGCCTGATAGAAAAGCTCGACTACATTGCCGACCTGGGCGTGAACACGATCTGGCTGTTGCCGTTCTATCCTTCGCCTCGGCGCGATGATGGTTACGACATTGCCGAATACCGCGGCATTAGCGCGGACTACGGCACCATGGCCGATGCACGTCGTTTCATAGCCGAAGCCCACAAGCGCAACCTACGGGTGATTACCGAGCTGGTCATCAACCACACCTCGGATCAACATCCCTGGTTCCAGCGCGCGCGCAAGGCCAAGAAAGGTTCGAGTGCACGGGATTTCTACGTCTGGTCCGACGATGACCATAAGTACGATGGCACGCGGATCATTTTCCTCGACACCGAAAAGTCCAACTGGACCTGGGACCCGGTAGCCGGCCAATATTTCTGGCACCGTTTCTATTCCCATCAGCCGGACCTCAACTTCGATAATCCGCAGGTCATCAAGGCCGTGCTGTCGGTGATGCGCTATTGGCTGGACATGGGCATCGACGGCCTGCGCCTGGACGCCATCCCGTACCTGATCGAGCGCGATGGCACCAATAACGAGAACCTGCCCGAAACCCATGATGTCCTCAAGCTGATCCGGGCCGAGATCGACGCCAATTACCCCGACCGCATGTTGCTGGCCGAAGCCAACCAATGGCCGGAAGACACCCAGCTGTATTTCGGCGATGTCGACGCCCAAGGCTTGAACGGCGACGAATGCCACATGGCGTTCCACTTCCCCTTGATGCCGCGCATGTACATGGCGTTGGCCCAGGAAGATCGTTTTCCCATCACCGACATCCTGCGCCAGACCCCGGAGATTCCTGCCAATTGCCAGTGGGCGATTTTCCTGCGCAATCACGATGAGCTGACGTTGGAAATGGTCACCGACAAGGAGCGCGACTACCTGTGGAATTACTACGCGGCCGACCGTCGGGCGCGCATCAACCTGGGGATTCGCCGGCGCCTGGCGCCGTTGATGGAGCGTGACCGTCGTCGAGTGGAATTGCTCAACAGCCTGCTGCTGTCGATGCCCGGCACGCCGACGTTGTATTACGGCGACGAAATCGGCATGGGCGATAACATTTACCTGGGGGACCGCGATGGCGTGCGGACACCGATGCAATGGTCGATCGATCGCAACGGTGGTTTTTCCCGCGCCGACCCGGCCAGCCTGGTGCTGCCGCCCATCATGGACCCGCTCTATGGTTACCTGTCGGTCAATGTCGAGACCCAGGCCGGCGATCCCCATTCACTGCTCAACTGGACCCGGCGAATGCTGGCGGTGCGCAAGCAGTCCAAGGCCTTCGGCCGTGGCACATTGAAAATGCTCTCGCCCAGCAACCGCCGGATCCTGGCCTATACCCGCGAATACACGAGTCCGGACGGCAAGCACGAGATCATCCTGTGCGTGGCCAACGTGTCCCGCAGCGCCCAGGCTGCCGAGCTGGACCTGTCGGCCTACGCCGGCATGGTCCCGGTGGAAATGCTGGGCGGCAACGCCTTTCCACCCATTGGCCAGTTGAATTTCCTGCTGACCCTGGCGCCGTACGGCTTTTATTGGTTCGCCTTGGCGGCGGAAAACCAGATGCCGAGCTGGCACGTCGAACCGGCCCAGAGCCTGCCCGACTTCACCACGCTGGTGCTGAAAAAACGCCTGGAAGAGTTGCTTGAGGCCCCGTCGCGCACCACGTTGGAGCAAACCATCCTGCCGAGCTGGCTGCAGAATCGTCGCTGGTTCGCCGGCAAGGACAGCGCGATCGAGAAGGTCAACATCGTCTATGGCGTGCGCTTTGGTGACCCGCAGCAGCCGGTGCTGCTCAGTGAAATCGACGTCACCAGTGGCGGCCAGACGCTGCGTTACCAATTGCCGTTCGGCCTGCTGCCCGAGGACCAGATGGGCGCGGCATTACCGCAGCAACTGGCGCTGTCGCGTGTGCGTCGGGTTCGCCAGGTCGGTCTGATCACCGATGCGTTCAGCCTGGAAAGCTTCGTCAGGGCAGTGCTGCAAAGCATGCAGGCGGGCACGGTGCTGCCGTGCGACGAGGGCGAGTTGCGTTTCGAGCCCACTGAGGGCCTGGCTGCGTTGAATCTAGGAGCCGAGCCGGAAGTCCGCTACTTGTCGGCCGAGCAGTCCAACAGTTCGGTGGTGGTGGGCGGCAGCCTGGTGCTCAAGCTGATCCGCAAGGTCGCCTCAGGGGTGCATCCGGAGTTGGAGATGAGTGCCTACCTGACGCAAGCCGGTTTCAGCAATATTTCGCCGCTGCTGGGTTCGGTCATCCGCCGCGATACCCAGGGCGAGGATGCGCTGCTGATGATTGCCCAGGGTTATCTGAGCAACCAGGGCGACGCCTGGGAGTGGACGCAGAACAACCTCGAACGGGCCCTGCGCGATGAGCTGGCGGACGCGGTGTCCGAGCAGGAACAGCACTACAACGCCTTGGGTGAGCTGAAGGATTTTGCCGGCATGCTCGGCCAACGCCTGGGAGAAATGCACCAGATGCTGGCCCAGTCCACCGACAATCCCGACTTCGCGCCGCAGGCTACCAGTGCCAAGGAGGCCCAGGCCATCGGCAAGGATGTGGCGGCCCAAGTGGAAAACGCCTTGCGCCTGCTCAAGCAGAACCAAAGCCAATTGAACCCGGCGGACCAGGCCATGGTCGCACGCTTGCTGGAGCACCGCAAAACCGTCCTGGCCCATGTCCAGGAGCTGGCCGGCAAGGCTGCCGGTGGATTGCGCATCCGTGTCCATGGCGACTTGCACCTGGGGCAGGTGCTGGTCATCAAGGGCGACGCCTACCTGATCGACTTCGAGGGCGAGCCGGCGCGACCGCTGCATGAACGGCGGGGCAAGCACAGCCCGTACAAGGATGTCAGTGGTGTGCTGCGCTCTTTCGATTACGCGGCGGCGATGGCGATCCACTTGCACACCGTCGACAGCACGGCTGATGCCGATGCGGCGCGACAACGGGTCGCCGATCGTTATTTGATAGAGGCTCGCCAGGCATTCATTGAGGCATATCGGCTGGCGGCAGCTAGTCTTGCCCATGAGTGGAAGGATGCTGAAGGCGAAAACGCCGCGCTGGCGTTGTTCGGCCTGGAGAAGGCGGCCTATGAAGTGGCCTATGAAGCCGAGAATCGCCCCGCCTGGCTGCCCGTGCCCTTGCATGGGCTGTACGGGTTGTTGAGTGGGCTGCAACCCTTTTCCGATTTAGCCGGACCGATTTAGTGGAGAGAATCATGAGCGTCTCGAACAAAGAACCACAGGGGCAGGCCAGGGAGTCGCTGCTGCCATCCAGCCGCGACATCGACGCGCTGGTGCGTGCCGAACATCAGGATCCGTTTTCCATATTGGGCCCACACGGTGATGGGGCGGGCGGACAATTCATCCGGGCCTACCTGCCCGGCGCGCTGAGTGTGCATGTGCTGGCCCGTGACGGCGGCGAAGAGCTGGGTGAACTGCAACCCACCGAAACCCCCGGCCTATTCGTCGGTCATTTCGACCGTAGCCAGGCGTACCTGCTGCGCACCCGATGGGCGGGTGGCGAACAAGTGGCGGAGGACCCCTACAGCTTCGGGCCGTTGCTAGGCGAGATGGACCTTTATCTGTTTGCCGAAGGCAACCACCGCGACCTCAGCTCCTGCCTCGGCGCACAACTGACCACCGTCGATGGGGTCGACGGCGTGCGCTTCGCCGTGTGGGCGCCGAATGCCCGACGCGTTTCGGTGGTGGGGGACTTCAACGTCTGGGACGGCCGGCGGCATCCGATGCGCATTCGGTACCCGTCCGGTGTCTGGGAATTATTCATTCCACGGCTGGGCGCGGGTGAAGGCTACAAATATGAAATCCTCGGCGCCCACGGCATCCTGCCGCTCAAGGCCGATCCGGTGGCGCTGGCGACGCAGATGCCGCCAGACACTGCGTCCAAGGTTGCCCCGCGGTTGAAAATCGAATGGCAAGACGACGAGTGGATGCAGAGCCGACGCGAACGCCAACTGCCGGGCGCGCCGTTGTCGATCTATGAATTGCACGCCGGTTCCTGGCAGTGCGAAACCGATGAAACAGGCGAAGTGGCCCGCCAATACAACTGGCATGAACTGGCCGAACGGCTGATTCCCTACGTCAAGGACCTGGGTTTTACCCATATCGAGCTGATGCCGATCATGGAGCACCCGTTCGGTGGTTCTTGGGGTTATCAGCCGCTGTCGCAGTTCGCACCGACGGCGCGCTTCGGGTCGCCGGATGACTTCGCGGCGTTCATCAACGCATGCCACCAGGCCGGCATTGGCGTGATCCTCGACTGGGTGCCTGCGCACTTTCCAACCGACACCCACGGGCTGGCTCAGTTCGACGGCACCGCGCTGTACGAATACGGCAACCCACTGGAAGGCTTCCATCAGGATTGGGACACCCTGATCTATAACCTGGGGCGCACCGAAGTCCATGGCTTCATGCTCGCTTCGGCGCTGCACTGGTTGAAGCATTTTCACGTCGACGGGCTGCGGGTCGATGCGGTGGCCTCGATGCTGTATCGCGACTATTCGCGCAAAGCAGGGGAGTGGGTGCCCAATCGTCATGGCGGGCGCGAGAACCTGGAAGCCATCGATTTCCTGCGACATCTCAACGACGTCGTGGCGCTGGAAACGCCTGGCGCGCTGGTCATCGCGGAAGAATCCACGGCTTGGCCGGGCGTGAGCCAGAGCACCCAGCAGGGCGGCCTCGGCTTTGCCTATAAGTGGAACATGGGCTGGATGCACGATTCGCTGCACTACATCCAGCAGGATCCGGTGTACCGCGCGCATCATCACAATGAGCTGAGTTTCGGCCTGGTATACGCCTGGTCCGAGCGCTTCGTCCTGCCGATTTCCCACGACGAAGTGGTCCATGGCAAGCGTTCGCTGATCGACAAGATGCCCGGTGACCGCTGGCAGAAATTCGCCAACCTGCGGGCGTACTTGAGCTTCATGTGGGGACATCCCGGCAAGAAACTGTTGTTCATGGGCTGCGAGTTCGGCCAGTGGCGCGAGTGGAATCATGATCAGCAACTGGACTGGTACCTGCTGCAATACCCCGAACACCGTGGCGTGCAGAGACTGGTCAGCGATCTGAACCGACTCTATCGCGAAGAACCGGCGCTCCATGACCAGGACGATGCGCCCCAAGGGTTCCAGTGGTTGATCGGCGACGATGCGCTCAACAGCGTGTATGCGTGGCTGCGCTGGAGCAAGGACGGGCGTCCGGTGCTGGTGGTCGCCAACTTCACTCCGGTGCCGCGCGAGGCTTACCGGGTCGGCGTGCCGTTTGGCGGGCGCTGGGTGGAGTTGCTCAACAGCGATGCCGACACCTATGCCGGTTCCAACTATGGCAACAGCGGCGGTGCATCGACCGAAGAGGTGCCCAGCCATGGCCAGGCCCTGTCGATGGAACTCAACCTGCCGCCGTTGGCGGTGCTGATCCTGCGGCCGGAGGGTTAGAACGGCCTGATCACAACTTCCTGTGGGAGCGAGCCAGCTCGCGATGCGGTCTGCCTGAAAGCGATGTTGGATGTGCCGCCGTCATCGCGAGCAGGCTCGCTCCCACAAGGAGTCATGGTGAGTTCAAGTTCATATGCGCCATCCGCCAAACGGGAGCAATCGACTCAACGCACGAGGCACGGCTGCTTGTTGTTGAACGTCCAGCCCGGAATCAGGAACTGCATCGCCACGGCATCGTCTCGCGCACCGAGGCCCATGCCTTTATAGAGTTCATGGGCCTTGGCCAGTTGATCGGTGTCCAGCTCGATCCCCAACCCCGGCTTTTTCGGCACTTGCACGCAGCCGCCCTGGATTTGCAACGGTGCCTTGGTCAGCCGCTGGCCGTCCTGCCAGATCCAATGAGTGTCGATGGCGGTGATATCGCCCGGTGCGGCGGCGGCGACGTGGGTGAACATCGCCAGGGAAATATCGAAGTGATTGTTGGAGTGGGAGCCCCAGGTCAGGCCCCATTCATTGCACATCTGCGCCACTCGCACCGAACCCTGCATGGTCCAGAAGTGCGGGTCGGCCAAGGGAATGTCCACCGACTGCAAAGTGATGGCGTGGCCCATCTCGCGCCAATCGGTGGCAATCATATTGGTGGCGGTCTTGAGGCCTGTGGCCCGACGGAATTCAGCCATGACCTCACGGCCCGAGTAGCCGTTCTCGGCACCGCAAGGATCCTCCGCATAGGCCAGCACTTTGTGCTGGTCGCGGCACAGGCCAATGGCCTCCTTCAGTGACCAGGCGCCGTTCGGGTCCAGGGTGATGCGCGCCTGGGGAAAGCGCTCGGCCAGTGCGGTGACCGCTTCGATTTCTTCGTCGCCCCTGAGCACGCCGCCCTTGAGCTTGAAGTCCTGGAACCCGTAGCGAGCATGGGCGGCTTCGGCCAGGCGTACGACGGCGTCGGCGTCCAGGGCCTTTTCGTGGCGTACACGGAACCAGTCGTTGTCGGCGCCCGGCTCGCTGCGGTAGGGCAGGTCGGTTTGTTGGCGGTCCCCGACGTAAAACAGATATCCGAGCATTTTCACTTCGTCACGCTGCTGGCCTTCCCCGAGCAGGGCCGCCACCGGGACGTCCAGATGCTGGCCGAGCAGGTCGAGCAACGCCGCTTCCAGGCCGGTCACGGCATGGATGGTGATGCGCAGGTCGAACGTCTGCAGGCCACGGCCACCGGCATCGCGGTCGGCGAATGCGTGGCGCACCGTGTTGAGGATCTTCTGGTACGTGCCAATGGGGCTGCCGACCACCAGCGAGCGTGCATCTTCGAGGGTCTGGCGAATGCGTTCGCCACCGGGCACCTCACCCACGCCAGTGTGGCCTGCGTTGTCCTTGAGAATGACAATGTTGCGGGTAAAGAACGGGCCATGGGCGCCGCTGAGGTTCAGCAGCATGCCGTCATGGCCGGCCACGGGCACAATCTGCATGCTGGTGATGATCGGGGCTTTGCTGGTTTCTACGCTAGTCATGTGAACTTATCCTTGTGCGAATCGAATGGTCAGACGTGGCTGGCGGTTGGGTTGGCCGGCGTCACCAGCGCTTTTGGCTTGGGCGTATTGCGTGCGGCAAAGACGATGATCGCGGCGATGATCGAGGTGGCCGCCAAGCCGTAGAGGCCGCCCTGGATCGAGCCAGTGTGCTCCTCGAGCAAGCCGAACGTGGTGGGAGCGACGAACCCGCCCAGGTTGCCCACGGAGTTGATCAGTGCAATGACTCCCGCGGCGATGCGCGCGTCCAGGTAGGCCTGGGGAATCGGCCAGAACAGCGATGAAGCGGATTTGAAGCCCAGGGCCGCGAAGCAGATGGCGACGAAAGCGAAGATCGGCCCGCCAGTGGTGGACATGAACATCCCTGCCGCAGCGATGAGCAGGGCCGCCGCCACCCAGGCCTGCTGGAATTTCCACTTGGCCGACAGCGAGGCGAAGGCGTACATGCCGACAATCGACAGCAGCCATGGGATGGAGTTGAACAGTCCGACCTGGATGTCGCTGAGGTCACCCATCTTCTTGATGATGCTCGGCAGCCAGAAGGTGGCGGCATAGATCGTCAATTGAATGAAGAAGTAGATCAGGCAAAACAGAATGATCTGGCGATCCTTGAGCAACTGGCCGATGGACAGTTTGATCGGCGAGGCGGCTTCCCGTGCTCGCTGCTCATCGTCGATGGTCTTGACCAGCACATCTTGTTCTTCACGGCTCAGCCATTTGGCATCGTGGGGCTTGGAGTCCAGCCAGAACCAGACGAAGACGCACAGGCCGACGGAGAACATCCCTTCAATGAAGTACATCCATTGCCAGCCGTGCATGCCCAGGCCGTTGATCTGCAGCAGCAATCCCGACAGCGGGCCGGAGATCAGCGACGCGATGGCCGAGCCGCTGAGGAAGATGGCGATGGCCTTGCCGCGCTCCACGCCTGGTAACCAGCGGGTGAAGTAATAGATGACCCCGGGGAAGAAACCGGCTTCGGCAACGCCCAGCAGGAAACGCAGGATGTAGAAGTGGGTTTCGTTCTGGATGAAGGCCATGCCGGCGGCTACCAGGCCCCAGGTGAGCATGATGCGGGTCAGCCAGATGCGCGCGCCGATTTTTTGCAGAAGGATGTTGGACGGGACTTCGAACAGCGCGTAGCCGATGAAGAACAGGCCGGCGCCAAAGCCATAGGCCGCTGCACCGATACCCAGGTCGTGCTCCATGTGGGCACGCACGAAGCCGATGTTCACGCGGTCGATGTAGTTGACGATAAACATGATGACGAACAGCGGCAGGATGTGGCGCTTGACCTTGGATATGGCCGACAGCAGCACCGGATCCGCGCCGGCATTCGCCTTGAGGCTGGATGTGTTCACTGGTTTTTCTCCCACTCGTTATTTTTATGCGGGCATCGTGCAGGTGCCGATGTTGATAGACATCATACAACTTGATTTTTTTGGCTGACAAGCGATTTTTGATCACGATTGGATTGGATAAAAGTGCTGTTTATGCCTAAAACAGTAAGCTTTAAGTAAAATTTTGGCGATGGGCAGGCGAGGCCACAGAGCTGAATGAACGCTTGAGCTTGCGTTTCTACCGATCAATATGTGCTCTAGCCTGTGTGTTGTCATACAAGTTAGCTGCCGATGGCCAGCACTTATAAGCCTGCTGATGGTAGGATCTTTGAGCCTGCTTTCGAGGAACCCTGGCGATGCAAGAAATCGACGTGCCACTGCGCAAGCGTACCCACAACCTGGCCCACGACTTGGTGGCGAAGCTGAGCCAGAGCATTTTGCTGGGGCAACTCAAGCCAGGGGAAAAACTGCCCTCGGAAGGGGCCATCGTGCAAGAACACGGCGTCAGCCGCACGGTGGTGCGCGAGGCGATTTCCAAGTTGCAAGCTTCAGGCTTGGTGGAAACCCGCCATGGCATCGGCACCTTTGTCCTGGAGCAGACCGGTGAGCCGGGGTTGCGCCTCAATGTCGATACCGCGGCGGGTGTGCGGGGCATCCTGGAGCTGCGCCTGGGCCTGGAGACCCAGGCAGCCGCCTTGGCCGCCCAGCGCCGCAGCGAGCATCATTTGCAGCAGATGCGCCAAGCGCTGGATGACTATCAGCGGCTGTCCAGCAACAACGACAGCTGCGTGGAGGCCGACCGGCGTTTCCACCTGCTGATCGCCGAAGCCACGGACAACACCTGTTTTGTCGAAATCATGCAGCACCTGGGCAGTGCGATGATTCCCCGGACCCGGGTGAATGTCGCCGAACGTGGCCAGGCAGACCTGGGCAAGCTGGCGCAGTTGGCGAGCCTGGAGCATGAGGCGATTTTCAACGCGATCAAGCGCCAGGACCCGGACGCCGCCCGCGCCGCCATGTGGCTGCATCTCACCAACAGCCGCGACCGGTTTGGTGCCGCTGCCTGACGACTGATCATCGCCAGGCCCACCGTCAAGGCCGGTGGGCCGGTTCGCGCGAGAATTGTGGGCCCGAGGATCAGGTCACCACGCGGTAGCACGGCACGTAGGCCGCGCCGCCTGGCAACTTCATTCGATGCTGGGCGACGAAGGCCTGGAGCAGGCGGTCAAGGGGTTCCATAATGGCGGCATCGCCGTGGATCTCGTAAGGGCCGTGTTCCTCGATCAGGCGGATGCCCTTGTCCTTGACGTTGCCGGCCACGATCCCTGAAAACGCCCGACGCAGGTTCGCGGCCAATTCGTGGGCGGGCAGTTCGCGGCTCAGCCCCAAGCTGGCCATGTTGGCATGGGTCGGGTCGAACGGGCGTTGGAAGCCTTCGTCGATCTTCAGCAGCCAGTTGAAGTGGAAAGCGTCGTTGCGCTCACGGCGGAACTGCTTGACCTCCTTGAGCCCCTGGGTCATCTGCCGGGCCACTTCGGCCGGGTCATCGATGATGATCTGGTAGTGCTTCTGGGCAGCCTCGCCAAGGGTCGCGCCGACAAACGCGTGCAACTGGTCAAGGTACGGCGCGGCGCTTTTCGGTCCGGTGAGGACCACCGGGAAGGGCAGGTCCTGGTTGGCCGGGTGCATCAGGATGCCCAGCAGGTACAGGAACTCCTCCGCCGTGCCGGCACCGCCCGGGAAGATGATGATGCCGTGGCCGACACGTACAAAGGCCTCCAGGCGTTTCTCGATGTCCGGCAGGATCACCAGCTCGTTGACGATCGGGTTCGGCGCCTCGGCGGCGATGATGCCCGGCTCCGTCAGGCCCAGGTACCGACCACCGTGGATGCGTTGCTTGGCGTGGGCGATGGTGGCGCCTTTCATCGGGCCTTTCATCACGCCTGGGCCGCAGCCGGTGCAGATGTCCAGGCTGCGCAGGCCCAGTTCGTGGCCGACTTTCTTGGTGTATTTGTATTCTTCGGTATTGATCGAGTGACCGCCCCAACACACGACAATTTTCGGTTCCACACCCGGGCGCAAGGTGCGGGCGTTGCGCAGCAGGTGGAACACGTAGTCGCTGATGCCCTGGGACGAGCTCAGGTCGATGCGTTGGCTGTCCAGTTCGTTCTCGGTGTAGACGATGTCGCGCAGGGCGCTGAATAGCATTTCCCGGGTGCTGGCGATCATTTCACCGTCGACGAAGGCGTCGGCCGGCGCGTTCAGCAGTTCCAGGCGTACGCCGCGGTCCTGCTGGTGAATGCGGATCTCGAAATCCTTGTAGGCTTCCAGGATGGTCTTGGCGTTGTCGACATGGGCGCCGGTGTTGAGGATGGCCAGGGCGCACTGGCGAAAGAGGGT
Source organism: Pseudomonas sp. Q12-87 (assembly GCF_001269755.1). Lineage (NCBI taxonomy): Bacteria > Pseudomonadati > Pseudomonadota > Gammaproteobacteria > Pseudomonadales > Pseudomonadaceae > Pseudomonas > Pseudomonas sp. Q12-87. The sequence continues at coordinate 5,571 of NZ_LHVI01000023.1, read as the reverse complement.
GTAGATACTGCCGGAACCGGCTTCGCTCAGTTGCTGGACTTCGCGCTGGGACAAGGTCTCCAGGCTGCCCTTGGGGCTTACCGAGGCGTTGATTACATGTCTTTGAGTCATTCAGCTTTCCTTGAAAACGATGCCATGCACACAACGACGGCATCTTTGAAAATACGTCCACGTAGGAAGATCGCACGATCCTTGCGGTATCGCCATGGACTTTGATCCGGATCCTTCGGCTCGGTTGCAACACGAAATGCGCCCCAGCATAGCTAAATCGAACGGGCAGGCGATAATGCGTGACTCTTTTTACCCCGTACAAGGAAATTGCACCGCGATGTTCGAGATCAAACCCTGGGATGCCGGCACCTATCGCCAGCAGACCCGTCGCAGCACGCTCATCGTGGCGGTGGTGTTCCTGGCGCTGGCAATGTTGCTGTCCAGCCTGGCCGTGATGGTCTTTGGCACGCCAGGGGGCGACAATTTTCGCTTCAATCTGGGTGGCGTGATTGTCGCGGTGCTGGTGTTGGTTGGCTCGATGCGCCTGTATTTCTGGTCGCAGCCGTGGATGGCCGCGGCGGTGTATGGCTGGCAGCTCAAGCGCAGCCTGATGAGGATCACCAACGTGATGCATCAGGTAAAGGCCGGCGTGCAGGCCCAGGATCCTACCGCCATGAAGCTGTTGCGGTTCTATCACCTGGGGCTGGCGCAGATGCATCAGCTGGATGCCAACTCCAGCGACCAGGGTTCACTGGTGCGCGAAGCCGATGAGCATCTGGCGAACATGCAGGCGCTGAACCTGGACACGGAACAACCGCGCCTCGACCCGTCCTGGATCGAGGGGGTAAAGCAGGCTTATACCGGGCGCTGAGTGTTTCAATGGCTGCCCGGGCCGCCTGTCGGCCAGCACGCAAGATAAATCAAACCCCGGGCCCCCGACGCCTTTCTGATGGACAGTCATCGAAAGGAGAAACGACATGCCGCGTAAAAGCCTTTATGGAACCTGGGCAGTGCTTTGGGCCACGGCGCTAGGGGTGACCGGCTGCGCCGGTAGCAATACAGACTCGCCGGTGAGCGTGCCGGGCGCAGCGAAGACGCCGACCACCGCGACGCTCGAAGCCGGGGCCGACATGCTGCAGAACAAGCCCCCGGTGCAGGCGTTGAACCTGTACCTCGACGGTTTCCATTTCTATAACGGTCGGATGTCGGGGCAAATGGAGGCGCATCACTACTGCACCGCACTGAACCAGGAAGTCTTCCAATGCGCGATCTTCGACGGCAACACGTCGAGCGCCAGATTGATGGGCGTCGAGTACATCATCAGCAAACGGTTGTTCGAAGGCCTGCCGACCAGCGAGAAGCAGTTGTGGCACAGCCATGTGCATGAGGTGAAATCCGGACAGTTGATCGCTCCGGGGATACCCCAGGTGGCGGAAACCCGGCTCATGGATAACCTGGTGACCACCTATGGCAAGACTTGGCACACCTGGCACACCGAGCAGGGCCAGGAACTACCCTACGGCGTACCGCAGTTGATGATGGGGTTCACCGCCGATGGCCAGGTCGACCCGCAACTCGTGCGTGAACGTGACAGTCGGATGGGTGTGGACAGCGAAGCGAAAAAGCGTGCCCGGGCAGGCATCGCCGCGCCGGCGGTCGATCCTGGTGCCGATGCATGGCAGAAAGGCCAGGTGTGGCAAGTCAAGGACCCGACGGGACATAGCCATTAAGATGTGACAAAAGTGCCTTGTGGCAAACGTTGGATATACAGTGTGGGTGTTTAAGTTCGACGGGGCAGTTCTACATCAGTTACGGCTGTTTGAAGTGCCCCGGAACATCATGTTCCGTTTCGTTTGGCTTAGTTCTTTTCTGAACTTGTACATCACTGATCTCGACGCTCTTCAATTCATTGAATGTCACTCTCAGGAGCGCCTCGGCTTCCTGGGCGCTCAGCGTCTCGGTGTCCGCCTCCAACACCCGATTGTCGGGTTGGCCGTTGGCGATGAAACTGACGATGAATCGATCATGGCTGCTCATGAATGGCCTCGACGATTAAGCGCCAGGGCGCAGCAAGGCTGCGCCCCAACGGTTGCAGGGTTACGATTTTCTGCCGCCGCCATGGCTGCGTTCGCCACCTTTGCGGCCGGCTTCAGAGGCTTTTTCCCGGTCGTTTGCAAAGTTGCCGCCCGAAGCGTGTCCGCCTTTCTTGCCGGCTTCAGACGCTTTCTCACGGTCGTTTGCGAAGTTACCGGGGTTTTTGTTTCCGCTATTAGCCATTTCGAGATTCCTCATTTTGGTTAAGCGAGTAACTGCCTCGCATAACTGTGAAAGAAAATTCGGCGGGGAAGTTTAAAAAAAACGTTTCGCTGGCGACGAACGGCAATGTGGGCATTGAATAAGTTATACAGCCGCTTCGCTTGAAGTTATACAGGCTTAAATTTATTCAAAGCAAATAAACCCCGGCTTGCATATATACGCTCACGTATCTGCTCAGTCCTCGCCACCGCTGATTTTCCAATGCTTGGCCTCCGCCGGGAAAATCACCTGTTCGACCCGATGGGCGATGCCGAAGGCCAGGGAGTTTTCCGCCGGGATGACGCGCTCCTCGGCACACAGGCATTTGAAGATATCCAGTTGCGTGGCGGCGCCGGCGGTTTCCTTGACGTAGATCTCCACGTATCGGGCCACGTCGTTGTCCAGGCTGGACAGGTACTCGCGCAAGCGCGAATGGTCCACCGATTTCTGGCCGAAATACCAGTTCATTGGATGGATCAGGAACCGCGAATGGGGCGTGGTGGTGCGGTCGCTGGCGGCCAGGAACATGACGATGCCCATCGACTCGATGTTGCCGGCATTCACGGCGCGCACCGGCACGGGAAGGGACTTGATGAACGTATAGAGGGTGAAGCCGAAGTTGGTGCTGCCACCGACGGTGGAAAGGTTGAGCATGAGCGAGTCGGCGCCTTTTTCGATGGCCTCCAGGCAGCTGTCTCGAAAGCGTTCCGTGGTTCCCTGATCGATCTGGCAATGAAAATGGACAATGTGTTCGGACATCTGAAACTCCTGTCGACTTCACGGGTTGAAGTGTCTGCGGATCGGCAGTGCCGTACAGTTGGGAGTTCGCGGCTGGGCGGATGTTCCTCTGCCGTGGTGTCGCCGCACGTGTCCGCGTAGGGTTCGACGGGGCGTTCAGCAGGCCTCGGCCGCTTGTGTCATGCGCGTCAGAAACATCGTCAGCCCGGCTTCTTCCTCACTGAGGCCTTTGCGTTGCCGGGGTTTGGGCAGCTCGTTCAAGGCGCCGAGCATGAAACTCTCCACCACCGCAGGGTGAATGTAGCATTTACGACAGACGGTTGGCGTGTTGCCCAACTGGCGGGCGACTTGCCTGACCATTTCGGCGACGTGTTTTTTCGCCTGCGCCTCGGTTTCCCAGCGCAGCGCCCGCAGCCCGGCCAGAGCCGCTGCGCTACCCGCCCAGGTGCGGTAGTCCTTGGCCGTGAAATCGGCGCCAGTGAGGGTCTTGAGGTAGGCATTGATATCGGAAGAACTGATGGAATGGCGCTCGCCGTTTTCGTCCAGGTACTGGAACAGGTTCTGGCCGGGGATCTCCTGGCAGCGCTTGATGATTCGCGCCAGGCGTCGGTCCTTCACCGTGATTTGATGTTCGACACCGCTCTTGCCGCGAAACTGGAAGGCGATGGCGCTGCCGTTGACCTCGACGTGTTTGCTGCGCAGGGTGGTGAGTCCATAGGAGCGGTTGTCCCGGGCATATTGGCTGTTGCCGACACGGATCAGGGTCACGTCCAACAAAGTGATCACGGTGGCCATGACTTTGTCGCGGCTGAACCCAGGCTTGGCCAGGATTTCCTCGAGGCGTTTGCGCAAGCGGGGCAGGGTGCGTCCGAATTCCAGCATTCGAGAATACTTGTCGGCATCGCGCACCTCCCGCCAGCGCTCGTGGTAGCGGTACTGCTTGCGCCCCCGGGCATCGCGACCGGTGGCCTGGAGATGACCGCGCGGGTCGGTACAGATCCACACCTCGGTATAGGCCGGCGGCACCGCCAGGGCATTGATGCGCTGGATCTCGGCGGGGTCGGTGATGCGCTGTCCCTGGGGATCGAAATAGCAGAACTTGCCTCGCAGTTTGCGGCGAGTGATACCGGGAGCGGTGTCTTCGACGTAATGCAGGTCGGCCGGCAGCGCATCCGGCGGCAGAATGTCGGGCATGAAAAAATCCTTGGCGGCGAATCCGGTGGCCTGTGATCGATTGACCGCAGCCCGTTGCGGTCGTGCCAAGATTTTGAGGTTGCCCGCAACCCCCTGTGGGAGCGAGCTTGCTCGCGAAAGCGGTGGGTCAGCTTGAAGTAATGGTGGATGTGCCGCCGTCTTCGCGGGCAAGCCCGCTCCCACAGGGTTCAGTGCCGTATGCAAATGCCGCGTACACCCGCGATCTACTGTGGGAGATTCTATGGTGCGGGGCTACCCCTTAAATGCCTTTCGGTAAGTATTCGCTCTGGTTCTTCAGCAGGGCGAATACCACTCGAGCAAGCTTGCGGGCCAGTGCAACTAATGCTTCGGTTGTGCTGAGTCCCCGGGCCCTCAGTGCCTCATAAAAACCCTTCCATGCCGCTGTGCGCCTCGCCGACATCGCGGCGTTATGCATCAATCGACGTGCCTCTGGGTCACCTCGCTTAGACAAGCAGCGGCGTCCCTTCTTTTTCCCTGAATCCGATATACGCAGGTCTAGGCCCAGAAAAGCGATGAAGGCATCGGCATTTCTGAAATCCCCACGCTGAAACGACGTGAGCAAACGGGCACCGCTCAATAGGCCGATACCTTCGACTTTCATGCAACGCTTGAGCTGAGCGCTCAAGCCAGCTGCTTCCAACTGCGTCTGGATTGTTTTCTCGAGCAAGATTTCCAGTCGTTGCATGGCCTTTATCTGGTGCTCAAACGCCGTTTTGAGCAACGGTTCGTTGGACCAACTTTGCTTGAGGCTGACACGCGCCTGAACCAAGGCTGCTCGGCGCCGGAAAAGGCTTATAAGCCGGCAATACAGGGGCGATGGCGGGGTCCATGGGTGCAACTGGTGGCCTTCGTTGTTCAAGTAACGAGCCAACAACCGAGCATCCAGCGCATCGGTTTTAGCGCGAACTTTCACACCTTTGCGGTAATGGCTGAGCTCGTAGCCGCCGATCATGTAGATCACACAACCTTGCGCATAAGCCAGGTCGGCGAATTCCTGGTGATAGATATTGGTGGCTTCGATGGCGACATCCACTGGCGCGGGCAACGCCTTGAGCCACTTCTTGATCGCAGCTTTGGTGTTGGGGATCGCTTCGAGTCGATCTGTTTCTGCGTGATAAATCACCAACTCATCCTTGGCGACATCAACACCCACGATCGGCTTTACGACAGAAACCGGCATTGCCATTGAAAATCCTCCGGGCTAAGGTTTGAACACTTGAAGGGTTCACCCAGAGGCGCAGGCTTGTTCCTATCGTCGGTCTAGGCCAGATGCATTCTTTATCGGCGCTTGGGTGAAAGGAGGAGGGGTGAAATCTCCCACGGTCTGTACTG